>CAKUEM010000001.1 GCA_934646115.1 uncultured Oscillospiraceae bacterium
GGATATAGCTCTACGGGATTTACGCTCAATCTGGGAAATCAGTTTAATACATCAAATGTTACCAATATGCGATCGATGTTCGACGAATGCGGCCTTGAGTCCACGGTTTTTATGCTTGATTTAGGGGCGCAGTTTGACACGTCAAACGTTACCGATATGAGCAGTATGTTCCTTAGATGTGGTCATAGTTCCACGGAATTTGCGCTTAACTTAGGCGACAAGTTTGACACGTCAAACGTTACCGATATGTCATGTATGTTTCTGGCATGCGGCTGTGAATCCAGGACATTCACCCTTGATTTAGGAAATCTTTTTGACACATCCAATGTTACCGATATGAGCAGTATGTTCCAATCCTGCGGCGCTTCCTCCAGAGTATTCACGCTGAATTTAGGGGATAAATTCAACACATCCAAGGTCACCAATATGGGTCACCTGTTTGATTGCTGCGGTCATGCTTCCGAAGTGTTTACCCTTGACCTGGGCGACAAGTTTGATACGTCAAGCGCCACGTATATGCCGGACATGTTCGGTGGCTGCGGCTATAATTCCGCGAAATTCACCCTTGACCTCGGAGACAAGTTTGACACGTCAAAGGTTACCAATATGGACTCTATGTTCTCTTTCTGCGGTTATGGTTCCGAGATATTCACCCTTGATCTGGGGGATAAGTTTAACACGTCAAAGGTCACCAATATGGTAAATATGTTCCGGCTTTGCGGCTATTCTTCCCCGGTATTCACCCTCAATTTGGGGAATCAGTTTCACACATCAAAGGTTAGCGATATGCGCTACATGTTCTATAACTGCGGTCATATAAGCAATGCGTTCACAACGCTTGATCTCAGCGCATTCACTTTAAGCGCAAAGACAAAGCTTGATGGATTTGCAATTAACACGCCCATAACGACCTTTATTTTCGGCGATGGATGGGCGGACGTGTCCCTTCCGATGCCCGGCTCCAACAGCGGCGCTTTTTATACGGACACGCAAATTGACACCACAATTACCGGTGCAACCGAAAACCTGGCGAGTTATGATTGGGCAAGCGACAACAGAACCGCCGACGTAGTAGCGCCGAAAACCTATACCGTAACCGCCACGGCCGAGACCGGCGGCACGGTTTCGGGCGGCGGCGAAGTAACAGAAGGCGAAAACGCAACCCTTATCGCAGCAGCAAATGACGGCTACACCTTTGCTGGCTGGTATGACGGCGAAACAAAGGTCTGCGACACCGCGGAATTTGTGGTCAGCAATGTAACGGCAGATAAAGCCTACACGGCGAAATTTACGAAAAACCAAGCGGTTGAGCCCGATCCGATCCCTGCTGACTTTGATTTCACAACGATCAGAACCCTCCGCGCGAAAGATATCGTTGTGAACCACAATGATAAAACCATTACAATGACGGCAGACGGCAACGTCCGAAACATCGCCGTGTATCACGATCAGGCAAGCGTTATCCCCGGCGGAACCATTAAGCTTTCCGACGCACAAGGCGCATCCGTCAAGCAGAATCCCGGAAGCTTTTACGTGATAAGCAATGCGGGAACCGCTTCTGTGACCGTTGATATCACCATCGGCGAAGTGACAAGGCAGTATACGCTTTCCGTGCACTTCAATGAATTTGTGGAAAAAAACCTCAGAATGTATCAAAGAAAACTGGGCTCTACCCAGAAAGACATTGTGTATGGAACAGACGTGGGCTATGTGGCGGGCAATGAAATTCACATCACCCCGAATGCCGGAATTGAGTATATCGGGCTGACAAAATATCAGGGTACGCCCGGAAATTATAATGGAATCATCACGCCGGTCGGAACGTATCCCACCTACTCAACGTTTGAAGAATCAACCTCATCCAGCGAGCCGGTCTTTGTAGACTGGCAGGGATGCATCTTCGTGAAGCGGCCGACAGACGGCAAGCGCGTGGAAATTGACGTAAACTATACGCTGGGAGCAGAGACGAGCGTGTATAAAGTCATCGTTGATTTTTCGGAGGAAGCGGAATTTTCTTTCTCCTCCATTCGCACTGCGCGCGCAAAAAATATCGCGATCAACCACGAGAAGAAAACCATCACAATGGACGCGGACGGCAAGGTCTCCAATATTGCCGTGTACCAATATCAGCTCGGCGCGCAGAGCAATATGCAGGTCACTCTTGCGGATCAGCTGAACGCCGATGTTACGCAAAATAACGGCAGCTTTTATGTGAAGGATAACGGCAGCGGCACGGCCACTGTGCTGCTCAACGTCGCCATCGGCAACACAACAGCGCAATATACGCTCACCGTTCGCTTTGCGGATGCGTTTGATTTCACGAGTATCCGCGCGCTCAGAACCAAAAATGTGGTCGTTGACCATGAAAATAAGACGATCACCGTTCATTCTGACGGCGTGGTTTCAAACATTGCCGTATACAAAGCGCAAAATGACAGCATAAAGGGCGGCAGCATTACCCTTGCCGACGCGCAGAACGCAAGCGTGGTGCAGAACGCAGGAAGCTTTTATGTGAAAAACGACGGAACGGGCGCGGCGTCAGTTTTGCTTAACGTTACCATCGGGAAAGTTACAAAGCAATACACCCTGAATGTGAGCTTTACCGACGGGTTCGATTTCGACCAGATCCGCGCGCTCAGAGCCTCTGAAATAACCATTGATCACAATACGCAGAAAATCACGATTACGGCAAGCAAGGGCGCAAAAAATGTTGCCTTGTATATGTCGCAGACAGGCGTGATCCAAGGCGGAAAGCTGACCGTGACAGACGAAAAAGACTCGAAGGTTCAGAAAAATCCCGGCAGCTATTATATTGTTAAGCAGGACGGCGTAAGCGAATCAACGGTTTTAGCAGATATCACAATCGGCGGAAAAACAAAAACCTATGAAATAACGGTTTGCTTTGCCGACTAAAACCATGCGGCACCTCGCTTTCGCTTTCAGCGTGGTGCCGCTGATTTTGATTATAACGGGGTAACGAATATGCGTAAAGTTTCTTTTTTCCTTTTGTTGTTTACAATAAGCATGCTGCTTAGCGCAACGGCTCATGCAGAATCCGTTTCCCTGCTCAAGGATTTGGATGTTACAAACGGCTTCATGATCCAATATGATAAAGACACCCCCTTTTATACCGTGGAGCTTGACGAGGGCGAAAGCCTGCCGCAAATCATTGCGGTGCCCAAAAACGAGGATTGCACTGTCCGTATTGACGGCGCTGAGCAAAAGGTCACCCCCGGCGAGGAGCGAACGGTCACCGTTTCGGTTAATGATACGAAAGGCAATTTTGCAACATATACCTTAAAGGTGTATGCAAAAGGCGAGCAAGGCGGGCTGGCATTTTTGCGCTGCATAAACGGAACCATGTCCCCGCAATTTCGTGACTCGGCAAGGAACTTTTATATCACGCTTCCGAATGAATGCACCGCCGCCGAGCTTGATATCAGAACGATCGACAAGAAAGCGAACGTGAAGATCACAGGGAACGAAAATCTCGCCGCGGGCAAACGAAAGCGTGCCATTATGACCATTACGGACTCTGACGGAACTGTTTATGAATACGCGCTCTATATTTATCGAGAAGCCGCGGTGTCTTCTAATGTAAACCGCTCGTTCCTGCTGTCAAATATTCAGATCAACAATGGTCTTGTTCCGATCGAGTTTGAGCAGACAAAAGGATATTATCGAATCGGCGTTTCAAAAAAACACGAAAAGCTTGTGGTAAAAGCCCTTGCAGAGGAACGCAACCATATCGTCGAAATCTCGGGGATCGATATCGTGACCGACGCGGAGCATAATATCATGACGATCACGGTCAGCGACCCGGACGATGAATCGCTCGGCAAAAGCATCTACGTCCTTGATTTTTATTATCATTCTTACATGACAACGCCGGTATTCAGCGCGTTTCAAACAACGGTGCTTGTTGTCTCTGCCGTACTCGCCACATTGCTCCTCCTTGCCGCTGTATATTTCTTTGCGCGTAAAAAGCGCAAGAAGCAGGAGGATGACGCCCAGATCAAAGAATGCGCAAGCGTTATTGCGGAAGGCGATCTGTCAGAAAGGTGTTAAGCATATGGATCTCATCTCAAAAAAGAAAAAAGCCCGGTTTATGGCATTTTCACTTTTGCTGAACACCATGTTGTTTTTGCTGAGCTTTGCCTTTTTAGGCTCTGTGTTTGCAACAAATGACGATTACCGGATGAGCCTGATCGTTTCGGGCGCATATACGGGCGAGCCGAGCGGCACGCTTGTTTTTATGAAATATCCGATTGCGTGGATCTTATCGGGTCTGTATCGCATAACGCCCGCGGTGCCGTGGTATGGGATCGCCTCCATTCTCTGCATCTTGATCCCGTCAAGCCTGATTTGCTATTTTATCCTGCTGCGCGCAAACCGCGCAGGAAACACAAAATGGGGGCTGCTCCTCTATCTCCTTTTTTATTTGTTTATCGTGCAAAAGCATCTCGCTCTTCCGCAGTTTACGCTCACTGCGGCATTTATGGCAATCGGCTGGCTTGCCCTGCTCTGGTATATGCCCCAAAACGGAAAAACCCCATTATATTTGCTATGCACAAGCATTTTTGCGGTGATCTCGTTTTCCATCCGCATGAAGGTGTTTTTGATGATATTCCCCGTGGCAATGCTTGCCATTGCGGTGAAGCTGATCAATCAGAAACTCCCGGATAAAAAATACATCATCAAATATGCGGTGTCCATGCTTTTGACCGTGGCATTCTGCTTTTCTGTGCAGGCGATCGATCATAAAAACAGCGACGCTGAATACAGCGCTTTTAATACCGCGCGCTCATTGGTCTATGATTTTGGCGCCATCCCCCCATACAACGAAAACAAAACCTTTTATGACCTTGCCGGCATAGATGAAACAACATTTTATGATATTTCCGCGCGCTACCTGGATTTAGACGGCGAAATTACAACAGAAAAAATGCGCTCTGTTGCAAACATACGCAAAACACAACATCAGGCCTTATCCCCCGGCGAAAGAGTATTGCGTGCAGTTGCGGAAGCGCCGTCTTGCTTTTTAGAATCGAGTGTGCTATACCAAACCGCATTTTGCGTGCTCCTGCTTGCCTGCGCCGCGTTTCTCCTTTGGCGAAAGAAAAAGCATGTGTACATTACATTTATTCTGTGCACGGCGGCGGGCATGCTGCTTGAAATGACCTACCTTTGCTACATTTCAAGAGTGATGGACCGGCTGACAGAGGTCATGCTTTTGGCAATCGCAGTCTCCTGCATTCTCGCGCTGAGCGATGCGTTTCAAAAAACTGCCGTCGAAACATACCTGGGCAGAAAACGCGTATACAAAACGGCAGCTATGCTTTGCGTTGCACTGCTCACCGTGTTTTTCGCCGTGTCGAATCAGCAGGTGATTTGCGGCAAAGCGGATGGGCAGCACCGGATCAACGCCAGGCTTCAGGTTTTAAACCTGCTGGCGGCGAGCGACAGAGAAACCTTTTATTTCTATGACGCCTATGATTTTATCGCCGCATCGACCGACACCTTCTCGATATATGATGGCATGGTGAATACAGATTCGCTCGGAAATTGGTATATCAATTCCTCCGATTATTTTAAGCGAAACGCGAAATACGGAATCAGAAATTCGATTGACGGGCTGATCGACGCAAATAAAAACATTTATTATGCGGCGATCGGAAATTTAAAAAACGGAATGACATTAACGATGAAAGAACGCTATGATCTTGAGCCTGTCGTCGTTAGAACGATCCCTTATGAAAACAACAATATTTATATCTATACATTTATTCCTTGCAACTAAAGGGGCAACCAATAATGAACCACTATAAAATTTCCGTTGTGATACCTTGCTACTATGCGGAAAAATCGATCTCAACCGTTGTGGAAAAAACGGCCGAAGAGCTTTGCAAGTACTGCGAGTATGAGTTTATTTTAGTAAACGACGGCTCGAATGACGGAACTTATTCCGAAATCAAACGTCTTGCCGAACGATTTCCCTTCGTGACCGGCGTGGATCTTGCGAAAAACTGCGGTCAGCATAACGCGATCCTTGCCGGAATGAAATACGCGACCGGCGATGCGATCCTCGGCATGGATGACGATTTTCAAACGCAGCCTTCGCAAATTAAAAAGCTCATCGATAAGCTAAACGAAGGCTATGACATCGTGTATGGGCGCTTTCCCAAGCGGCATCATGGGCTTTTTAGAAACCTGATGAGCAAATTAAGCCACATCTCGGTGTGCTATCTTTTGGATAAACCAAAGGATTTGAAGGCCTGCCCCATGTATCTCATCCGCCGCTTTGTGCGCGATGAGATCGTGAAAAGCGAAAGCAGCTTTGCCAATCTGCAGGGGCTGTTTCTGCGCACATCGTCAAAGATCGCAAACGTGGATATCGAGCATTTTGACAGGCGCTTCGGAAAAAGCGGCTATACCCTGAAAAAGCTGATCCACCTTTGGGCATCGCTTTTAAATTATTCCCTAAAGCCGATCCGGCTGATCGCAAAATCGGGCGTGGCTGTTTTTGCCATCTCGCTGCTCTGCCTGCTGGTTGCCTGCCTGTCCGGCGGCAGCTTTGCGCATAAAATCTACGCCGAAATCGGCGTGTTTTCGGGCGTTATACTAACGGCTATCGGGATCGTGGGCGAGTATGTGGCGCGGATGTTTATGGCGATCACCAAAGAGCCGCAGTATATCATCAGGCAGGATACCGTGACGGGAGATGTAATCCATGAAAAAGAAACTGCTGATATTGGGTGCAGGTAATGCACAGATCGATTTCATCGAATATGCAAAAAGCATCGGTCTTGAGGTTTTCGTTTGCAGCTATTCGAACACCGATAAGGGCATCCCGCTGGCGGACGCCTTTGCCGCGATAAACATCGTGGACGTCGAAAGCATCGAACGCTATGTGAAGGAGCACAAGATCGATTACATATATTCCGTCGGAAGCGATATCGCCGTGCCTTCATTTTGCAAGGTGGCGGAGCATTTAAATATGTTCCATTTTGTATCGAGCAAAACCGCCGAAATTTGCTGCTGCAAGCATCTCATGCGCGAAGCGCTTGGCGCAGACGATCCGTTTAACCTCCCCTTCGCGGTTTGCGAAACGCTTGACGAAGCAAAAAGCGCGCAGTTTTATCCGCTTATGATAAAACCTGTCGATTCGCAAGGGCAGCGGGGCGTTTTTAAGGCGGAAAATTCGAGGGAATTATCGTTGCATTTTGATCATGCCATGAGCTATTCAAGATGCAAAAAAGTAATTCTTGAAAAGCATGTATCCGGCAGCGAGGTTTCGGTCAACGCCTATGTGAAAGACGGAAAAATTATTTTTTCCATGCTGTCGGACCGTGAATCCTTTGAAAATCTGCCCGGCGGCATCATCAAAGCCCACCACCTCCCCTCCGTGTTTGAAGGCACGCAAACGCACGAAAAAATTAACGCGCTTGTCCGCGGCGCGGTGAAAAAGCTTGATATAGAAAACGGTCCGGTTTATTTTCAAATCAAGGTGGCGGAGGGTCATCCCTATCTGATCGAGGTCGCGCCCCGCCTTGACGGCTGCCATATGTGGCGCCTTATCAAGGCGTACTGCGGCGTGGATCTTTTGGAAATGACCGTGCGGCATTTGCTGGGGCAGCACGTTGATACGCCGCAATACGAGGCGGGCGGCGCGCCCGTTCATCTGGAATTTTTCTGTGAGCGACCGGATACCGTCTTCCATGCCGAAAAATATGAAAACTACCCCGCCGATTATAAAAAAATGTATTATAACACCGGCGACACCGTGAAAAAAATAAACGGATATATGGAGAAATGCGGCTATCGCATATTTCATTCCCCGCTAAAAATCGGTCTGGTCGGCGGCAGCGGTCTGATCGGAACCTGCTTTCAGGGCATGTACGCGGCGCACGCGGAGCTTGTTGATGTTTCAAGAAAAAGCGGCGCGGTCCGCGAATATTCCGCCGAGCAGCTGCAGCGCGCGCTGCTTGGCTGCGACAGTGTGGTCGTTTTTGCGGCAAAAAAAGTGGATCCAAAAGAAACGCAAACGCTCATGCTGTATGAGGATAATGTCAAAACGCTTGAAAACACGCTGCTTGCCTGCGTGAAATTGGGCATCAAAAACATCGTATACCTTTCCTCCCGATGCGTGTATTCTCACTTGCAATCATCGCCCGTCAGCGAAACCGGCGCGATCGCTCCGATCAATGAGTACGGCATCTCGAAATACACGGGCGAGCTGCTCTGCGATTATTATAATCGAAACTTCGGAACAAATATCAAGATTTTAAGGCTTTCTCAAGTCGTGGGGAATGACAAAAACGGGTATCTGATCAGCCTGTATATGGAGCATGCGGCGGTCGGGAAGCCGCTTGCCGTATATGGAAACTCGCTCGGCAAGCGCGATTATATTTATAATAAAGATGCCTGCCGCGCGATATGGCTTGCGCTTAAAAAATACGCCCTCACCGGTGTGTTTAACATCGGCTCAGGCATTGGAACCACGAATATGGAGCTTGCAAACGCGGTCATTGGCGGATTTCGTTCCACATCGCGCATTGAAATCCACCGCGATAAAAAAGAAGATCCCTCCGTTTTCTATTATGATACGGCGAAAGCGAAAAATGAGCTTGGCTTTGCGTGCCAATACCGCTTAACGGAAGCGTTTCGGGAATTGAGCGAACAAAAATGAGGTGCCCAGCATGAAGATACCATTCAACATTCCGGCGGTCGTCGGCACGGAGAAAGCGTTGATCGATGACGTCATTAACAAACGCGAATTATGCGGAGATCATTTCTATACCAAGGCGTGCAGCCAGCGGATAGAAGAAGCCTACCGCGCAAAAAAGGCGCTTTTAACGCCGTCCTGCACGCACGCGCTGGAAATGGCGGCGCTGCTTTGCGAGATCAAACCGGGCGACGAGGTGATCATGCCGTCGTTCACATTTGTGTCGACCGCGAACGCTTTCGTCCTGCGGGGCGCGCATATTGTGTTTGTTGATATCCGCCCGGACACGCAGAACATAGATGAAACGCTGATCGAAGCGGCGATCACAAAGAAAACCCGCGCGATCGTTCCCGTCCATTACGCCGGCGTCGGCTGTGAGATGGACGCGATTTTGTCCATTGCCAAAGCGTACTCCCTAAACGTGGTGGAGGACGCCGCGCAGGGCGTGAACGCATATTATAAAGGAAAGGCGCTCGGCACGATCGGAAATTTTGGAGCATACAGCTTTCATGAAACCAAAAATTATACGATGGGCGAAGGCGGCGCTTTGCTTGTAAATTCAGAGGACGATGTGATCCGTGCGGAGATCATACGGGAGAAAGGGACAAACCGCGCCGAATTTCTGCTCGGCATGACAGATAAATATACCTGGGTAAACCACGGCTCATCCTACCTGCCCAGCGAGCTTGGCGCGGCATTTCTGTATGCGCAGCTCAACGAGGCGGAGCAGATAAACGGCGCCCGCCTGGCAAGATATCATCAATATCATTCCGGCTTAAAGGAGCTTGAAAAGCGAGGCTGCATCAGTCTGCCCGTCGTCCCCGATGCCTGCGCGCACAATGCGCACATGTTTTATATCAAAACAAACGATTTTAAAACGCGGTGTGATTTGATCGAGTATATGAAGCAGCGCGGGGTAACCTGCGTGTTTCATTATGTCCCGCTCCATTCCTCGCCGTTTGGCAAAACCTGCTCCTCCTTCTGCGGCGAGGACCGATATACGACCAAAACGTCCGAAACGCTGGTGCGGCTTCCGATGTATCGGGACTTGACCAAAGATGCCGTTGATTATATTTTAGAACACATCTATTCATTTTTCGAGGGAAAATAACTATGGAGAAAACAAAGCGGCTGTGCATTCTTCACATCAATATCCTGATTTTTTCATTCACGGGGATCTTTTCAAAGCTTACCGCAAACAGCATCGGCGCGCATGGGATATTCAGTATTCATACCGCCCTTTTCGCCGCGCTGATCCTGATCAACTGCGGCATATACGCGCTCTTCTGGCAGCAGAATTTAAAGCATTTTGATGTGAATCTTGCGTATGCGCACCGGTCGGTTTACAATATATGGTGTCTTTTGTGGTCCGTGCTGATCTTTTCTGAAAAAATTACGATCGGGAATATCCTCGGAACGATATTGATCATCGCGGGGATTTGGGTGATGCAAAGTGAATAATTTGATCTTTTACGTTTTAATGATATTGAGCGCGCTGATCACTGCCTTCTCGCAGATTATTTTAAAAAAGAGCGCAAACCGGCAGCACAAAAATATTTTTTTTGAATATTGCAATCCCTATGTCCTGTTTTCCTATGCATGCTATCTCGGCGTCCTGGCGCTGAATGTGTTTATCTACACAAAGATCGATTATCGCTTCGGCGTGGTGATAAACTCCATGTCCACCGTATTTGTTATGCTGCTTTCGCGCATGATTTTAAACGAATCCATTACCAAAAAACGAATTTTGGGAAACGCGATCATCGTCTGCGGTATCTTAGTATTTATGCTTTTTTAGTTGAAAAGCATCCGGGCTGATTCCGGCGATAAAAATATCATAAAAGGTCTTGTGGGGCACGCCCCGCAAGACCTTTTATGATCGCCCTGCGGCGCAATTGGAAGAGAGCTCTCCTGAGCCGGCGTAATTGCATCGCCTCAAGAGAGCCCCACGCATCTATTTTTATGCTACTTGCTCAGATTCTGCTCATACGCCATGATCATCTTCTTGACCATCTGGCCACCGACCGAGCCCGCCTGACGCGAAGTAAGATCGCCGTTGTAGCCCTGCTTGAGCGTAACGCCTACCTCGTTGGCAGCCTCCATCTTAAACTGATTCATTGCTTCTTTTGCGGAAGGAACGATTGCCATTGCTGTTTCACCTCCTTTTTTGGTTTCGATCATAGTGTATGCAGTTGAAAATGCTTTATAAGTTGTAATTTTTGCATGACAAGCTTCCATTTTGTGTCGTTTTTTAATTTTTTGCGCAAAAAAGGCGCCCCGCCGTTCAAAGCGGAGCGCCTTTGCCGTATTTTTTTACTTTTTGAGGTTAAACCAAGCCTTCAGGCCGAGATACTGCGCGGTATCGCCCAGCTCCTCCTCGATGCGGAGCAGCTGATTGTACTTCGCAACGCGGTCGGTACGGCTCGGCGCACCGGTCTTGATCTGACCCGCGTTGAGCGCAACCGCGATATCCGCGATCGTGGTGTCCTCGGTCTCGCCGGAGCGGTGAGACACAACTGCGGTGTAGCCCGCGCGGTTCGCCATCTGGATCGCATCCAGCGTCTCGGTGAGAGAGCCGATCTGGTTGACCTTGATGAGGATCGAGTTTGCAACGCCCTTCTCGATACCGGTCGCCAGGCGCTCAACATTCGTAACAAACAGGTCGTCGCCAACGAGCTGGACCTTGCTGCCGATCGCCTTGGTGAGCATGCCCCAAGCTTCCCAGTCTTCCTCTGCCACGCCGTCCTCGAGCGAGATGATCGGGTACTTCGCGGTCAGGTTTTTCCAGTAGTTGACCAGCTGCTGCTTGGTCATCTTCTTCTTCGCCTTCGGCAGGAAGTACGTGCCATCCTCCTGATACCACTCGGAGGAAGCCGCGTCGATCGCGATCATGAACTGCTCGCCCGGCTTATAGCCAGCCTTCTCCACAGCCGTAAGGATCACCTTGATCGCGTCCTCGTCCTTCTTAAGGTTCGGCGCAAAGCCGCCCTCGTCGCCAACCGCGGGGGTCATGCCCATCTCGGAAAGGACCTTCTTTAAGTTATGGAACACTTCCGCGCACCACTGCAACGCCTGCGTGAAGCTCTCAGCGCCAACCGGCATGATCATGAATTCCTGGATATCCACGTTGTTGGAAGCATGCGCGCCGCCGTTTAAGATGTTCATCATCGGAACCGGCAGGGTCTTCGCATTCACGCCGCCGATATAAGAATACAGCGGCATGCCGAGGCACTCAGCCGCAGCCTTTGCAGCCGCAAGCGAGACGCCGAGGATCGCATTTGCGCCAAGACGGGACTTGTTCGGCGTACCGTCCAGCTCGATCATCGTGCGGTCGATCTCGACCTGATCAAGCGCGTTCAAGCCGATCACCGCGTCAGCCAGCTCGCCGTTGACCGCCTCGACCGCCTTGAGCACGCTCTTGCCGAGGTACATGCTCTTATCGCCGTCGCGCAGCTCGCACGCCTCAAAAATACCGGTGGAAGCGCCGCTCGGAACAGCCGCACGACCCATGTAGGTGTTGATGCCGTCATCCACATAAACCTCGACCTCAACCGTCGGATTTCCGCGCGAGTCGATTACCTGACGTCCCACAACGTCAACAATCTCTGCAAATTTCTTCATGATTGTCATTCTCCTTTGTTAAATATATTCATAGGGGCATACGCCCTTAGAACTAGCCAATAATGAGGGACTTCCCGTCCATCTCCTCCGGCGGGTTGATGCCCATCAGGTCAAGCATGGTCGGCGCGATATCTGCAAGCCGCCCATCCCGCAGGCACACCTGCGCCCCGACGATCACAAACGGGACCGGATTGGTCGTATGCGCGGTAAACGGAGACTTGCCGTCCTCGTCAAGCATCCGCTCCGCATTGCCGTGATCCGCAGTGATCAGCGAAATTCCGCCGATCTCACGCATCGCTTCCACCACGCGCCCCACGCAGGTGTCCACGGTTTCCACCGCCTTGACCGCCGCGTCAAACACGCCGGTATGACCAACCATATCGCAGTTTGCGAAGTTTAAAATAATCACGTCATATTTCTGGCTGTGGATCAGATCAACGACCTTATCCGTCACCTCGGGCGCGCTCATCTCCGGCTGGAGATCATACGTTGCGACCTTCGGCGAATTCACCAGCACGCGATCCTCGCCCTCATACATCGTTTCCACGCCGCCGTTGAAGAAGAACGTGACGTGCGCATACTTCTCGGTCTCCGCGATGCGCAGCTGCTTATAGCCCAGGCGGCTGATATACTCGCCGAATGTATTCTTCAGCGTCTGCGGCTGAAATGCAACATGCACGTTCGGCATCGACGCGTCATACTGCGTCATGCAGACGTAATACAGCGGGAAAAAGCCGTTTTTGCGTGTAAAACCATCGAACTGTTCGTCAACGAATGTCCGCGTGATCTCCCGCGCGCGATCGGGGCGGAAGTTAAAGAACACGACCGAATCGTTCGGACCGATCGTTCCATCCGCCGTAATGATCGGCTCGATGAACTCATCGGTCACGTCATTGGCATACGACTCTTGGATCGCAGCAACCGGGTCGCTTGCGTGCTTGCCCTCGCCGAATACCAGCGCGTTGTACGCGCGCTCCACACGCTCCCAACGATTGTCGCGATCCATCGCGTAATAGCGCCCGACCACGGTTGCAATCTCGCCCACGCCGAGCTCCTTACACTTCGCGGCGGTTTGCGCCACGAAATCCGCCCCGGAGGTCGGCGACACATCGCGCCCATCCATAAAGCAATGGACATACACGCGCTGAAGCCCGTTTCTCTTTGCAAGCTCAAGCAGACCCCAAAGATGCTCGTTATGGCTGTGCACGCCGCCATCCGACATCAGACCCATAAAATGAATTGCGCTGTCATGCTCCTTGCAGTTTTTCACCGCGCCGAGCAGCGCTTCGTTCTCAAAAAAGTCGCCATCCTGAATGGATTTCGTGATGCGCGGCAGCTCCTGAAACACAATGCGCCCCGCGCCGATATTCGTGTGTCCAACCTCGCTGTTGCCCATCTGCCCATCCGGCAGACCGACATCCAGACCGGACGCCGAGAGGCGGCTATTCGCGTTCTCGCGCAAAATTTTATCAAGATTCGGCGTGTTCGCCGCGCGAACCGCATTGCCGAGGCTCGCCGGCGCGATGCCGAATCCATCCATGATAATCAGGGTAATCGGAGTTTTCATGCCATTCTTCTCCAATCGAAATTACTGATTTGCAGCGGCAATGATCGCTGCAAAATCGTCCGCCTTGAGCGATGCGCCGCCAATCAGCCCGCCGTCCACATCAAGCTGTGCAAGCAGCTCTGCCGCGTTCTTCGGGTTCATCGAGCCGCCGTACTGGATCGTGACCGAGCGTGCGCAGCGCGCGCCGTATTTTGCGCGGATGACCGAACGGATCAGGCCGCAAACCTCGCCTGCCTGCTCGGCCGTGGCGGTTTTGCCCGTGCCGATCGCCCAGATCGGCTCATAGGCAAACACGATCCTGCGCAGCTGCTCTGCCGGAATGTCGCGCAGCGCGATCTTCACCTGCGTGGTGATATGCTCCGCGGTCACATCCTGCTCGCGCTGGGTCAGGCTTTCGCCAACGCAAACGATCGGGCGGATGCCCGCCTCAAGCGCGGCCTTGACCTTTAAATTCACGGTCTCATTCGTCTCGCCGAAATATTCGCGGCGCTCACTATGACCGATGACTACGAACTTCACGCCGAGCTCTTTGAGCATATCGGCAGAAACCTCGCCGGTGAACGCGCCGGACTTCTCGAAATGCATATTCTGCGCCGCGATGGCGATTTTCGCATCGCGCGCCGCGCGGAGCGCCGCCGGAATATCCACAAACGGAACGCACAGCACCACATCGCACCATTTCTGCTTGCCGACCTTCGCCTTGAGCTCATCGATCAGCGCCTTTGCCTCTGCCGGGGTCTTATTCATTTTCCAGTTTCCCGCAATGATCGTCTTACGATACTTTCTGTTCATGCCTAAACTCCTTTTGTCTCTATCGGTTCTATTTATTTTCAAGGCAGGCAATGCCCGGAAGCTCAAGCCCCTCTAAGAACTCAAGCGATGCGCCGCCGCCGGTTGAAATATGCGTCATCTTCTTGTCAAAGCCCAGCTTCTTCACCGCAGACGCGCTGTCGCCGCCGCCAATGATGCTGATCGCTCCGCTGTCTGCAATGGCAGCCGCAACCGCCTTTGTGCCCTCGGCAAAACGCTCAAACTCAAACACGCCCATCGGACCGTTCCAGATCACGGTGCCTGCGCCGCGGATCGCAGCCGCAAACGCCTCCACGCTCTTCGGCCCGATATCCAGCCCCATCCAGCCGTCCGGAATCTCGTTGCACGCAACAACGTCAGACTTCGCGTCTGCCGCAAAATGATCCGCGATCACGGTATCCGTCGGGATCAGGAGCTGCACGCCCTTTTCCTTCGCCTTCGCGATCATCTCGCGCGCATAATCAAGCTTATCCTCCTCGCAAAGGGAGCTGCCGATTTTGCCGCCCTGCGCCTTCACAAAGGTATACGCCATGCCGCCGCCGATGATCAGTGTATCGACCTTTTCCAGCAGGTTGTTGATCACGCCGATCTTGTCAGAAACCTTAGAGCCGCCAAGGATCGCAACGAACGGACGCTTCGGATTCTCCAGCGCCTCGCCCATGATGCCGATCTCTTTTTTGATCAGATAGCCGCAAACCGCCGGTAAATAATTTGCAACGCCTGCAGTGGACGCATGCGCACGGTGCGACGTGCCGAACGCGTCATTCACATAAATTTCCGCCATGGAGGCAAGCTCCTTGGCATATGCCGGGTCATTCTTCTCTTCTTCTTTATGGAAGCGAACGTTCTCAAGCAGCAGGACCTCGCCCGGCTTGAGCGCAGCCGCGCGCGCCTTCGCGTCCTCGCCCACTACGTCCTTCGCCATCGCGACCGGGCGGCCGAGCAGCTCGCTCAAACGCTTCGCGACCGGCGCGAGCGAATATTTCATGTTAAATTCGCCCTTCGGGCGCCCCAAATGAGAGCAGAGAATGACCGCCGCGCCGTTTTTTAACAGGTATTCGATCGTCGGCAGCGATGCAACGATGCGCTTATCTGAGGTGATCTCCCCGTTCTCGTCCTGCGGCACGTTAAAGTCACAGCGAACCAGAACCTTTTTCCCGGAAACGTCGATATCTTCGATGCTCTTTTTGTTATAGGTCATATGTTTCACTCCTAATCTTTTCTTTTCTATTTTCTCCGCCGCCGCGCGGCGATGAATCGGCATACTTTTATAAATTATTATAAAACATTCTTCGCGCTGAAACAATATCCGTTTCTACCTATTTCACAGCTATTTTATGCCCTTTTTTCGCCGTAATATACTATTCCAAGAATATTTGGCCCGGTATTTGTACTCACAGAGCAGCCGAACGGAATGCGCGGCACATGCGAAAACCCATACTTTTCGCGCAGATGCGTCTCAACCAGATAAATATATTCCTCCGGGACCTTACTATAAATAATATGCAGCGCGCGCTCCTGCGGGGCATGTTGATCGATGCGCGCATCCACAAAATCGCAAAGCTTCTGCACCAGCGTTTTTTCGCCGCGCACTTTATCCACCACATTGACCTCGCCGTTGCATAAATGAATGAGCGGCTTGATGCCCAGCAGCTCACCCACGCACGCCGCCGCACCGTTGATCCGCCCACTGCGTCGCAGCTGACGCAGGCTGAACACCGCGGCCGCGGCTTCCACGCGCGACACGTGATCTTCAATCAGCGCCACCACGTCTGAAAAGCTCGCCCCGGCGCAAATCGCCTCGCGTGCAAGAATCATCGCCTTGCCGTATGCGATCGTATAATTTTTAGAATCGATCAGCGCGATCTCCATGTCGCGCCCATGCTCTGCATAATATAAATCGCGCGCAATCACGCCGGAGCCGTATGTCCCGCTTCCGTTCCCGTTGATCGTGACGACGATCAGCTTCTGATAGCCATCCGCCCGCGCGCTCGCAAACGCCTCTAAATATTGCGTCGGCGTGATCTGTGCGGTCGTGGGCAGCTCCTCATGCTGTTCCAGATAATCCCAATATTCCGCAACATCAATGTCGTAAAACTCACGATGCTCACACCCGCCATATGTAATCATAAACGGAAGCACGCGAATGTCGTATTCCTCCGCCATGCTTTTTGTAAGATCACCGGCGGAATCTACCATAAGACAAATTTTTTCCATATAAAATCCTTTCACAACCTCGCAGGCGAAACGCCCGCTGCCACGGCAAAAAGCTTAGCCCTCCGCCATTTTGCCAAAGCCGCACAGCCCTTCAAAATCCAACTGCCGCAGCGCCTCGTAAGCCACGATCGCCACGGAGTTTGATAAATTCAAGCTGCGTGCCTCTTCGCGCATGGGAATGCGCAAGCATCGCTCGGGATGCGCATACAGCAGTGATTCCGGCAGACCTCGCGTCTCTTTCCCAAACAGGAAATAATCCCCGTCCTGAAACGAAGCCTCCAGATAGGTGCGCGGCGCTTTTGTTGTTAAATAGTGAAAGCGCCCCTGCGCATTTTTTTCGAAAAACTCGGTCAGATCCTCATAGATCTGCACATGGAGGAGCGGCCAGTAATCCAGCCCCGCGCGCTTTAAATGCTTATCATCAAGCGAAAAGCCGAGCGGCTTAATGAGATGCAGCTGACTTTTTGTTGCCGCGCAGGTCCGCGCGATGTTTCCAGTATTGGCCGGGATCTCCGGCTCGACCAAAACGATATGGATCAAATTTCGCCCCGCCTTTGCCTTGATTTTCATAGAACCATGAACTACATTATTTTATGATAAATTTCTGATTATTTCAATAGATTTTTTAAAATTAAACAGAAAAATCTTTGATTTTTCTCAACACGCTGCAAAATACGTTATCCCGCGCGCCGTGCAAACAAGCGTGCGCCGAATTTTTGCGCACCGCTTGCATCTGCTGAAAAATTATGCTAAAATAAAACCAAATCCCGCGTGGACGCATCCGCGCGGAAAAGATGGATTGTGTGGAGGGATCGTTATGTCATTCCGCAAGGAAGTGAAAACCTTTGCCAAAGCGCGGCTGCGCGAGCAATATGGTGTGCTTCTCGCCGCGATTTTGCTGGTTTTGGCCCCTGTTTATCTCCCGTTGATTCCCAACTGGTGTTTTCAGCTCATGTCTAACATGTTGTCCGTATTTTCAGAGTCTCCGTCTCTCATTGCTTCCCGTCCGCTGAACATTCTGCAAGGCGCATTCGGGATGCTGGCCATGACAGCGTCTGTGTTCTTCCTGCCGTTTCTTGGCTGCGGCATGGCAAAGCTCTCTCTCGTCGCCGCGCGGCGGCAGAGGATCGACCCGTTGATCCCTTATCGCGAGGGCGCGCGCGGCTATGGGCGCAAGCTTTGCGGGATCCTTTTGATGGAGCTTTTTGTGTTCCTGTGGTCGCTCCTGCTGATCGTTCCGGGCATTATCAAGGCGTATTCCTACCGCTTTGTGCCTTATCTTTTGGCAGAGCATCCGGAGCTTACCCCGCGCGAGGCATTAAATCTTTCCGAACTCATGACTAATGGTGTGAAGGGCGATCTGTTTGTATTTGATTTAAGCTTTTTGGGCTGGATGATCGGCACAAGCGTGTTCCCGCTGCTCGCGATCTATGTCCTGCCGTATAAGATGGTCGCGGATGCCACGCTGTATGAATCGATCAAGGCAAACGCGCTGCGCAGCGGACGCATCACCGAGCAGCATTTTACGCCGGCTCGGACATTCTAATACTCATAAAAAGCGCTGAGCACAGCTGTGCTCAGCGCTTTTTTATTGCTCCAGCAAGATCCCGTCTGCATGGCGCAGCGCAGCCGTTGCATCCCAGAAGAGCGCCTCCTCGCCGACCACGTCGAGAATCCCGGCGGTTTCAAGCGTCGCCCGCACCTTGGGCTGCACGCCACAGAACAGAAGCTGCCGCCCCTCCTCGCGATATTGGCGGCACAGCTCAAGCAGCGCGACCGCACCCGAGGTGTCGATCAGTGTAACCGCTCGCATGGATAAAATAACGATCGACTGATTTTTCAAGCCCTGCAACTTGCCGGAAAGATGCTCCACCGTGGCAAAAAAGATCGGACCTGTGATATAAACCATCTTGGTGTGATGATGCTCTGCCGCAAGCTCGATCCCGTTTTCAGACAGCGCATTCACATCGATATCCGCAAGCGACACGTCGATCGCCGCCATTTTTGCAACAAAGAAAATCATCGAGCCGAGAACGCCGATCAAAATTGCAATCGTTAAATCAAACACAACGGTCGACGCCATGGTAACAAGGAACATGACGATGCCGCTTTTCAGCTTTTTGCGGAACATATATCGAATATTTTCCCATTCATTCATGCGCCATGCCGTGACCATCAGCACGCCGGCAAGCGCGGAAAGCGGAATGCGCGACATAAACGACCCGAGCACAAACATGGAAAGCAGAAGCCCCACCGCATGGATGATGCCGCACAGGCGCGTTTCGCAGCCGGATTTGATCGCGACCGAGGTGCGCGCGATCGCCGCCGTGGCAGGCACGCCGCCGAAAAACGGAATGACGATATTGCCGATGCCCTGCGCCAGCAGCTCGCGGTCTGCATTGAGCCGCTCGCCCTTCATGCGGCCCGCCGCTGCGCCGCAAAGCAGGCTTTCGATCATGCCGAGCGCGGCGATCGAGATCGCGGGGACGATATATTCCGGGATCTGCGCCCAGTGGATCCCCGCAAGCGTCAGGCGGTTTTCCGGCAGGAGCGTGCGCGGAATTTCGCCCACGGTGGGCACATCGATCGAAAACACCGCGCAGAGAATGACGGATAAAATAATGCCAACCAACGAGCTGGGTACGCGCGCGCCCAGCTTTTTCGGCCAAAACACCATGACCAGCACGACGAAAAGCCCGATCGCAAGCGTGGGAATATCCGGCACAAAGCCGAGCTGAAAATAAGAGCCCAGCTTGTCCAGCGCGGAAGCGCCGGCTGAGTGCGTGCCGAAAAAATTATCGATCTGCCCTAGCGCAATGATGATCGCGATGCCGGAGGTAAAGCCGGTGATGACCGGCGTCGGAATATAAGTGACCAGCTTGCCGCAGCGCAGAAGCGCCGTGATCACGAGAATCACGCCCGCGATCAGGCACACCATCAGCACGCCGTTAAAATCATATTTTTGCGAAAGCCCGATCAACACCGCAGTCATCGCCCCGGTCGGTCCGGAGATCTGATACGATGCGCCGGACAGCGCGCTCATTAAAAAACCCGCGATGATCGCGGTGATCAGCCCTGCCGCCGCGGTCGCCCCGCTGCCCACGCCGAACGCAAGCGCAAGCGGCAGCGCCACTGCCGCAACGGTGAAACCCGCAAGCAGGTCATTGGTGAATTTTTTTGCATTATAGCCCTGAAATTCGCGCCGAAGATCCGAAATAAATTGAGAAATCACGATCTTGCCCCTTACTAAATCTTTTATCGAAGCCGCCCATTGTCCCAAAAACAGACAGCAACCTTGTCAATTATAGTCGTTTCGCGCAAATTGCGCAAGAAACGGAAGTAACGAAATTTCCGTTCGCATTCCCCTTTCGTCTGTACTATTTTTATGCTATACTCTTCTCAGAGCCTGTTCAAAAAGGAGTATGCACGTGAAAATTGGAACTGTTACGATAGAAACGCCGGTATTTTTAGCGCCGATGGCGGGCGTGACCGATATTGCGTTCCGCCGCGTCTGC
The DNA here is from genome assembly GCA_934646115.1 of uncultured Oscillospiraceae bacterium. Lineage (GTDB taxonomy): Bacteria > Bacillota > Clostridia > Oscillospirales > JAAYXM01 > RGIG7332. The sequence goes on from CAKUEM010000001.1 coordinate 20,456, forward strand.
CGCGAGGCGGGCGCCGGGCTTTGCACCACGGAAATGGTGAGCAGCCGCGCGCTGCTGCATCAGGACCGGAAGTCCAACCAGCTCATGCAGCTTGACGAAGGCGAAACCCCGTCCTGCGTGCAGCTTTTTGGCAGTGAGCCGGACGCGATGGCCGAGGCGGCGGGCATTGTGTATGCGCGCGTGCAGCCCTCGATACTCGATATTAACATGGGCTGCCCCATGCCAAAAATCGTGAATAATGGCGATGGCTGCGCCCTGATGCGCGACCCGGCGCGGGCGGAGGAGATCGTTCGCCGCGTGGTCGCCGCCGTGCCCTGTCCGGTCACGGTGAAATTCCGCAAAGGGTGGGATTCCGGCTCGGTTTGCGCTGTGGAATTCGCGCGCAGGATGGAGGCGGCGGGCGCAAGCGCGCTGTGCGTACATGGGCGCACGCGGGTCGCCATGTATTCCGGTCGCGCTGACTGGGATATCATTGGCGAGGTCGCGCGCGCGGTGCGCATCCCGGTCATTGCAAACGGCGACATTTTTTCTGCGGAGAACGCGCAGCGCGCGCTGCGCTATACCGGCGCGGACGCTGTGATGATCGGGCGCGGCGCGTTCGGAAACCCATGGATCTTCACGCAAACACGCGCGCTGCTGCGCGGCGAGCCTGTCCCGCCGCTTCCGCCGCTGCGGGCGCGGCTCGCCCTTGCCCGGCAGCAGATCGAATATGCGGCGGCGCGCCGCGGTGAGCGCGTTGCGGTGCTTGAAGCGCGGCGGCATCTCGCCTGGTATTTGCGCGGCGTGCGCGGCGCAAATTATTATAAAGATAAAATTTGCCATATCTCATCGCTTACAGAGCTTTCGCGCACGCTGCGCGAAATTTCTGACACGCTTTCATAAAAAGGAGGGGTTTTATGCAGGAGACCGAGCTGGTTGCCCGCGCGCAAGCGGGCGATCACGACGCGTTTGAGCAGCTGGTCGCGCTGTATGAAAAGCGCGTGTATAACCTGGCGCTTCGCATGAGCCGCAACGCGGAGGACGCGCTTGACCTCGCGCAGGAAATTTTTATTCGCGTGTATCAATCGCTTCCGTTTTTCAAGGGGCAGAGCGCATTTTCCACCTGGCTGTATAGCATCGCCTCCAACGCATGCATTGATTTCACGCGGCGCGAGAAGCGGCGCGGCGGCATGAAAACGCTTTCTCTTGACGATGAGGACAATCAGGCGGCGCTCTATGCCCTGCCCGATCTGCGCTATCAGCCCGAGGATGAGGCGGCGCGGCGCGAAACGCGCGAGGAGCTTTGCCGCGCAATGGAAAAGCTTTCGCCCTCACATCGCGAGATCCTTACGCTGCGCGAGCTGAACGAGCTGAGCTATGGCGAGATCGCCGATGCGCTGGATCTTACGCAGGGCACGGTGAAATCACGCCTGTGCCGCGCACGCGAGCAGCTTTGCCGAATTCTCACGGCGGGCGGGAACAAATCCGCGCCATATACGTCTAACCAAAAGAAAAGGAGGTGAGAACGATGGAGGAATGCAAGCATTTTCGCGCGCTCGCAAGCGCCGAGCTCGATGGTGAGATCACGGAGGAGGAGCGCGCCGCGCTGCACGCGCATCTGGCGCAATGCCCGGATTGCGCGCAATGGGCCGCCGCGTTCTCGCTGCTGCATAAAGAGCTGCCCCTGCTAGCGGAAGAGCCGCCGGCAGAGCTGCGCAGCCGCGTGAAAAAGTCGATCTCGCTGCTTTCCAAAAAGCAGCCCTCGCTGTTCTCGCGGTTTAAATTTACCGCAGCAGCTGCCGTTGTCGTAGCGATTCTCTTCGCCGCAAGCGTGCCGATTCAAAAATATCTGCCGCAAGAAAACAGCACGGCGCCGCAGGATGCCGAAGCGCCGCATGCGGAGCTTGCGGACGTCCCGGCAGCGTTTTCCGGCAGCGAGCCTGCTCAAGATAATTCTGAAGCCAAGAACCCCGCATCCGACGCGGCAGATACGCCGCAGACGAATTCCGAAGCAGAAAAATCCGCGCCCAACACAGCGGAAACGCCGGATTCCCGCACGGGTGCATCCGGGCAAGACCGCGCCGCCGCTTCCCCGGCAGCGCCATCCGCCCCAGCTAATGACGCGCCCACTCCTATAAGCGGGGCTGACGTAGAATCCGCGCCCATAAGCGATGCCCCGGGTGAGCCTGTGCTGCATGCCGGGTCGGCATCCGGCGGCGAATCTGCCGCGCCCGTCATTCCATATGACGAAACGTTTTTGTTTGTTCTCGCGCTGTATCATTGCGAAGCGCCCGCCGCGCTCGCTGGAGAGACCGCCGAGCTGCTGGACGGCGCATATTACTATATCATAGACCCCGCGAAGAAGGACGCGCTGCTCAGTGAGGCGGAGACAAACGACCTCTCCCACGCGCTGTTCCCCGGCACGGAGGGTGCGGCGCACGCCCTTGTGATTTTATACCCCTAACGGCGCGCGATTTTAACGCCGCAAAGCAGCTGCTTCATTTCGCGGCGCGGCACGGCGTTTCCAAGGCGTGGTTTGGGTATGCTTTCATGCGGGTTTCCCGCTTTCTTCCCGCTTTGATCACGGTTCTGGTTCTTTTGTTTCTGTTCCTTCTGTAATGGCAAAAGCGCCCTGCGGCAGCATCGTAGGGCGCTTTTCTTCTTGCATTCCGCATAAAAAGCAGGCGCATGAGATGATCTCATGCGCCTGTTTTTTAACGGTTTTATTTATTATCGATCGAGCTGATTTCCACTTCCACGCCGTGCTCTTTCGCCAGCGCCTGCGCCGCCTGATTATACTCCTCATACAGCGCGACCGCCTCTTTGATCTCCTCGTTTGCGTTCGTCATGCCCTGCTCATCGTTTGTTTGCAGCGCCGTGCTCGCATGGTCGCAGCTGTCTTTCAGCTTCTGCAGCATTGTTTCATACTTCGCCTTTAACGCCTGAACCTCCTGCGTCTCAAGCTGGATCTTCGTGATTTTATTGAGCGAATCGTTGATCCGCGGGAGGACCGCGCTATTGAGGTTCTCCTGCAGCTCCTCTGCGGTTTTAAAATTCTCCCACTTTGCAAACTCATCAGAGGTCGCGATCATATTCGTATTGATCTGGGCCATATCCGTGTTGATAAACTTCTGCAGCTCATCTGCCACCGGATCGCTGCCGCAGCCTGTGAGCAGCACAAGTCCCATCATTAAAATACACGCCCACACAGTTAATTTTTTCATCGAAGAATCTCCTTTTCCTTTTTTATTTCAATGCGCGGTGCAAAATATTATGATCTGCGCATGATTACAAATCATATTCGGCAAAGAGACCGCAATGCTCACGCCATCCCGGATCACCCCTGCCGCTGCCTGCGCACAGAATACAGTTTTGAAACATTCGCCACAATAAAAACTAGCGCTGACCGCCCGGTTCTTTTTGAAAGCCCAGCAGCTTTCCGGGAAGATAGATCCACGGTCTTGCCAGAGCGGCATTATAATGCTCCGCTGCCTGCCGATAAATGCTTTCGCAGCGCCGCAGCACCTCTGAATGCTCTGCCTCCACGCCGCTTTCCCGTTTCCGGCAAAGAGCAAGCTGACCGGCGGCGCTTTCTACCATGCTTTTTCGAGTTTGCAAGACCCGCCGGGCCTCCCAGAACCAAAGCGATATAAACGCCGCTGTGCTGATCCCGGCGACCAGCCATGCGATCCATGATGGCATTTTGCGTTCATCTCCTCCCGATGCGCCCCGAGGTTTCACGCACATAGCATACCAGACTTTTCTGCCGCATGCGCACCGCGCGCTTGAAATGTATCAATTTGCGGTGCGAAATGCAATACCGGACTGGAAAGCTGGCGCAGAATATGATAAAATAATATTATTATGCTGTGTGAAAGGGGAGATCGCTTTGAATATCGCCGTGTGCGACGATCAGGCGGCAGAGCTGAAAACCGTGGTCGATCTGATCCACAGCTGGCAGGAGACGCATCATGCGGCGCTCCGCTGCCAGGACTTTCGCAATGCAAGCGAGCTGCTTGACGCGGCGCGGAAAGAGCGGTTTACCCTTTATTTGCTCGATGTGATGATGCCGGGCATCAGCGGGATGGACGCCGCGCGCGAGATCCGCAGCTTTGATAACGTCGCAGATATTGTATTTTTAACGTCCTCGCCGGGCTTTGCCTACGAAAGCTATGGTGTGAAAGCGCTGGAATATTTGCTAAAGCCTATCCATCAAAAGGCGCTGTTTCCCATTCTTGACCGCCTCTTTCTGCGCGAGCAGAAGCCGCAGGAGGGGCTGACCCTGAAGGTCGGCAGCACGCTGGTGCGCGTCCCGTTCTCGCAGCTCGCCTATGTGGAGGTGCGCGGCAAGCATTTGTATTTTCATTTAACAAATGGGCAGGTGCGCGAGGTGGCCGGCTCTTTAAAAAATTATAAGTCGCTGCTGCTCGCCCGTCCGGAGTTTATGCATATCCACCGCTCTTATATCGTAAATATGCTGCAAATCGAAGAGCTTTCACCCGCCGGTGTGGTCACGTTCTCCGGGCAAAGCCTTCCGATCTCCCGGCTGCTATACTCGCAGCTTCAGAAGGATTATATGCAGCTTCTTTTTTCAGAAAGGAATGAGTAGATCATGGCGCTCGTTGCCTATTCCCCCGCGCTGGTGCTTCTGTTTGTCTGGGCGCTGCTCTGGATTTTGATGGATCTGCACGTCCGTGATCTCACGCGGGCGCAGCGCTGGATCATGCCCGTTTCTATCGTGGTGCTTGCCGTGCTCAACCATCTGCTGCGGCTGCAGCTCGGCTCTGCCGTTTATGGAAAAACCATCGCGTTCACCATGCATCTCCCCATCTTTTTTCTGTTTTTGTATCTCTCAAAATGCGGCGTGATAAAAATGGCGTTTATGATCCTTTCCGCGCTGATTTTTTCTGCGCTCACCGTAATGGTCAGCGATCTGGTGCGTTTTTTCTTCTCCACGTCGCGCACGGCGCTGCTCGTCAGCAATCTGTGCGCCTACGCCGTCGTGCTGCTGCTCGTGCAGTTCGTGTTCCGGCGCGGTGTGAGCTACCTGCTAAAATATGGCGATAATCGCATGTTTTTGCTGTTTTCGCTGGTTCCGATTTTATACTATATCTATGTGTTTGCCATTATGAATGTCCCACACGCGCCGCCCGCAACAATCAGCGAGCTGCTCGTGTTATACCTGCCCACGATGCAAGTGTTTGTATTTTATTTCCTGCTGCTTTATGTTTATAAAAACCTGAGCGAGCGAAAAAGCCTTGAAGCCGCGCAGTCGGCGCTTTCGCAGGAGCTGGACGCAGCGGCAGAGCAGGTTGCGCTTTTAAACCATGCACAGGCGCAAAGCGCCGTGTATCAGCACGATATGCGCCACCATCTTTCTATTTTAAATAGCTTTCTACTTGCCGGGCAGGCGCAGCAGGCGGAGGAATATATCCATAAGGTGCAGCATGATCTGGAAACGATCACGCCGCGGCACTATTGCGAAAATGAGCTGGTCAATCTGCTGTGCTCCTCGTTTTCCAATAAGGCGGAGCAGCTGCACGTGCAGCTTCTTTGCGAGGTGCGGCTTCCCAAAACGCTTGGCATCTCTGATACGGAGCTGTGCTCGCTGCTGTCCAATGGGCTGGAAAATGCACTGCGCGCCGCCGCTGAACTGGAGGAGGACAATCGGCGCGTGCAGCTGTATTGCGGGCTGCGACTGGGCAAGCTTTTGATCGAGATTAAAAACCCCTATGCGGGGGCGGTGAAAATGCAGGGCGGCGTCCCGGTTTCCAACCGTACCGGACATGGCTATGGCTGCCGTAGTATGCAAACAATCGCCGAGCGGCGCGGCGGACTGTGTGCGTTCAAGGCGGAAAATGGCGTGTTTCAGCTTCAGCTGATCCTGCCGATGAAGATGGGCGCAGAAGCCCCGTCTCCCTATGCCTAACGATGTGCTGTTTCAGGCTTGGCAGCATGCCCCTGTCTGGCAGCAGCCTGCTCCGGGCGCGGCAGCGTGTGTTTGCAGTGCCTGACGGCGTGCTGCTCCAAGCGCGGCAACGTGTGTTTGCAGTGCCTGACGGCGTGCTGCTCCGGGCGCGGCAGCGTGTGTTTGCAGTGCCTGACGGCGTGCTGCTCCAAGCGCGGCAGCGCGTGTTTGCAGTGCCTGACGGTGTGCTGCTCCAAGTGCGATAGCGCCTTTTAATAAAAGTAAAACTTAGCGGCGGAACGAAAAATCGTTCCGCCGCTTTTGGATCCGCACGTTCCGTATAAAGCAGCACACTGTGTGCTAATGTTGCAGCTTTAGTCTGTCCACCCCGTGCGGGGTGGGACATAAAGGTGGTCATATTGGCTTTACCTAACTCAATTTCAATCCACCCCCCGTGCTGCAATAGTAAAATAAAGGCAGACACATGGAAAACCACCATGTATCTGCCTTTATTTTACTATTGCATAAACTGGTGGTTTGACCTGCCCCTTATAGGGGCTATTACCGGCATAGCCCCTATAAGGGGCACCGAATTATATTATCGCATCACACGCACTGCCACCCGTAAACGGGTACAGGCAAAGCCTCTTCCTTCAACATCTTTTTCTCATTCAAATGTTTCCTCTCAACTATTTGCTTTCCTTCGGAAAGCCTCATGCTAAAGCTATTTTTCTTCCCCCGGTAGAACCGGGGGTTTATTTCCACGCCTAAAGGCGCCAAAAAGAATGTCGGAGCAAAGCGAACTTTGCCCCGACATGGTACGCCCGGCGGGATTCGAACCCACGACCCCTTGATTCGTAGTCAAGTACTCTATCCAGCTGAGCTACGAGCGCGCACCGCATTTGATGCTTGTCTATCATACCACAGCTTTTTAGGAAATGCAAGAGCGAAATTTGAAAAAACAGATTTTTTCTTGTAGGATTATAATACGTCTTGGACAAGTGGATAAAAAGAGTATGAGAGATAGGGCCTCATGGATTATAGTTAAGTTATCACACACTTTACCGTAAGGAGACCATATCCCTCATGAGCAAGAGCATAACACAAGGCATGGCATATCGGTAATCCCTAATGAAGTGCGTAGAAAAATACGGCGCCAGCCGAAAGTGCAATAAAAGCCGGTCATACATCTATTTCCGGAAGCGGCGTTGAGACGAAAGTGCGGCGTCCCTTGCCTGCCAGTCCAGACAGCCGCACAGCCACCCGAACCAGAACACGGAGACTTCTTCGCTGGCGCTCTCCCGCAGAAATCACTGTCCAATATGTTTGACAAACCTACAAAATTTAAAAAACAGATTTTTCCCTCTTTGCACGCATTGGGGCACAGACCTTAAAAAAATATTAAATTCCCATTTACCTCGCGACAAATGCACGTCTTTGTGGTATAATATTTGCGAATTGATCGCTGCGTCATGGCAATTGGCAAACGTGCATGCAAATCGACATGCCCGCTTATGTATGGGCCGCACAGCAGCCCATCAATCGATCATGCTCTGGAAATTATCGATCATATTCCCCACAGCGCGGAGCGCGCGCCCGGCATTGCTCTTCATCGCCCGCTTGCTCTTCGCCGATTTCGGCATCAGCACGGCGGCGCAGGTCGCGCCTACTGCAAGTCCTGTGGTCATTCCTTTTATAAACGAATTCATGATTACCCCTCGTTTCTGTTTTATTTTCGCTATTAGTATGCCCAAAATGATGTAATATTGCATGTGAATGTTCTGGAAAAGGAGAAAAAATATGAAAAAGTTTTTATCACTCGCCACGTTGGTGCTGCTTTTGTTTTCGCTTTGCTCCTGCCTGCCCGGCGATGAAGAGGACGTGATCACGATCGACCCCACTGCCACGCCGCCCACCACGCGCGAGGAGCTGTATTCTTATTACGATCAGGTCCATCGCGGCATGACGCGCGCGGATGTCGAGGCGCTGTTCGGCAAGGGCGAAGCCAAGCAGGATGAAGACGGGCAAGAGACCTTTATCATGTATAAAAATGAGAAAAAAAGCGCGGGCGTAAACATCATTTACGCCTTTGACGACACGGTGCATTCTAAAATTCTCTATTATAACAAGGCTGCGGATCTTGTTCCGTTCTGCACGCCGTTTGACGAATCTAAAATTTCTGAGCTTGAGGAAAACATGCCGGTCTCGAAGGCGACAGAGGTGTTCGGCGGTCCCGGGCTTGAGATCGCCTGCGAATACAGCGCGAACAGCCCAACCGATTATTCTAAGATCCTTTCCTGGTTCAACGCGGACGGAAGCAATTTCCAAATTCACACGAACAATGAGACCATCAGCCAGCGCGTGCTCAGCGTTGATCCATCGCGCCGCTGATCTGCGGAGGCAAGCTAATGTTGTTAACAAAACGCAACCTGCTGGGGCTGAAAAATCTCTCGGCAGATGAAATTCGCGAGGTGCTTCACAGCGCGGAAACAATGAAATTTACGCTGACGCAGCAATTAAAACGCGCGCCGCATCTGCTCGGAAAAAGCGTGGTTGAAATTTTCGCGGGAGAAAGCATTCGCACCAAGCTCTCCTTTGAGCTGGCGGCAAAATATATGAGCGGCACGCTCTCTGCCATCAATGTTCCGATCCAGTCCAAGCGCGAGCGGATCTTAGATATCGCAACCGCGGTAGACCGTATGGGCGCAGACGCGATCATCCTGCGGCATCCGCTTTCCGGCGTGGCGGAGCTGGTTGCGCAGCATGTGAACGCCTCGGTCATCAACGCGGGCGATGGTATGAACGAGCATCCCACGCAGGCGCTGGTTGATCTTTTCACGATCTATCAAAAACGCGGCACGATCAAGGGTCTGCGCGTTGCGATCGTGGGCGACGTGCTGCACAGCGGCGTGGCGCGCAGCAATATCTGGGGTCTTACATGCCTGGGCGCGGAGGTGCGCATCGGCGCGCCTGCAACGCTTGTTCCGCCGGGGATGGAGCAGCTTGGCGTTTCCGTTTTCCACACGGTGGAGGAAGCGCTTCTCGATGCAGACGTTGTGCTGGTCGTCAGCTTAAATCACGCCTGCGAAGGCACGATGTATCCCGACACGCGCGAATATGCGCGCTATTTCGGCGTGGATGAGGCGCGGCTCAGCTTTGCGGCGCCGGATGCGCTGATTTTGCATGCGCTGCCCGCTCGCCGCGGTGTGGAGCTGATGAGCAACGTGATCGAATCCAAGCAGTCTATGATTTCCGAGCAGGTGACAAACGGCGTTGCGGTCAAGATGGCGGTTCTGTATTTATATGTGCGCCGCCCGAACACGGCATATGAAATAAAATCTCAAAGAAATGAGGCGAATGGATGCAGATTTTAATTAAAAACGGACGTGTGATCAGCCCGGGCAATGCGATCGATGCGCAGCTCGACGTGCGCATTGCGGGCGATACGATCGCTGCGATGCAGCCCGACCTGTCCCCTGAGGAGGGCGAGCGCGTGATTGATGCCTCCGGCAAGATCGTCGCGCCCGGGCTTGTGGATATTCACTGCCACCTGCGCGAGCCGGGCTATGAATATAAAGAAGATATCGAAAGCGGCACGCGCAGCGCGGCGCACGGCGGCTTTACCTCTATTGCCTGCATGCCAAACACCAATCCGGTCGCGGATAACGTAACCGTGATCGATTATATCAAGCACCGCGCGCAAACCGTGGGATGTGTCCATGTCTTTCCCATCGGCGCGATCACGCGCGGTCAGCGCGGCGAAGAAATGGCGCCGATCGGCGAGCTGAAATTTTCCGGCGCGGTCGCAGTCAGCGACGACGGGCGCCCGGTCATGAACGCAAACATGATGAAAAACGCCATGATCTATGCGGATATGTTCGATATTCCCGTGATCTCGCATTGCGAGGATCTTAACCTTGCGGCAGACGGTGTAATGCACGAGGGATTCATGGCAACGCGCCTTGGTCTCCGCGGGATCACGCCCGCGGCGGAAGAGGCGATGATCGCGCGCGATATCGTGCTCGCCTCGACCACGCATACGCGCATCCATATCGCGCACGTCAGCACGCGCGGCTCGGTTGCGCTCGTGCGGGACGCGAAGCGCCGCGGCGTCCGTGTGACCTGCGAGACCTGCCCGCATTATTTTTCCCTGACCGAAGAAGCATGCGACGGCTATAATACACTGGCAAAAATGAACCCGCCGCTCCGCACCGCAGACGATGTGGAAGCGATCATCGAGGGGCTCTGCGACGGGACGATCGACGCGATCGCAACCGACCACGCCCCGCATCACGAGGATGAAAAAAATCGCGAGTTTGACCTCGCGCCCAATGGGATCATCGGGTTTGAAACCGCGCTTCCGCTTGCAATGACACAGCTTTATCGAACCGGGCGCATGTCGCTTTCTGAAATTCTTGCGTGCATGACCTGCAAGCCGTCCTCCATTTTGCAGCTCAATAAAGGCGTGCTGCAGCCCGGCGCAATGGCGGATCTTGTTCTGTTCGATCCAGAGCGCGCGTTTGTATTAGAGCGCGAATCGATCCAATCCAAGACGAAAAACACGCCGTTTCTCGGCAAAACGCTTTATGGCGCGGCGGACAGCACGATCGTCGCCGGAGCGCTTGTGCTGGAGAACGGCATGATGAAAAATTAGGAGGCGCTGCCATGTCGATGGATCTGTTGATTGAAAAAATTATTGAAAAGAAAAACCCGACCGTGGTCGGGCTGGACCCGAATTTAGACCAGATGCCCCCCGCGCTGATCGAAAAGCATGTTGCGCAGCATGGCGCAACGCTGACCGCCGCGGCGGAAGCGATTTATGAATTTAATACCGGACTGATCGATGCGGTATGCGAGCTCGTGCCCGCGGTCAAGCCGCAATCGGCATATTATGAGATGTACGGCCCTGCCGGCGTTGCGGCGCTCGCGCGCACGATGGAATATGCCCGCGCAAAAGGGCTTTATGTGATCGCAGACTGCAAGCGCAACGATATCGGCTCGACCGCCGCCGCTTACGCGCGCGCCTATTTGGGCGAGGTCACGATCGGCGGCGCAGCACACGCGCCCTTCGCGGCGGACAGCATCACGGTCAACGGTTATCTGGGCTCTGACGGGCTGCGCCCATTCGTGGATGCGTGCCGCAGCGCGAAAAAAAGCATGTTCGTGCTGGTAAAAACCTCAAACCCCTCGTCCTGCGAATTGCAGGATCTGGTGGTCAATGGGAAAACGATTTGCCGCACCATGGCGGAATCCGCCGCCGCGCTGGGGCAAGACACTGTTGGACAGCACGGCTATTCCGCCGTCGGCTTCGTGGTCGGCGCAACGCACCCGCAAGAGCTTTGCGAGCTGCGCGCGGCGTTTCCGCAGAGCTTTTTCCTCGTGCCCGGATATGGCGCGCAGGGCGCGACCGCGCGCGATATTCGCGGCGCGTTTGACGCAAACGGGCTTGGCGCGATCATCAATTCCTCGCGTGGGATCATCTATGCCTGGAAGAGCGCCGGCGATCCAACCGGGGCAAATTTCCGCGAAGCGGCGCATGACGCGGCGCAGCGCATGAAGCAGGATCTTGCGATTTTTTAATTTGACTGCATAAAAAAGCGCCGCGCAGAGTCTGCGCGGCGTAGGAATGTAAGGGGTATGGATCATGATACGGCAATGGAAAAAAGCGTGGGCTTCGCCCGGGCGTGACGCGCTGATTTTTTTAAAATGGCTTGCGATCGCGGCGCTGCTCGGTCTTGTGATCGGCGCGGTAGGCAGCGCGTTTTCCCTTCTGCTCGGCTGGGTCACGGAATTTCGCATGGCGCACCTCTGGCTGCTGTGGCTGCTGCCGCTCGGCGGACTTCTCATCGTCTTTTTATATCGCGCAAGCGGCGTGGAGAAAAGTCAGGGTACCAATCTGGTCCTGCTCGCCGTGCGCACGGAGGAGAATGTCCCGCTTCGTATGGCGCCTCTAATTTTTATCAGCACGGCAATCACGCATCTGCTCGGCGGTTCTGCCGGTCGCGAGGGCGCGGCGCTCCAGCTGGGCGGCAGTCTGGCGCAGCAGCTTGGGCGCTGGCTGCATCTTGACCAAAAAGATATGCATGTCATCACGCTGTGCGGCATGAGCGCATGCTTTTCCGCCGTGTTCGGAACCCCGGTCGCCGCGGCGATCTTCCCGCTCGAGGTGGTCAGCGTCGGCGTGATGTATTATGCCGCGCTCGTCCCGTGCGCCACCGCGTCGCTAATCGCGATCCTCGTGTCGCGCCTGTTCTCCGTAAGCGCTGCAAGCCTTGCCATACAAGAGATCCCGGCGCTGCAGCCGCTGCCCCTTCTGCAAACGCTTTTACTCGGCATTTTGTGCGCGGGGGTCAGCTTTTTATTCTGCAAGGCATTGGGGCTTTCCGGGCAGCTTGCCGCCCGGCATGTTCCGAATCCTTATCTTCGCATCGCGATCGGCGGCGTGCTCGTGATCGTGCTGACGCTGCTTTGCGGCACGCAGGATTATTTAGGTGCCGGCATGCCCACGATCCAAGCCGCCATGCAGGGTCAGGCGCGGCCGGAGGCGTTTCTTTTGAAAATTATATTCACGGCGATCACGCTTGCCGCGGCGTATAAGGGCGGCGAAATCGTGCCTACTTTCTTCATTGGCGCAACATTTGGCGCGGCATTCGCCCCGTTTTTGGGTCTCGATGCGTCATTCGGCGCGGGGCTTTCGATGGTCGCGGTATTTTGCGGTGTGACCAATTGCCCGATCAGCTCTCTGCTCATCGGCTGCGAGCTGTTCGGCATGCAGGCTGCGCCATATCTGCTCATCGTTTGCGCGGCGAGCTATATGCTCTCCGGCTATACCGGGCTGTACAGTCAGCAGAAAATTCTATATTCTAAATTCCGCCCGGAATTCATCAATGAGCGGACAAAACATTGATGCTCCGCCATTTCCCGCGCAGGTAAAACAGAATGGACAGCAGCGTTCCCGTGCTCCATCCGATCGGCCAGGAGAGCCAGATGCCGATCTCGCCCCAGAAGCTTGCAAACAGGTAGGAGAACGCCACGCGCAAGATCAAATCAGCAAACGTGGTGATCATAAATTCGCGCATACTTCCTGCGCCCCGCAGCACCGCATCACATGTGAGCTTAATCATAATGACCGGATAAAACGGCGCGGTAATGTGCAGAAACCGCACGCCGGCGGCGATCGCCTGCTCCCCGTCAGACAAAAACAGGCGCATCGACTGCGCGGCAAATACGCAATAAGCGAGAATAAACGGCACGGCAACGCCCAGGGACATCCAGGTTCCGGCGCGAAAGCCGTGCTTTACTCGTTCTACCTTGCCCGCGCCCAGATTCTGCGCAGCGAAGGTAGAAACGCCGCTCGCAAACGTGGAAAACGCGGTCAGCGCAAACGTATTGAGCTTGATCGCAGCCGAATATCCCGCGATCACGCTCGAGCCCTGCGCATTGACCAAGCGCTGGATGAAAAGGTTCCCCACCGAAACAAAGCTTGCCTGTAAAATACTCGGAACCGCAACGCTTGCGATCCGCCCGAGCATGAACCAGGAAAACGCCGCGGGGCGCTCTTCACACTGAAACGCCTTCATGCGGCGCAGCAGCGTGAAAAACGCAAGCACCGCCGCAACTCCCTGGCAAAGAAACGTTGCCCATGCAACACCCGCGATATCCATCCGGAATCCCGCAACAAACAGAATGTCCATCGCGATATTGCCAAGCGAGGACGCAATCAGAAAATAGAGCGGCGTGCGGCTGTCGCCGAGCGCGGTGAACACGCCGGTGCAGATATTATAGAAGAACAAAAACGCCAGCCCGCCAATATAAATCTGTAAATACAGCTCCGCTCCTTCGAAAATATTCTCCGGCGTGCCCAGAAGCTTTAACAGCGGCGAAGCGGTTAAAAATCCGACCACCGTGAACAGCGCGCTGACAGCAAGCATCGACCACAGCGCGGTCAGCACCGCGGTTTTCATGCGCGGAATATCCTTCGCGCCAAACAGCTGACTGATGATGACCGAGCAGCCGACATTGGAGCCGGAAGCGACCGCCATAAAAATCATCGTGATCGGATACGATGCGCCAACCGCGGCAAGCGCGCCCTCGCCGATGAATTGCCCGGCGACCACGCTATCCGCAATATTATACAGCTGCTGAAAAATAATACTGATTAAAAGCGGCAGCGAAAAACGCCATAAAATATGCGATGCGCGCCCTTCTGTCATATCAGTTGTCATGCTTTTCCTCCCATGCTGTACACTTCAAAAAGCCTCCGTCCGGAGGCTTTTGAAGTGTTTTTTAATTAGTGCCCGATCACGCCGGAATCAGAAAGTTTTTTGAGGAACCGGCCGATCGATTTACTGGCAAACCGCTTAAGCACCAGCCCCAGCGCAAGAAACAGCGCAAAATAAACGATGAGCACCAGGATATCCACAAGCAGATTTTCCATCACGATCCCGGCAACCGCCTCGCGCATGCCGTTGATGGCGTAGGTAAACGGCAGGAATTTATTGATCTGCTGGAAGAACTGCGGCGTGACCTGAATGGGGAAGGTTCCGCCCGCGCCCGCGATCTGCAGCACGAGGAACACCACGCCGATCGCCTTGCCCACATTGTCAAGCAGCGCCACCAGCGTGTAAACAATGCCGGTAAACACCAGGCTGTAAAACATCGACAGGCAGACAAACAACACCGGATGCAGGATCTCCACTTTAAGTACAAATACATCGCCCAGTGCCGCGATCAGTCCCTGTATCAGCGCCATTGAGCCAAACAGGAAGAATTTGCCCATAAATTCCTCATTGGGCGTATACGGGAAATCCGCGTTGACCGCATGCGTCGTAAACAGCGCGCACATCAAAAGCGTGCCGACCCAGAGGCAAAGCGTTGTGTAAAACGGCGTCAGCCCCGCGCCATAATTTTTTACCGGGAAGAGCTTGGTTGTGTTCAGCTCAACCGGTGAGCTGAAGAAATCGCTGGTCGATTCGCTGTCATACTGCATGATGCTGGTCAGATCCTTGAGATCCATAATGTCGCCCAGCGCCTTGATTTTCGCCGCAATTTCGCCCATATCGTCCAGATACGGCGCAAATTTGCCCTTAAATTTCTCCACATCCTCGCTGAGGATCGTTTTTCCGCTATTTAACTTGCCCAAAAATTCCTGCACGGCGTCCGCGCCCGTGATCGACATGGAGAATAGATGCTGCAGATCAGACCCGGCGGTTTTCGCGTTATTTAAAAACGTTTGAATTTTCAGATCGAGCGAGCTGTCCAGCGCATTGGCAAGCGTCGACGTCATCGTGCGCGCCGCGCCGCAAAGCGACCGCGCCGCCGAGACCGATTCCTCCAGCGCGTCAGAATCGTTGATATTCCGCTCCGCCTCAGATACGCGCGCGCTCAGATCCTTTAAATTTTGCGACACGCGCCCCAGATCACCCGAAAAGTCGAGGATCGTATTGTCCTCGCTCTGCCGCAGGATCGCATTGATGTCCCGCAGGGTGGAATTTAACTCCTCGATCTGCGTTTGCAGGCTGTGCGTCAGCCGCTCGGTCGACTGGTCGAGCGAGGAGAGGAACAGCCGCAGCGACTGCGCCGTGCTGCGGATATTCGCGGCATGGTCAACAATGCGCGAAAGCTTTTCGGAAATGCGGCTGTGCGTCGTTTCCAGCTTGTTGATAAGATCTCCGATCTGCGTGCTCAGCTTCAGATCGACCAGCGTGGCGTCTTCCCCGCGGTTTACGCGCGCGACCGCGTCGTTTACCGTGCGCTCCAGCTGCTGATACAGCGCCGAATTTTGATCCAGCTTCGCGGCGACCTCATCCAGCTGAATTTCAGCGATCGACGCGCGATTCTGCAACTTTTCAAGCGCGGCAATGATCTCGGCAAACGCCTTATCCACCGCATCGGACAGCTCATTTGCCTGATTTTCGATTTTCTTTGCGCTGTCTTCTAAAAACTTGATCTGATTGGTCAGCCCGGTCACCACGTCGGACGCGCCGGACAGCGAATCTAAAAAGTTATCCAAAGAATCCAGCGTTTTGCGCAGCGCATCGATCTTGCGCAGCAGATCTTCGCGTTGAACAACTTGAAAAATGCCCAAATCGTTCTCCAGCGAGGAAAGCCGCGTACTCACCGTTTGAATGTCTGCCGAAAGCGTGGCAAGACTTGTGGTGATGTCCGGCTTTTTGTCATTTACCGTTGTGCCAAGCCGGTCGAGCGAGTTTTCCAGCGTGCCGAGCGCCGTGCTGATCGTTTGCAAATTCGCGCGCAGCTCCGCCGTCGTGTGATTGGCGCGATCGATCAGCTCATCGGTATCGCTTTTCACATCGTCCGTCATCGTGATCGCATTGCCCAGCACGCGTTTTAAGAATTCCACATCATCCTGACACTGGTCAAGATCGATCTTCCCATCCTGTGCGTGCGAAAGCAGGTTGTCAAGCCGCGTATTCACGTTCGGCAGATCGCCGTCCACCAGGCTGAGCAGGCTTTCAAACTGCTTGATCTCATCATAATGCTGATCCAGGTCATACCCCAGCGGATTTAATACCTCCATGACCTTCTCAACCACCGCCTGAATAAACGATTCCGTGATCTGCTTTTGCAGCGTGGATGCGCCGCTGTCGGTCATTTTCGGCGCGATCGCATTGAGCTTTTCATTTACATAATAGTCCAGCTGCGGCTTCACATGCGTTTCGTCCAGCAGCGTCGCCATTTTAGCGGAAAAATCCTTCGGGATGATGATCGTTGCATATACATTACCCACGCGGCATTCTTCCACGCCCTCATCCGCCGTGTCGAAAAATGTCCAGCCGAGCTTTTTGTTGTCTTTCAGCTGATCCACCAGAGATTCGCCGATATTGATGCTGATATTTTGAATTTTCGCGCCCTCATCGTTGTTCACGATACCCACTTTGACCCCGCCGGTCGAACCATAGGGATCCCACGACGCAAGAATATTCACCCACGCATACAGCGAGGGCAGAAGCGCAATACCAACGGCAATCACCAGCGCCACCCAGTTGCGCGAAAGCTTATGTAAATCTGAGCGAAAAATGCGAAAACTGTTCTTAAAAAACATAAAAGACCTCACTTTGACTTCTAAATGCCACGCAAAATATCAAAATTTATCGTTATTTTGCTATCTAAAGCAACACCATTTTTGTAGCCATTATAATATAGTTTTTCCGGTTTGTAAATCGGCGTTTTCGCTAAATCAGCGCGTAATAAAAGCGCCGGATCATGACCGCGCATTCCGCGCGCGTAGCATATCCCTGCGCGTCAATCCGCGCGCCGGGCTTTCCGTTTAATATACCCTGACTGACCGCCCATGCCACGCCCTCGCGCGCCCAGTCCGGGATCTCCGCCGCGTCGGAATAAGAATCCACCGCCGCGTCTTTTTCCTCCATCTGATACCCGGAAATCAGGAAATACCGATGCAGCAGCGTGGCAAGCTCCGCGCGCGTAACAAACGCATCCGGCTCAAAGCCGCCACCCCTGCCGTCCGCAACTCCACGCTCTCTTGCCCACGCGACCGCCGGCGCGTACCACGCCTGCTCCGGCACGTCTGAAAATCCGCTTGCCCCAGCGGGTTGCGGCTTCCCGCTCATGCGCCACAGCACGGTGACCAGCATCGCGCGCGTCATCGCTTCGTCCGGCAAAAAGCGCCCTTCACCCACGCCGCCAAACAGCTCGCGCGCGGTGACAAACGCGATGCCGTCCTGCGCCCAATGCCCGTCCGTATCGCTTGCCCATGCAAAATTCATGCATAATATCGCCGCTAAACACAAAGAAATCATCCGTTTTTTCATGTTTTTCATCCTTTCCGGCGCGCATTTCCATGGCACAGCGAAGGCGCCCCTGCGCGCAAGCGCCACAGCATTTACTCCTAGTATAGCACAAATTGCGCGCGATTTCCAGCTTGACAAGCGCCGTCATCTGTGGTACACTACAGAAAATTCCATATTTCGTTCGCAACACAAAATGGGGTGCACCACCACGGGTGCAGGTTCTGTTTTGTGTTTTTTTATTGTCAAAAAGGAGGAATTTTATGAAAATAAACGGCAAACCTGTCTCTTATATCGAATCGGAGACGCTGCGCGACTGTTTGGAGCGCCTTGGCTTTGACCCCGCGCGCGTCGCGGTGGAGCGCAACGGCACAATCGTGCCGAAAAATGAGTTCCCCGCGCTGCACCTCGCGGAGGAGGACGTGCTGGAAGTCGTTTCGTTTGTGGGAGGCGGCTGATATGACAACACATGTGGCGCGCATGTGCGCCCGGGCGAGCGCGGGCGTCACAGAGCGCATGCAGGCGGCGCGCGTTGCCATCGCGGGCGCGGGCGGTCTTGGTTCCAACCTGGCGCTGCTGCTCGTGCGGAGCGGGCTGGGCACGCTGCGCATCGTGGACTTTGACCGCGTGGAATATTCCAATTTAAACCGCCAGGCGTATGATCTGCGCCATATCGGGCAAGAAAAAGTTCTTGCGCTGGCGCAGCGTGCAAAGGAGATCAACCCGGACGTGCGCGTCGAGGCGATCTGCGCACGCGTGAACGAGCAAAACGCCGCGCAGCTTTTTTCCGGCTTTTCCATCGTTTGCGAGGCGTTTGACCGCGCCGAGGAGAAAAGCATGCTGATCTCCACCCTGGGCGCGCAGCTGCCGGAGGTCAAGCTGATCAGCGCGTCCGGCATGGGCGGACTGTCCAGCGCAAACGGCATTCAAACACGGCGCGCGATGAAAAATCTTTACCTGTGCGGCGACTATGTCAGCGATATGGCGGAAGGCGTGATGGCGCCGCGCGTGATGCTTTGCGCCGCGCAGCAGGCGAACATGGTTCTGCGCCTGATCGCGGGCGAGCTGGAGCCCTAAAAAATATTATGAAATGAGGCATTGTTTATGCAAGATACCTGGAAATTAAAAGACCACACATTTACTTCGCGCTTTATCTTAGGTTCGGGCAAGTTTTCGCTTCCCATGGTGCGCGCGGTGGTGGAGGACGGCGGCGCGGAAATCGTAACGCTTGCGCTGCGCCGCGCGAACACGGCAGGCGCGGAAAATATTTTAGATTTTGTTCCGGACGGCGTGACCCTGCTTCCCAACACCTCGGGCGCGCGCTGCGCGGAAGAAGCGGTTCGTATCGCGCATCTCGCGCGGGAGCTGGGCTGCGGCGATTTTATCAAGCTTGAGGTCATCCGCGACAGCAAATATCTGCTTCCGGACAACGCGGAAACGATCCGCGCGACCGAGCTTCTCGCGCGCGAGGGCTTTGTTGTTCTGCCGTATATGTATCCGGATCTCAACGTCGCGCGCGATTTAGAGAGTGCGGGCGCGGCGGCGGTCATGCCGCTTGCCGCCCCGATCGGCAGCAACAAAGGGCTTTGCACGCGTGATTTTATTCAGATTTTAATTGATGAGATCTCGCTTCCGATCATCGTGGACGCGGGCATCGGCCGCCCCTCGCAAGCGTGCGAGGCGATGGAGATGGGCGCGGCTGCGATCATGGCAAACACCGCGATCGCAACCGCCGGGGATGTGCGCGCGATGGCGCGGGCGTTCCGCCTTGCGATCGAGGCGGGGCGCGCGGGCTATCTGGCGCAGCCGGGGCGCGTTCTCGCGGGCGCAGAGGCGTCCAGCCCGCTGACCGGATTTTTGGAGGAGCGGTAAATATGACAAATCATATGGATTATTTTGACGGCATGGAGCGCATCGATTCTGACCTGATGGAGCGCGTGCTCGCCGCGCGCGCGGCGTTTGACCCGGCGCGCTATACCGGGCGCGACGTGCTGCGCGCACTCTCGCGCGAGACGCTGCACTTTGAAGATTTTGCGGCGCTCCTTTCCCCGGCGGCAGACGCGTATCTCGAGCAGATCGCCTCTCGCGCAAAAGAAGAAACGCGGCGGCATTTCGGAAGCTCGGTCTGCCTGTTTACGCCGCTGTATCTCGCCAATTACTGCGAAAATGAATGCACCTACTGCGGGTTTCAATGCAAAAATAAAATCCACCGCGCGAAGCTGAGCGAGGCGGAGATCGAGCGCGAATACCGCGCGATCGCCGAGACCGGTCTGCGCGAAATTCTGCTGCTGACCGGCGAGTCGCGCCATGCGACCGGCGTTTCGTATATCGCGCGCGCCGTGGAGCTGGCAAAGCAATATTTCAGCAACATCGGCGTGGAGATCTATCCCTTAAATCATGAGGAATACGCCGTTCTGCGCCGCGCGGGCGCGGATTTTGTCAGCGTATATCAGGAGACCTATGACACGGAGAAATACGCATCCGTGCATCCCGGCGGTCCGAAGCGCAGCTTCCCCTACCGCTTCTACGCGCAAGAGCGCGCGCTGCTTGGCGGGATGCGCGGTGTGGCGTTTGGTGCGCTGCTCGGGCTTTCTGATTTCCGGCGGGACGCGTTCGCCGCGGGGCTGCATGCCGTGCTGACGCAGCGCAAATATCCGCGCGCAGAGATCTCCTTTTCGCTTCCGCGCATTCGCCCGTTTGTCAATCATCGCGGCGGTCCTGCAAACGGCGTGGGCGAGCGCGAGCTGCTTC
Source organism: uncultured Oscillospiraceae bacterium (assembly GCA_934646115.1). GTDB lineage: Bacteria > Bacillota > Clostridia > Oscillospirales > JAAYXM01 > RGIG7332. Next base: position 40,865 of record CAKUEM010000001.1, read on the forward strand.
AGGTCATGCTCGCTTACCGCCTGCTCGCGCCCTATGCGGGCATCACGATCTCCACGCGGGAATGCGCGCGTTTTCGCGATGGTGTGGTCGGACTTGCCGCAACGAAGATCTCCGCCGGTGTCAGCGTGGGCGTCGGCGGGCATGTGGAGGAAGAAAAGGGCGATGAACAGTTTGATATTTCCGACCCGCGCAGCGTGCCGGATGTTCATCAAATGCTTGTCGCGCAGGGGCTTCAGCCGGTCTATCGCGACTATATCCGGGTATAGCGCATGGTGATCTGCATTACAAACCGCGCGCTGTGCCGCCGTGATTTTCTCGATCAGCTTGCGCGCATCGCCGCCGCGCGCCCGGAAACGATCCTCCTGCGCGAACGCGACCTAAATGATGAAGAATATGAGGCGCTCGCCCGGCGCTGCATGGCGGTGCTCGCGCCGTTTTCCGTTCCGCTCACCGTGCATGCGCGACCGCACATTGCGCGGCGAATCGGCGCCAAGCGGGTGCATCTCCCGCTCGCTCTGCTTGCCCCGCAGCCCGGGCTTCTGGTTTCCTGCCCGGTACATTCCGTGGAGGACGTCCTGCTTGCGCAGGCGCGCGGCGCCGACCGGCTGATCGCCGGGCACGTGTTCCAAACGGATTGTAAGCAGGGCGTTCCGCCGCGCGGATTGCCCTTTTTGCGCGCCGTGTGCGCCGCGTCCGATCGTCCGGTGTTTGCCATCGGCGGCATTACGCCGGAGCGTGCGGCGCAGGTGCGCGCCTGCGGCGCGGCGGGCGGCTGCATGATGTCTGCCCTGATGCGTGCAGACGACCCGGCGGCGCTTATTCAAACATATCGTGCGGCATGGGCGTGTCGCACCTGACGTATACCGAGAGCGTGTTTTTATTGTCACACGCGGCGTAAAATACGCGCTTCGGGTCAGAAACGCCCTGAGCGCGCAGCTCTTTTTCCAGCCAGAGCTCGTTATTCCCCGTTGATTTCAGGTTTTCATGCAGGATCACGCCGTCTGCGATCACTGTGGCCTGCGGCTTCTCCGCCTCGGGCGAAAGACCCAGATCCTGCGGCGTGGCCGGGCGGCGCGCCGCGCGCGGCTGGAAGCTGATCTTTCCGTTCTGCTCCAACACCGCGGTTTGCACGTCGTCCAGCGAAAAATACCCCGCATTGCGGCACTGACAGAGGAACTCATTGAGATCCAGATGCGCCTTTTTAAAATTATCCCGATAAATTTTCCCGTCGGCAAGCAGAATACGCGACTTCCCGGTGATCAGTCGGCGGCATGCGAGCGATTTTTCCGGCAGCCAGGAAAACAGCAGCGCAAACAGCGCATACACCACCATTGCAATGAGCGGCTTTGTGAAATCGCCCTCCAGCGCGGTCGCCATTTCGGCCGCGATCGAGCCGATGGTGATCCCGATGATGTAATCAAACATGGACAGCTGCGACATCTGCCGTTTCCCCATCAGCTTGGTGAGCAGAAACAGCACGATCACCGACGCCGCGGACACCGCGATAATATTAAGATGCCGCATGATCTCAGCCCCTTTTCATATTTTTCATAGTTTCCCCGGCGTGCATGGTTTTATTACGCCATACGATGCGCAAAAAAACGCAGCGGAGCAAATTCCGCTGCGTTTTTTCTATGATTTGCCCGCTCATTCCTGCGCGCCGCGCCGCGCCCGAAACGCGCGCCACATTGCTTCAAAGCTTTCAGCAGTATTCGGGATCGGGCGCACCGCGCGCAGGCTGGAATGCAGCTCCCCGCCGGACTGCTCTGTGATCACCTGGTCGTTCGCAGCATCCGCCCGGGGCGCAAGCTGCGCACCGCCGCGCCGGAACATCGCGCCGCCGCGGCTTCCAAACGCAGCCGCCGCCTGCTGCATGGCGGACAGCATGGCAAGCTGCGTTTGCGCAATGTCACGCGTGCGCAGCGCATAGCCCCATAGCGGCTGCGGAACACACCGCGGCGTTTGCAAAAACGCGCGCCGCTCTTCCATCATGCGCTCAAATTGCTCGGTCTCGCGCAAAAATGCCGCAAAATCGCTCATTTCCGTTTGCAATGCGCGCCGCTCGTCCAAAAGCGCTGCACGCGTGACCGGCGCGCCGTCCTGCACCATGCGCCGAAGCGCATCCCATTCCGCCTGTGCGCAGCGCAACGCAGCCGCCTGCCCAGAAAGCGCGCGCGGATGCGCCGCGATATGCTCTGCCGCGCGCATACCGCCGACCTGTGCGGAATTCAGCGCCGTGCCGCCCGGGCGATATGCGCCGAACGTGCCCGCCGCCTCGCCTGCGGCATACAGCCCCGGAATGCTGGTCTGCCAATTTGCGTCTACATCCAAACCGCCATTGCAATGCTGCGCGCAAACGGAGATCTCGAGCGGCTCGGTATGCAGATCGATCTGATGCCGGTGATACAGCGTGATCGCCGCAGGATTCATCGCCGCCAGCCGATCGATCGGCAGCGGCAGCAGCGCATCGCACGCCGCGCAATACGCACGCGCCTCCTCCGGGAAATTGGAAAGCTCCGCGCACAGCCCCACCGGGTTGCGCCGAAAATCCAAAAACACGCGCCGCCCGCGCCGCACGATCTCATCATATACCAAAAGATCCAGCTTTGACGAGCCATCCAGCTTGCGCGCATCCACCGGCCACTCATAGCCCTTGCGAAATGTCAGGCGCAGCAACTCATCCGGCGCGAGCGCATCGTTTAAAAACGCATGCTCCCGCCCCTCCGCATCGATAGAACCATAGCGCGGCAGCACCTGCTGATAGCTGCCGGACACATTCCAGCTGAATTGGACCGAAGCCATGCCATACTGCCATTCCTGCAAATTGGCAAACCGCGCGCCCGCCGCAAGCGCCATCCCGCTCGCCCCGGTCTGGCTTTTCGGATACACCGAGCGCGCATAAACGCCGGCCGGGCCTCCGGTCGCAAGCACAACATGCGGCGCAAGCACGGCATGCGGCGCGCCGGTTCGCGTGTCCAGCGCGAGTACGCCGACCATGCCGTCCGCATCGCGCAAAAGCGCCGTGACCTGCATATGATCGCGCACGCAGATTCCCTTCGCCGCGCAGCTGCGCTCGAGCGCCTCGGTCATATAGCGTGAGGTGAGCGGTCCGCACGAGGTCGCCCGCGCACGCGTATCGTGATCCGTTCGATAGCCGATATATTCGCCGTATTCGTTGCAGGGGAACGGAACGCCAAGCTCGAGCAGGCGGCTAAAGCAGCGCGCGGAATAGCTCGCCTCGATCAGCGCCGTGTCGCCGTTCATTCCGCCGCCGGCGAACAGATCCTCCGCCATGGCGCGCACGCTGTCACTCGCCGCGCCGCCCAGCGCGAGCTTATAATACGTCTGCTTATCGCTGCCCGTATTGCGCGACGTTCCCATCCGAACGCCCTCTGTCAGGATCGCGATTTGGCAAACCCCTTGCGCCGCGAGGCAGTCCGCCGCCTGATACCCCGCGCAGCCCGTGCCGACCACGATCGCGTCATAGCGCGAAACCGAGAGATTCTCCATACGCGCGACCCTCATAAACGCCGCAGGTGGAAGCCGCCATCCGCGTTGATCACCTGCCCGGTCGCAAAATCCAGCAGCCCCGCCGCCGCCGCGGAAACGCATTGCGCCACATCCTCCGGGCGCCCCATGCGCCGAAACGGCGTCAGCCCGCCCGCGATCAGCGCCTCATATTTCTCGCGCACGCAGCTTGTCATATCCGTTAAAATAATGCCGGGACGCACCTCAAAAACCGGGATCTCATATTCCGCCAGCCGGTCGGCGAACAGCGCCGTCACCATGCCAACGCCCGCCTTGGAGATGCAATATTCCCCGCGCGAGGTTGAGGACGTGTCTGCCGACATGGACCCGATATTGATGATCCGCGGGGCGTAATTTAGAATATCGCCGCGCATTTTCATCGCGATCATCGCGTTTGCCGCGCGCTGGCAGAGGAAAAACGTTCCGCGCAGGTTGATGCCCAGCACGCGGTCATAGCTCTCCTCGGTGGTCTCCAAAATATCGCGCCGCACCTCGGGCGCAACGCCCGCGTTATTCACCCAAACGTCAATGCGCCCAAAACGCTCGCTCACGGACGCGACCAGATGCTCGCGCGCCGCCGCATCCGCGATATCACAGGGGATGTACGCCGCTTCGTGCCCCGCCGCTTCAAACTCCGCCACCAGCTGTCCGGCCTCCGGCGCGGTCGCCGACAGCACCACAAAAAAGCCGTCCTGCGCAAGCTGTTTCGCGATCGCGCGCCCGATGCCGCGGCGTGACCCGGTCACGACCGCCACTCGCTTTGTCTTCATATTAAACCGCCCCTTTCTTGCCCGCCTGAAGCACATCCCGGCGATACAGCTCGGTATACACCCGGTCACGGATCGCGCAGCCCGCGCACGAACCGGCGCGCATCAGCTCCGTGCATTTTCCGCAGGCGAGACAGATTTTACCCGCGTCCAGCCCGCCATGCAGCAGCTGCTGCGGAAATTCCGGATTTGCAAACGCCATCCTGCCAAAGCCCGCAATGTCAAAATAGCCTTCTTCCAGCGCGCCGGCGGCAATATTGCCCGCGAATACGCCCGGGAAGCTCAGCCCGGAGCCGACGATCCGCACCGCCGCAGAACACGCCCGCTTGATCTCATGCGCGCAATCCAATATGCGCGCCACGCCCGCGTATGGATTCTCATCCGAGCCGTCGCTCGGGCGCAGCGTCGGGCGGTTCATATGCGGATTGACATACGGCGTGCCGACCGTAATATCCGCGATCGCAATCCCCACCTGCTCGTGCAGCGCGCGGATCAGGCGCTTGCCCTCAGAAAGCTCCGGTGCGATGCCGCCGCCCTCGCGCACGCCGAAGCCATACGGATACGGAAACCCGTCATAAACATTCAGGCGCGTTCCCAAAATGAAATCGCCCGCGGTATTCGCGCGCGCCGCCGCAAGGCAGTTGCGGATCAGCCGCGTCCGGTTCTCAAAGCAGCCGCCGTATTCGCCCGGGCGCGTGTAGGCGGAGAGCATCTCGGAAAACAGGTAGCAATGACAGGATTTTACGTCCATGCCATCAAAGCCCGCGCGCTTCGCGAGCGCCGCCGCTTCGCCCATTTTTTCTTCCAGACGCTTGAGTTCGTCATCGGAGATCACGGTCTGCTTCTCCGCATGGACATTTTTATTGAGATAGGGGTTTTCATAAGCAATGATCGGCTCTGCCGCGCCGTTCGGCTTGGAAAACCGCCCGGAATGCGTCGCCTGCATCAAAATAACCGGCGACCAGCCGAATTTTTTCATTGAGATCGCGCGGATCTCCTCGACCAGTTCTGCAAAAAAATGCACATTTTCTTTTGTGATATAAAGCTGATGCGGATTGGCGCGCGCCTCCGGCAGCACCGCGGTCGCCTCAAACCAAATCAGCCCCGCGCCGCTCTCTGCAAATCTGCGATACCGGCGGTGCGTCAGCTCATCCGGCTCGCCCGTGCGGCATGCGTCGCAGCCCTCCATCGGTTGAATTGCAATCGAATTGCGGAGCGTTCGCGCGCCCAGCGCAACCGGTTTTCCAAGGCTCTGCTCCGGTCGCTCTGACAGTGGAAGCGCGATGCCCTCGCCCGCAAGATATGCGCGCAGCTCTTCGCAGCTTGTGAATTGGCTCGGGTTTTTCATACTATTTCCTCACTTTATTTTAATATACGGCATAAGAAAAAACACAAATTCTGCATATTTTTCTTTTCATCTGCCGCCCGGTTTGTTATACTAAAGACAGAAAGGGGCGTGCGGCGCATGCAAAATTCATTCCTGCGCGAAATTTATTTTTCAGACAGCGTGAATTTCCCGCATCGGCATTTTCATTTGTGCTATGAGCTGATCGCGGTTCTGGAGGGGCGCGTGCGTCTGCGCATAAACGAGGCCGAATATCTGCTTTCTGCCGGGCAGCTTGCGCTGATCGGCGCGTTTGAAGAGCACGATATCGAGGTGCTTTCCCGCACATATCGCCGCTATATCCTCACGCTCGACCCGCCGTCCTTTGAGCGCGCGATCGACGATCCGCGCCTGATCTCCGTGTTTAAAACCCGACCCGAGGGCTTTGCGCATTGCTTCCCCCTCCCGCCGGACGGCGCGGCGCTTTTGCAGAGCATGCTTGAGGAACAGCAGCACGCGGATGCGTTTTCCCCCGCGCTGATTGCAGACGCCATGCGCCGGTTTTTAATTCAGCTTTACCGCCAGGCGCCCGCGCGCTTCCCGTCCGGCGAAAAAACCGTCAGCCCGGAGCTGCTCGCCGCGCAGGAATATATCGATGCCCACTACGCGGAGGAGCTGCGCATTGCCGCGGTCGCGCAGGCGTTTCATCTCAGCCCATGTTATTTTAGCCACGCGTTTAAAACGCTGATCGGCTACAGCCCGAAGCGCTATCTGCTTTTGCTGCGCCTTTCGCGCGCGAAGGAGCTTTTGATCCACACCGATCTCCCGGTTGCGGAGATTGCACTGCGCTGCGGCTTTGCAAGCAGCGGCAGCCTGATCCGCGCCTTCCGGCAGGAGCTGCGCATCACGCCGAATCAATACCGCCATCGGTCATGACCGCTAGAGCATCCGGCGCAGGCACGCAGCATCCTCCAAAAATTGCGCAGGATCGTTATCGCGAACAAATTCCATAAGCGCCGCATGCGGCGCCTTTGCATCGACCTGCGCAAAAAACGAGCGCCAAAGCGCCTCGCCCTCCGCAAGCGGCAGGCTCGTGGTCTCGCGCCAATGAAATACATGAAGATTCGTCAGCCAGGGAAGCACCAGCCGCAGCGCTTCCCGGTTTTTTTCTGCATCAAGAAAATAATTCGGCTGCCAATACAGCCCGACGTTCGGGCGCGCAATGCGCTCGACCAGGCGGCACGCGGCGTGCGGCTCATCCGTAAGCGTGTTGGGGTGATATTCAAACGAAACGCGGATATGCTCTGCCGCAGCGCAATCGGCAAGCGCGGACGCCTTGCGAATGCATTGCTCCCAATCGTCCTCCGTTGCCTCCGCCGTGCCGCGGCCGCCCGCCCAAATGCGAATATGCGGCGCGCCCAATGCCCGCGCCGTCTGCACAAGCGTTTCAGGCTCCTGCTCCGCGCGCGTCCCCTGCGCCGAGCCGAAATACGAGCCGAGCGACAGCACGGAAAGCCCTGCCGCGCGCGTCAATTCGCCGACATGCTCCGCATGCCGCAGCCCCGCGCCGCACGGAACATGCACATCGCTGCCCCATTCAATACCGTCCAGCCCCGCCTGCTTTGTAAGCGCGATCACCTGCTCCGGCGCAAGCGCGCGGAACGTAACGGACACAATCCCTGTTTGCATCGCTTTTTCCTCCTCTTCTGTCTATGCCATGTGCGCAAGCGCTTCCGGCTTCACTTCATACTGCGGCGGCTCGCCGCACTGCAGCCGGTCCCACTCATCTGCCATATATTCCGCCATACGCGCGCATTCCTCGCGCAAGCTGCCCGCGATATGCGGCGTTAAAAACACATTTTTCATTGTGTGAAACGGGTGTTCCGGCGCGCACGGCTCCGGATCGGTCACATCGAGCAGGGCGGTCACATCCGGCTTCTCGCGCAGCGCGCGCACAAGATCCGCCTCGACCACCTGCGCGCCGCGCCCGGTGTTAAGAAACGTCGCCCAGGGCTTCATGCGCGAAAACAGCGCGTAATTCAGCATGCCCGCGGTCTGCGCATTGTTCGGCAGGTGGTTTGAGATCACATCGCAGGTCTCAAACAGCTCCTCAAGCGAAACGCGCGCAACACCAAGCGCCTGCGCCTGCTCCTCCGGTAGGTAGGGGTCATACACGACCAGCTGCAAACGATGCGCACGCAAAAGCCCGATCACGAGCCGCCCGATCTTCCCCGCGCCGATCAGACCCACGCGCGCGTTAAAATTCCCCGGGTGCTGCAGCACATGCGCAAGCTGCTCTGCACGCCCCGGAATGCGCAGCGCCTGAAAAAAGCCTTTGTTTGCAAGCAAAATCGCCGACGCGGCGTATTCTGCAACCGGGATCCCATTCGCCGCCGCGGCATGGAAAATGCGCACGCCGCGCTGAAAAAACGGGCGCGCAAAGCGCTGCACCGTTCCCGCCGCGTAAAACACATACTGAAGCTTCGGCAGGCAGCGCGCAAGCTCCTCCTCCGTGGCGGCGGGCATACCCCATGAGGAAAACACCGCACGAACATCGCGGAATGTTTCCGGCGCGGCAAGGACGTCCGCCCAGGTGAACACCGGCTACGCACACCGCGCGCTTTGCTCCAGCCGCTCTATGACCGCGTCGGAATACACTCGCCGCAGCTGCGCCGGATCATTGGATAAAAAAATTGCCTGCATGCTCTCACTTTCCCTCTCCTGTTTTCCGCGCGCGAGCGCCGAACTCCCTCCGCGCGATCCTCTGTGACCAGTATAGCAAGCGCACCTCGGCTTTTGTTTTCATTTTTTGCTGATCTATGTGCAAAATTTGCTTTTATTTTTTCTTTGATTTCATTTTATCTTTGTTTAAATGTTTCTATATCCGCCACATTTCTTGTATATTTGCCTATTTTATATAAAGATAATTTGATTTTGTACTATTTAAAATATTCTTTATCTGCGCCGGGTCGCGATCTGTAAAAGCGCGCCGCAAATTTTATCGGTCGCACGCCGCTCTTTTGACAAATATTCAAAAGGCACTCCGGCTCACGCGGATCGGCATGATCCGAAGCGGCTGCACCCTCGTTTCCCTTATCGTTTTCCATCCGCGCGGGCATGCGCCCGGCGAAATCAAAATATGCGCCAGTTCCCGTTCTCCATGCCGCTTGCCGCGCGGTGTGTTTAAGTTTAATCTGCCTCTCAAAGGACTTTTATATTACAATCACGCGCTGCCCGCAAGCGGGGGGGGGATCCCACTTGCAATCATTTGCTCTTAAACAAGCAGCTTTTGCGCCGGAAAGCCGCATATGAAAGCCATGTTTCGCCACAAGCTTTCTACGACCGGCATGAAAAAACCCACCGGGAAACATACCGTTTCCCGGTGGGTTCTGTTATTTTTTCTTACTTCGCAAGGCGCTCTTTCAGCGCGTTGAGCTGACGGGTCATCTCCGCCGGCATGCGGTCGAACTTCGCATAGAACTCTTCCAAGCCCTTCACGTCGTCCTTCCACAGCTCCGGATCCACGGTGAGCAGAGCCTTAAGCGTATCGCGGCTGACCTCATCCTCGATGCCCTCCAGGTTGATATCCTCAACCTTCGGAACATAACCGATCGGGGTAACGTCTGCATCGACCTTGCCCTCGCAGCGGTTGATGATCCACTCAAGCACGCGCATGTTATCGCCATAGCCCGGCCACATGAAGTTGCCGTTCTCATCAAGACGGAACCAGTTGGTATGGAAGATTTTCGGCTGCTTCTTGATCTTCTCGCCCATCTCGATCCAGTGCGCAAAATAGTCGCCCATGTTGTAGCCGCAGAACGGCAGCATCGCCATCGGATCACGGCGGACAACGCCGACCGCGCCCGAAGCCGCAGCCGTGGTCTCACTTGCCATTGCGGAGCCTACGAACACGCCATGATTCCAGTCAAAGGACTGATAAACCAGCGGAGCGGTCTTCGCGCGGCGACCGCCAAAGATGATCGCCGAGATCTCAACGCCGTTCGGCGCTTCAAACTGATCGGAAATGCAGGGGCACTGCTTCGCCGGAGCGGTGAAGCGGCTGTTCGGATGCGCGCCCTTGCCGGTGCCGTCCCACTTCTCGCCCTTCCAGGTGAGCGCGTTCTTCGGCGGGTTCTTGTCAAGACCTTCCCACCAAACGGTGTTGTCCTCCAGATTATGCACCACGTTCGTAAAGATCGTGTTCTTCTGGCAGGTAAGCAGCGCGTTCGGGTTGGACTTCATGTTCGTGCCCGGCGCAACGCCAAAGAAGCCAGCCTCCGGGTTGATCGCGCGGAGCTCGCCATTCTCGCCCACGCGCATCCAAGCGATATCATCGCCCACGCACCAGATCTTATAGCCCTTCTTCTTATAGCCCTCCGGCGGGATCAGCATAGCCAGATTGGTCTTGCCGCAAGCAGACGGGAACGCCGCCGCAACATACTTGGTCTCACCGTTCGGCTTCTCCACGCCGAGGATGAGCATATGCTCTGCCATCCAGCCCTCGTTCTTGCCCTGATAGGACGCGATACGAAGCGCGAAGCACTTCTTGCCGAGCAGAACGTTTCCGCCGTAACCGGAGTTGATGCTCCAGATCGTGTTGTCCTGCGGGAAGTGAACGATATAGCGGTTCTCCTCATCGAGCTGTGCCTTGGAGTGCAGACCATGCACGAAATCCGTGCTGTCGCCCAGAACGTCAAGCACCTTCTGCCCGATGCGGGTCATGATCGCCATGTTAAGAACAACGTAAATCGAATCGGTCAGCTCGATGCCGATCTTCGCGAACGGACTGCCGACTGCGCCCATGCTGAACGGGATGACATACATGGTTCTGCCCTTCATCGCGCCGTCAAACAGCTTGCCGAGCTTCTCATAGGTTTCCTTCGGGTCCATCCAGTTGTTGGTCGGGCCTGCCTCTTCCTTGGTCGGCGCGCAGATAAAGGTTCTGCCCTCAACGCGTGCCACGTCGTTGACCGCGGTTCTGTGCAGGTAGCACCCCGGTAATTTTTCCTCGTTTAATTTGATCATTTCGCCGGTAGAGACCGCCTCGGCACGGAGCGCATCCAACTGCGCCTCGCTGCCATCGATCCAAACTACCTTGTCCGGCTTGGTCAGCTGAACCATTTCGTCTACCCAGCTATTGACCGCCGTGTTTTTCGTTAAACTCATGTCTCTGCTCCTTTCTAATGCTCATTCACCGTCATCTATTATATTTATTTTCTCGCACTTTTGCAAGAGGAAAACGCGCGAAATTCATAAATTGTTAATTTTTTAGCAAGAAGCCGCCGATTTGCGCGCAGAATATAGCACATTCGCTATATCGGCAAACCGCGCAAGCGAGAGCGTTTCGCCGCGCACGCGCGGATCGACTCCCGCCTGCGTGAGCAGCTCTGCAAGCCTTTCCTTGCTCCATTCGGCGAAAAACGCGGCGGAAAGCCCGTTTAAAAGCTGCTTCCTGCGCTGCGCAAACGATGCGCGCACCACGCGGAAGAACAACGCCTCGTCACACACATCGACCGGCGGCGCCTTGCGCACATGCAGCCGGACGACCGCGCTTGACACCTTGGGCTGCGGCACGAAGCAGCCGCGCGGCACCTCAAATAAAATCTCAGGCTCAGAATAATATTGCACAAACACGGTAAACGCGCCGTAATCCGCCGTGCCCGGCGCGGCACAGAGCCGCAGAGCGACCTCCTTTTGCATCATCACAGTGATCGCGTCAAACAGGCGGCTTTCCAAAAGCCGCGTGAGGATCGGCGTGGTAATATAATATGGTAGGTTCGCGCACACCAGCCGCCGCAGTCCTCCGAAATATTCTTCGACCAGCGCGGGCAGATCCGCCTTTAAAATGTCCTGATGCACCACGGTCACGTTTTCGCAGCCGGCAAGCGTTTCGTCAAGCACGGGCAGAAGCGCCGCATCGACCTCGACCGCAACCACGCGCTTCGCCGCGCGAGACAGTTCCCGCGTGAGGCAGCCCATCCCCGGTCCGATCTCCAAAACGCCGGCGCTCTCATCGATCTCCGAACGCGCGGTGATCTCCTGCGGGACCCACGCCGCGGTCAAAAAATTCTGCCCCAGCGCTTTGGAAAAATGAAAGCCATGCCGTTCTAGTATGTCCCGAATGTTCCCTATTTTATACAAATCCATACGCAAAACCCCGACATCCCGCGCGCGGGTAATCAAACAAAAAACGCCTGCGAAGGAAACTCCCCTCGCAGGCGATCGAGCTGGTGACCCGTAGGAGAATCGAACTCCTGTTACCGCCGTGAAAGGGCGGTGTCTTAACCGCTTGACCAACGGGCCAAAAGAATAGGAGCGAAACAATTCGCTCCCATCAAAAAAATGGTAGCGGCAGCTGGATTTGAACCAGTGACCGTTCGGGTATGAACCGAATGCTCTAGCCAGCTGAGCTATGCCGCCATATAAAGCCATAAGGCAAAAGTTATTTTAATATAAAAGCCCGGAATTGTCAACACCTAATTTTAATTTTTCGCGGCATCGGGTTTAATTTCCCCAAAAAGCAGGCAAAATAAACGCAAAGAAAGCTGCAAAGCGAGGGGGTATTATGCGTAAAATCGCCCTATTTTTCCTTCTTTTTCTTCCTTTTTTGCGTTTCGCGGCGGCGGAAGAGAATTTTTATTTAAACACGCGCACGCCGCCGCAAAAGCTGATCCCAAGCACGCTTTCCTGCACATTGCAGCCCGGGGAAAGCGCGCGCCTCACGGTCGACCTGCTGCCGCGCGGCGCCGACGCAACGCGGCTCGCCTGGTCGATCACGCCGTCTGACGGGCTCGCCGCGATCCTTTGGAACGAGGGGAGCTGCACCGTGCAGGCGCGCGGCGAAGGGACCGGGCTTCTCACCGTGCGCGATCCGGACGGCGCACAATGCGAGATCCGGCTGACCGTGCGCCGCGCCGCCGCGTCGCTGCGTCTGAGCGCCACGGCGGAGACCGTGCAGATCGGCGACGAGGTGCGCATCCGCGCGCTCGCCGAGCCGGCGGACGCCGAGATCGTTTGGAGCGTGGACGCGCAGGACGCGGGCGCGGTGTCATACGGCGGGTCGCTCTGCAAAATTCAGGCCGCAGCGCCCGGCGCGATCCATGTGCGCGCGGATATCCGCGGCAGCGGCGTGCATTCTGACTACACGCTGCGCGTTTTGCCCGCGCAAACGCAGCCGCCCGCGGTGCTAACGCTTGCTTCACGCGCGCTGTTCTGCGGCGCGGCGGCGCTGCTCACGCTTGCGCTTGGGCTGTTTTTGTTTCAGAAAGCGAGGCGAATTGGATGAAAAAGCGACTGCCCTATGTGATCACCGGGCTTCTTGCCGGCATCCCGAACGGGTTTTTCGGCGCGGGCGGCGGCATGATCCTGGTGCCGCTGTTTTGCCGCTGGCTGAAGCTGCCCGAAAAGAAGGCGTTTGCCACCTCGGTCGCCGTTATTCTGCCGATGTGCGTTGCATCCGCCATCATTTATCTGATCCGGCAGGACTTTGCGCTGACGGATGCGGTCCCGTTTCTGATCGGCGGTCTCGCGGGCGGGATCTTGAGCGGGCTGATTTTTAAAAAAGTCCCCACCGGGCTTTTGCACAAGGCGCTCGGGCTGTTTATTATTTACGGTGGAGTGAGGAGTCTTTTCTTTTGAATTTCTTTCTTTCCGCGCTGATCGGCGCGCTGACCGGGATCCTCTCCGGCTTTGGGATCGGCGGCGGCACGCTGCTGATCATCGCGATGACCACGTTTGGCGGCGCAAGCCAAATCACGGCGCAGGGCGTGAATCTGCTTTACTTTTTGCCCACGGCGGGCGCATCGCTCATCGGGCATATCAAAAACCGCCTGATCGACCGCGAGGCGCTTCTCTGGACCGCGCTTCCCGGCACGCTCGCCACCGCCGCAAGCTCAATCTTTCTCGGCACGCTGGACGCCGCATGGGTGCGCCGCCTGTTCGGCGCGTTTCTGCTCGTGATCGGCGTGTCCGAGCTGTTTCGCCGCCCGAAGAGCTAGCGCGGCAAACGCCTTGTGTTTCGCGCGGCGGTGTGATAGTATTATAATAGAATTTATGAATTCAAGTTGGGTGCTTTTATGAAAAAAATATGCCTTGTGCTCTCGCTTCTTCTCCTGCTCTCCTCCTGCGGCGCAAAGCCGCATTCGCGCACGCTGTTTTTGATGGACACCGTGATGCAGCTGACCGTATACGGCGACGACGCGGAGGACGCGCTTGCCGAATCGGAGCAGATCCTCGCGGAATATGACCGCGCATGCTCGCCCACAGAGGGCGAAACGCCGGCGCTCAATCAGGCGCAGGGCGGCGCGCTCTCGCCCATTTTGGGCGATGTACTGGCGCAATCCCTTGCGCTTAGCGAAGAAACCAACGGCGCGTTTGACCCGGCACTCGGACGGTTGATTGCGCTTTGGCAGGCGCAAACCGTTCCGGACACAGCGGCGCTTTCCGCCGCAAAACGCGCATCCGGTCACGATAAGGTCTCGCTTTCTGCCGACCGCTCGTCCCTCACACTGCGCGACGGCGCAACGCTGCATTTCGGCGCGATCGCAAAGGGCGCGGCAAGCGACGCGCTGTATCGTGCGCTCACCGCGCGCGGCATAAAAAGCGCGATCCTGTCGCTCGGCGGGAACGTGGTTGCCCTCGGCGCGAAGCCGGATGGCAGCGACTGGACGGTCGGCGTGCGCGATCCGGACGGCGGCGAAAACGACTATCTGGCCACGATCCCGGTCACGGACCGTTTTGTGGTGTCCTCCGGCGATTATGAACGATTTTTTGAGCAGGACGGCGTGCGTTATCATCATATTTTAGACCCGAAAACCGGCTATCCCGCGCAAAATGACCTGCGTTCGACCGTGATTGTTGCAAAAAACGGCGCAATGGCGGACGCATACTCCACGGCACTTTTCGTCATGGGCAGCGCCGCCGCGCTGGATTTCTGGCGCGCGCACAGCGCGGATTTCGAGCTGATTTTAATTCTGAAAAACAAAAAAATCATTGTGTCGGAGGGTCTTTCCGGCTTCCGGCTGACGAATGGAGCGTATACATATGAAGTGGCGCATCGCTGATTTCATTGTGATCGGTGTCGTTCTCGCAGCGGCGGCGGCAATTTGGCTGTATCCTCTGCACACGGCGCCCGGCGGCGCGGTGACGCTGGAGGCGGACGGCGCGGCACAAACGCTCTCGCTCGCAGAGAATCAAACGCTTACGCTGCCGCATGCGACGGTCACGATAGCGGGTGGGCGCTGCGCGATCACGCAGGCGGATTGCCCGGACCAGGTCTGCGTAAAAACCGGATGGATCTCGCGCGGCGGGCAGTCGATCGTTTGCGTGCCGAACCGGATCGTGATCACGGTCTCCGGCGGCGCGGCGGTCGACGCGGTCACGCAGTGAGGGAGGCGGCGCTATGATCGATTTATATTGCGCGCCCGTTTCCAGCCCACGTGCCCGGCATGCGGTGGGCGAGCAGCTGCTGCGCCGCGAGGCGGCGCGGCGGCTTGGCATCGCGCAAGACGCGGTGTCGATCACGCGCGGCGCATATGGAAAGCCGGAAATCGCAGGGCTGTGCTGCAATCTTTCGCACTCAGGCGAGCTTGCAGTGTGCGCGTTTGCCTCCTGCCCTGTCGGCGTGGATATCGAGCGCATATCCGCCGCGCGGGTGCGCGTGGCGGAGCGCGCGTTTCATCCGGAGGAGCGCGCCCGCCTGCACGCCGCCGCGCCCGATGCGCGCGACCGACTGTTTTTTGAGATCTGGACGCGCAAGGAGGCATTTTTAAAATGCTCTGGTCGCGGCATCACGCGGGATCTGGCCGCGCTCAATGTGTTTGCGCTTGACCCGCGGCTGTTTCATGTCGGCACGATGGGCGACTATGCGCTCGCCGTTTGCACCGCCCGCCCGGAGGCGCTTGGTGCATGCACATGTTCTATCAACTGGCGCGCGTAATGCCGCCGAGAAAGGGCTTATTATGGAAGGACTTGTTCATATTTATATCGGCGACGGAAAGGGCAAAACCACTGCCGCACTAGGGCTTGCGCTGCGTGCCGCGGGCGCTGGGCTTTCGGTCTGGTACTGCCAGTTTTTAAAGCAGGAGGAATCCTGCGAGCTGGCGGCGCTCGCGCATGTGCCGAACATCACGGTGCAAAAGGGCGAGCCGACGGATGGGTTTTTGTTTGCTATGGACGAGGCGCAGCGTGCGCACGCGCTTGAGAGCGCGCGGCGGCGGCTTGCGCGCGCCCGCGAAGCGATGGAAAGCGGGCGGTATGACATGGTCGTTCTGGATGAATTTTTATGGCTTCTCACCAATGACGCGGTCACGGCCGAAGAAGCTCTCGCGATGATCGCGGCGCGAAGCCGCGGCTGCGAGCTGGTTTTGACCGGAGGCTTTGCGCCGGATGAGCTGATCGACGCGGCGGATTATGTATCCGAGATCGCAAAGCGAAAGCATCCGTTTGACCGTGACCTGCCCGCGCGGCGCGGCATTGAATTTTAGCTATCCCGCCGGGGTCATCCGAAACGTGCGCGCCGCGCCCGGACAGAACTCCGCAATATGGCGCGGATAAAACCCGCATCGGCTGATCACAAGCCCGACCGCGCCGCACACCGGCGGCAGCGCGATGCGGAATGTTCCGTCCGCCGCCGTTTGCGCGCGCAGGCGCAGACCCTTAAATTTCAGGCAAACGCGAGCTCCGGCGATCGGGACGTTTGTGTCGCGGTCCAGCACGCGGCCGGTCAGATATTGCTGCATTGTTTCGCCTCCCCGCTCGTTTTCGTCTTTGATACTGTATGCTTGCCCCGCACCGCAATATTCACAAAATATTCACGCATCCGGCGTGAAATAGTGTATAATAAAGTAAAATATTGCTTTTTGGCGCATTTGCGCGGAAAAGGGGGAACTGTTTATGAATACCAAGGTGTTAGTGGTGGAAGATGACGCGAATATCGCCGAGCTGATCCACCTGTATCTGGAAAAAGACGGCTATGAGGTGGCTCATGCGGAGGACGGGCTGGACGCGGTGGAAAAATTCCGCGAGTTTGACCCGGATATCATCCTGCTTGACATCATGCTCCCAAAGCTGGACGGCTGGGGCGTATGCCGCGAGATCCGCAAAACCAGTAACGTCCCCATCATCATGCTGACCGCGAAGGATGAAACATTTGACAAGGTCATGGGGCTTGAGATCGGCGCGGATGATTATATTTCAAAGCCGTTTGAAATGAAGGAGGTCATCGCGCGCATCCATGCGGTGCTGCGCCGCACGGCGCAAAAGGAAGAAGCGCCAAAGACGCATGTGCTGCGCTTTGACAATCTCGTGATCGATATGGACGCCTATCAGGTCGAGATCCGGGGGGAGCGCGTGGAGCTGCCGCCCAAGGAGCTTGAGCTTTTAAACTATCTCGCCTCGCATCCGAACCGCGTGTTCACGCGCAACCAGCTGCTGGACGATGTGTGGGGCTTTGAATACTTCGGCGACTCGCGCACGGTGGACGTGCATGTCAAGCGCCTGCGTGAGAAGATCGATGGGGTGAGCGATCAGTGGTCGCTCAAAACCGTTTGGGGCGTCGGCTATAAATTTGAGGTGGCAGAGCCTGCCAAAGCATGAGGGTGTAACGCATGAGGCAAAGCTTACTATATAAATATTTCCTGCTCAGCGCCACGCTGATTTTGATCGGCTTCATCATTCTCGGCGGCGGGCTGTCCCTGCAGGTTTATAAATATTCCGTCGGCGAGAAGGAGCATAATTTAGAGCAGGTCGCGGTGCGCGTGTCGAACCTGACGACCGATGTGATGACGCAGTTCAGCTCCATCCGGCAGCAAACGTTTCAGCTTCTGCTCTCCACCATGATGGATAACGGCAACCTGCACGCGATCCTCTGTGGGCTGGACGGGCGCGTTCTCGTCACGTCGGACAGCGGCGATAACGCGCAAAATGTGTATGTGCAATCCAATATTGTGAAAAAAATTACGGATGATGGGCGCTTTTCCGGCTTTGGCACGCTTGGCGGGCTGTATAAGGGGCAGAATTTTACTGTGGGCGTGCCGTATCGCGACACGAACGGCAACGTGGCAGGCTGCGTTTTGGTCACGACCTCGATGTCTGACATGAGCGAGCTGCTTGTGGATATCACGCGGATGTTTTTGATCTCGGCGCTTCTTGTCTTTGTGTTTACCGCGGGGCTTTCGTTCTTCGCGGCGCGCAGCATGACCCGCCCGATCAAGCAGATCTCTACCGCCGCGAAAAGCTTTGCGCGCGGCGATTTCAAGGTGCGCGTCCCCGTGACGAGTACGGACGAGATCGGCGAGCTGACCTGTGCGTTCAACAACATGGCAGATTCGATCGAAAAATCCGAGGAGCTGCGCCGCACGTTCGTCGCCAATGTGTCGCACGAGCTGCGCTCGCCCATGACCTCGATCGGCGGCTATGTGGACGGCATTCTGGACGGGACGATCCCGCCCGAGCGCGAGCATCAGTATCTCGAGGTGATCTCAAGCGAGGTGCGCCGCCTGTCGCGCCTGGTCAGCCGTATGCTGAATATTACGCGCATTCAGGCGGAGGATATGTCCTCCGGCGCGGTCAAATATGATTTTTGCGAGCAGGTGCGCCGCGTGATCATCGGCTTCGATTCCCGCCTGGAGGAGAAGAAGCTGCAGCTTGCGGTGTCGTTCTCTGCGGATTCGATCGAGCTGTTTGCCAACGAGGATTCGATTTTTCAGGCGGTGTATAACCTGACCGAGAATGCTATCAAATTCTCCGAGGTGGGCGGGACGATCGCAATCGACGTCAGCACGCACGCCGGAAAGCTCTGGTTTTCTATCCGCAACCACGGCGCGGATATCCCCGCTGATGAGCTGCCCTATGTGTTTGACCGATTCCATAAAACCGACCGATCGCGCGCGAACGACAAATCCGGTCTGGGTCTCGGGCTATATATCGTGAAAACTATTATCAACCAGCATCATGGCGATGTGGGCGCTTCCAGCCTGCATGGCGACACGGAATTTTATTTCTCGCTGCCGCTCGAGCAGAAGGGGCGCTGATTCTGATCGGCGTATTTTTTTCATAAGATATACTGAGCGAAAAAAGGGGGAGCTTTATGAACGACGACCGCTTTGCAGGCGAGCATTCCGCGCCGAGCGTCCCGGCATATCCGCCCATGCAGCAAAAGAAAAAACGCCGCTGGCTTCCGATCGTGATCGGCGTTGTTCTGGCATTTTATATCGCGCTGACGTCGGTTGTGATCGGTCTGGTCATCCATTTCACGCAGACCGGGTCGGTGCAGTCACGGCACAGCGAGGTGCGCGTGCCGGATGATTCCGTCACTGTGGAAGAGCATCTCCGGCAGGAGGAGACCCCGGTCGATACCGCGCCGCCCGCCGCAAACGGCAAGCTGAGCATCAAGGAAATTTCAAAAAAGGTGCGTCCCGCCGTGGTTGGAATCATCGCGGCCGCCAGCTCGGATTTTGGCGAAGAGAGCGTTGGCTCCGGCATAGTCATGACGCAGGATGGCTATATCATCACCAATCACCATGTGGTGGAAAACAGCGGCAGCATCGAAGTGATTTTAGACGACGGCAGCGATTATACCGCGCGCGTGGTCGGCACGGACTCCCGCTCGGACCTCGCGGTGATCAAAATTGACGCGTCCGAGCTTTCCGCCGCCGCATTCGGCAATTCCGATCAGCTGGAGCCGGGCGATCTTGCGGTTGCCATCGGCAATCCGGCGGGCATTCAGCTGCAAAATTCCGTCACCTCCGGCATCATCTCCGCCATCAATCGCGACATTGTGATCGGCGACCGTGAAATGACCCTGATCCAGACGGACGCATCCATCAATCCCGGCAATTCCGGTGGTCCGCTCGTCAACGAATATGGGCAGGTCATCGGCATTAACACGATCAAAATCGGTATTTCCTATTACGAAGGGCTTGGCTTTGCGATCCCGATCAACACAGCGAAGCCGATCATTGACGAGCTGATCTCCCGCGGGTATATCAAGGGTCGCCCGAGCATCGGCTTAAACGGCAGCTTTCTGACCGGGCGCGAGGCGCGCCTGCACAGCTCTGTTGAGGGCATGTATATCGAATATGTGCATCCGCAGTCTGACGCGCACCGCAAGGGCTTGCGGCGCGGCGACATCATCACGAAGGTGGACGGCGAGCTGTTTACCTCGGTCGATGCGATCAAAGCGCTTCGCAGCAGGCATAAGGCGGGCGATCAGGTGCGCCTTACCGTGTATCGCAATGGCGAGAGCGTTGAACTCTCCGTCCTTTTAATGGACGAGGCGGAGCTTAATCAGACACGTTAAAAAGAGCGGCTGCACTTCCTGTGCGGCCGCCTTTTCGCGCATTTTTTCGCGCACGCAAAAAGGATTCGCTTTTCGGCGAATCCTTTTTGTATATGGTTTAATAGGAGGGGGGAATAATGAAAAACTACGCATCTGCTTTCTACAGTTCTTAGTATACCCATAAAATATTACGAAACAAAGCATATTTTATTAAAAAAGTATTAATTTCCCGCGTGTTTCCAATGCTCATACAGCGCAAGCTGCCCCTCAAGCGCAGAGTCGCCGCTCGTCACGCGGCGATAGCTTCCATCGCGCAGAAGCTCCCACATGCGGCAGCGGTCGCGAAACAAAATATGCAGCATTTCAAGCAGCTCGCGTGCAAGCTCCGGGTCGCGAACCGGACACATCAGCTCCACGCGCCGCTCGGTGTTGCGCGTCATCCAGTCCGCCGACGCGATGAATACGCGCGCCGACGCACCCACCCCAAACACATACACGCGCGAATGCTCTAAAAACCGCCCAACGATAGAAAATACGCGGATATTCTCCGTTTTTCCCGGCACGCCGGGCGCAAGACAGCAGATGCCGCGAATAAGCATCGTGATCGAAACGCCATGACTACTTGCCCGGATCAGCGCCTCGATCAGGTCACGATCGGTCAGGCTGTTCATCTTTAAAAGGATCGCGCCGCCGCGCCCGTCAAGCGCCTTGCGCTCCTCCTCGCGGATCAGCTCCAAAAGCGCCGCCTTCAGCCGCGTGGGCGCGGGCAGCAGCGCGCGGTATGACGCATCCAGCTTGGAAAGCGACAGCGATTGGAATAGCGTCACCGCGTCTGCCCCGATCACCGGATCGGCGGTCAGCAGCCCAAGATCAGTATACTGCCGCGCGGTTTTTTCGTTGTAATTGCCCGTTCCGATATGCGTGATCGTGCGGATCTCGCCGCCGCATTTGCGCGTGATCAAAAGGATCTTCGCATGCACCTTATAATCATCCACGCCGTAAAGCACGGTGCAGCCCGCCTCCTCCAGACGGTTCGACCAGTTGATATTATTCCGCTCATCAAACCGGGCGCGCAGCTCGAGCACAACGGTCACATCCACGCCGTTTTCCGCCGCGTCGCATAAATACGCAATGATCTGCGACTGCTGCGCCAGGCGATACAGGCAAATTTTTATCGACACCGTGTTCGGGTCTGCCGCCGCCTCAGACAGCAGGTTAAGCAGCGGCTTCATGCTTTGATACGGAAAGAACAGCATATGATCCTTTCGCTCGATCTGCGGAATAATCGGCTCGCCGCGCTTTAAATCATGCGGCCAAACGGGTGCGAGCCGCTCAAACGCGGCATCTGCGGGCAGGCGCTCCTCCATGCTGCGCAAAAACCGATAATCCAGCGGCGACTGACTGCGCAAACACTGCCGCGCCGCAAGACCCAGCCGCTCGCGCAGCCAGCTCTCCGCCGCGCGCGCCGCATGCCCGTATAGCTCAAGCCGAACCGGCGCCAGCTTCGTTCGCGTTTTTAAAAGCTTTTTCATAAAGCTGCGATAATCCGTCTCTTCGTCAAACAGCCCCTCAGCCACCTCAAGGTCTGCATTGCGCGTCACGCGGACGATGCATTTCTGGTCAAGCCGATAGCCCTTAAAAATCAGACCCGCATATTTTAAAAACAGGTCCGGCAGCAGCACAAACTGCTTCCCATCCGGCAAAAACACCGCAGGGTCCAGCACATCGCGCATCAAAACCAGTCCAAACTGCGCGCCGCTATGCGCCTTCGCGCGGCAGACCAGATACGACTGCAAATTTTCAAGATGCGGGAACGGATGCCGATTATCCACCAAAACCGGCGACAGCAGCGGCAGCACCTGACGCACGAAATAGCTGCGCACAAAGCGCCGCTCCTCCGCGGATAAATTAGAAATTTTTCGGCATTGCAGACCATATGCGCCCAGCTCCTCCAGCATGGCGCGATGCGCCTCGCTCCGCTGCGCATAAAGCTGCGGCATTTCTTTATAAATCGCGTTGAGCTGCTCCTCCGCGGTCATGCCGGTTTTGGTGTCGCGCAGCGGCTTCTTGACCGCCTGCTGATCGTGCAGGCTGCCGACCCGCACCATGAAAAACTCATCGAGATTGGATGAAAAAATCGATAAAAAACGCAGCTTCTCCAAAACCGGGGTGTCGGAAAACCCGGTTTGCTCTAAAACTCTTCGGTTAAAATTAAGCCATGATAACTCTCTGTTTAAAAAACAGCCTCTATAGACCGCTGTGCTCATGGTAACCGCCCCTTTTCAGCACATACTGCTTCAAATACCCCTCGCGGATGCCCAGATCATACACCGTGATCGTCTCGCAGCCTGCCGCCTTTGTAATCGCACGCAGCGCGGTAATGCCCGGCAAAATAGTATGAATCCGATCCGGACAGTTTCGAATGATGAGCATGGAATCCGCAAGCAGCGCGCGGCGCAGCTTTTTAATCTTTTGCGTATCCATCGTATAGCCGGACAGCTCGCCCGGCGCGTCAAACACCTTCATATAAAGCTTCGCCATGGCGCGCCCGGTCCCGCCGAGCAGGTATGCGCGCGTGGCGCAGCCATGCAGCCACGGCGCCTCCTCGATGCGCTCCTTCACGTGCTTTTTGATGTCTTTCATCTCCTGCTTGGTCGGCAAAATATTTTCTACAAAATTTTTATAAAGCGACAGCGAGCCAAACGAGATCGTGCTGCTCGTCTCGCGCACGCCGTTTACAAACTGCACCAGCTCAACCGAGCCGCCGCCCAGATCGATCATCAAACCGCTCTCGCTGCCGACCGCATCGCGCAGCGCCGTGAAATCCAGCGCCGCCTCCTCTTCCCCGCTCAGCACGCGGATAGAGATCCCGGTTTGCTCTTCTACAATCGCCAGCACCTCCGCCTGATTGCTCACGCTGCGCAAGCTCGCGGTTGCAAACGCATGAAATTCATCCGCAAGCACGGTCTCCGCCGTTCTTTTAAACTGCGCAAGCGTTGTGACCAAAATATCAATTCCGTCCTGCGCAAGCGCGTCTTCTTTATTGATATAGCCCACAAGCCCCGCCGTTTGCTTCTCGCTCAGCACGCGCTGGATCTTGCCGTCCTCCACCTGATAAACGATCAGCCGAATGGTATTCGACCCAATGTCAACGATCGCGTATTTCACCGCGCATTCCTCCTTATGTATTCAGTATCGCCGCTTTTATGCAAAAGCATTCCACCGCATGTTTGTTATCTTATTATCATATAGATGGTGATATGTCAAAAAGGAGGCAACGCTTATGCATTACCGGCGGCAAATTTGCTTTCTCCTCGCGGCGCTGCTGCTCATTCCGGCGGCATGGCTGCCGCAGGCTGCGCGCCAAACCTCTGGCGCGGCAGAGCAGATCACCCAGGGCGTCACGCTGCCCATCCTGATGTATCACCAAATTTCAGAAAAACCGCAAAAATGGGGGAAATATGTGGTCTCCCCGCGCGAGCTTGAGGCGGATCTGCGCCTGATCCGGGCGCGCGGCTTCACGCCGATCACCGTTTCCGAGCTGCGCGCCGCATTCCGCGGCGAGGCTGAACTCCCCGAAAAGCCGATCATGATCACGTTTGACGACGGCAACCGCAGCGACTATGTATACGCCTTCCCGCTCGCCAAAAAATATGGCATGAAAATGATCTCCTCCCCGGTCGCAAGCTATTCTGAGCAGTATTCCGCGCTGGATGACCACAATGTGGATTATGCGCATCTCACCTGGGCGGAAATGCGCGAAATGCAGGCATCTGGCCTGTTTGAGTTTCAAAACCATTCCTACGATCTGCACCGTTTCGATGTCAACCGCAAGGGCTGTTTGAAACGGCGCGGCGAAACCGAGGCGAGCTATCGCTCGCTCCTGCTCGCGGATTTTGAAAAATCGCAGGCGCTGTTTGTGGAAAACGGGCTGCCCGCGCCGATCTGCTTTACCTATCCGTTCGGCAGCACCAATGCGCTTTTGCTGCAATATGTGAAAGAATGCGGCTTTTCCGCCACGCTCGGCACCTATGAGCATGTCAATCACTTAACCGGCGATTCGCTGTTTGATCTCGGGCGCTTCAACCGCCCGCACGGCTATGATATCCGCCGCATTTTAAATCAGGCAGAGTGATCCGCAGAAAATAAATGCGCAAGCGCCGCCGCCACGCCGGATTCTTCGTTTGTTTTCGTCACATACGTCGCAAGCGCGCGCACCTCGGGCACGGCGTTCCCCATCGCAACGCGCACGCCCGCCACCTCAAACATGCTGATATCATTCGGGCTGTCGCCAAACACTGCAACCTCCTGCAGCGGAACGCCTTCGCGCTCTGCCAGCGCGGCGACCGCATCACCCTTCGTGGTCGCCTGTGCCATGATATCGATCAGACCCTCACCCGAGCTGACGATTGTAAGCGCATGATCACGGTTAAAACGTGCCGCGATCTCAGAAAACCGCGCCGCATCGCCCAGCACCAAAAGCTTGATCGCAGTGGAAAAATCGCCGTCATCCGCATCGTCCATGCACCGAACGGGAACCAGAAAATCCCGGCTGCGCGCCGGGTCCGCGCGCAGCGCCTCGTTATAGCGCAAATACCCCTCGATGCGGCGGCTGCCCGCCGTGTAGCAAATATGCGCCGCGGTGTACATCAGATAATCCAGCCGCTCTGCCTCGCAAAATGCGGCGATTTCTCTCGCGCGCGCGGGCATCAGATAGGAAACATGCAGGATCTCCTCGGTGCCCGGCATGCTCATCACACCGCCATTGCAAGTGATCACCGGAATTTTTATTTGAAGCCGGTCAATATACTCGCGAATTTGTAAATGCGAGCGCCCGGTTGCGATTGTCGCCAACACACCTTGCTGCTGCAAGGCAAGAACGGCGCGCTCATTTTCCGGCGTGATTTTCTTTTCGCGGTTGAGCAGCGTTTCATCCAAATCAAATACGCAAAGACGTGGCGTCACTCGCGCCCACTCCTTTCTGTCCGCCGGGCGGTCGCGCCCGGAATCAGCCGCAATGGCGCGACATCCCTGCCGCACAATACTTTGCGGAAGCAAGCCCTGTTGCCGGGGCTTTTTTATTTTGCGCAAAATAAGCGGCTTTCTGTTTTCTATTATCCCATATCATGGCGTAAATTGCAATTACAGGCGCGTCATTTCTTTATAAAATTCGCGTAAAAAGTGCATGCCGAATCTGCCTACGCAGGTCTTTGCCCGGTTTGCGATATCCGCCCGGCGCGCAGATGCACCCTATGTGCATCTATACTGCATGCATCTGACATCTCGGAACAGCGCGCAGCTTCTCCATTGCCGCCATGCTGCATGCAGCAAGCGCTGCGAAAAGCAGCATCCCGCAATATTGTCTGCGCGCTTATATGCCGCACCACGACCTCATTCAAGGATTCCCGCGCTTCGCCGCACCCGGCACAGCATTCACAACGATAATTGCTCGCTCCCATAGGAAATGGTCGCCTGATCGACTCATTGTTTTCACCGCCTCACGATTGCCCGCTGCCTATCGCGCCCGCCATACACGCGCATAATGCGCATCATGCAACAAGATGTCCCCACGGCGTGCGCCGCATGGCAAGATACGCATCACATGGAATATGACAAAGTACGCGCCAAGAAGTTCCGCGCAACGCACAGCATATGGCAAGGCGCCTTGCCCGGCGGGTCCATCAAAAAATATCGATATTTTTTACGCGCGGCATCTATAATGCTGGATATCTTTTTTATTAACCGATCGAATCTTCTTTTTTTCATATTTTATCTGTTTTTTTGGCAATTCCCTCTTTTCTTTTTTAAAAAATGCATGTATAATAGGGTTGCTAAAAAAATTATTCCCTGATTATCAGGCGTTTTCTATTGCTTTGCCCCTTTTGCGAGCAAAGCGGCGGATTCTTTTGCCCCGTGGCGCAGCACACACCTTTGCCGGGCGCAGCAAGAATCAATAATTCTAATGACCCAGTAAAAAATTTAAATACCTATATTTCTGCTACAGGAGAGAATTCAGCATGAAGCAGTCAAAACAAAAGCGCGCAAGAAAGAAAAACCCGCGCTCGCTTCGCAAACGGATTTTTCTGCAATGCACGTCCGGATTTTTTATTCTGATCTTACTGTTGTCCGCCGCATTTTTCACGGCGCAGACAATCTATTCGCAGCGCCTGCGCGACACGCTGTGCGCACAATCGCAGCAGCAGTTTGACACCTCGGTTTCCGCGCTGGATCATTACCTCGACCAGTTGAAATACACCTATGCGGAGATCGTGTCTGACCCGTCGTTTCTTTCAGTTGTCGATGGCTCATGCGGCGCAAATTATAATTACGCCAGCGTGGTGAAAACGATGCGCACCATAGCGTATGGCCGCAAGCAGAATGAATTTATCCCCTATCTGGATTCGCTCTATCTGCTCATGCCGACCGGTAACCCGATCGTGGCCGGCTCTGAGGGGACATGCGGGCGCGCGGATTTTTTTGCATCTCACTTCCGTTCTGAGCAGTACCCTGAGGAATTTTGGTCTTCAGAAATGGCAAAGGACTTCACATTTCAGCTCTATGCGCCCGCGGCGTTCCATTCGGCGAATGGCGCGGCAGCCGGCGCCGTGCTGATGCCGATCGCGTATAAGCTTCCCGCAAACAAAAATTTTCTCCTGCTTTCTACATTTAATTTAAATTCCGCGGTGAATGATCTGCTGCCCGCGCAGGCAGGACAGCTTGTGATCACAAATCAGAACGGCGTGCTCTATTCCACCGATCCGGTAGACGACGCGCTGATCACCACCATTGAAAATGCGAACGATCCCGTCACGTTAAACGCGGATCGTTATATCTACCGCCGCGATTCATCGCTCGGCACGCTGTGCTACTATTATATTATCCCAAGCTCCGCCGTGTTTAGCCCGGCAAACCGCCTGATATGGACCATGTTCCTTGTCGGCGTGCTTGTCACGCTGCTTTCTGTGCTGTTCGCTGTGTTCGCGTCGCGGCGCGTATGCAAAGACGCATGCCGGATCACGCAAAAGCTGAGTGACTGCGTGGTATGCGAAGAGGGCGAGGATGCTGCATTCTCCGGCTATCTGTTTGATTATCTCGACGCGGGGATCAGCGCGCTGGTAGAAAAAAACAGAGGCTATGCGGGAATGATCAGCGAGAAGGATTCGCTGCTTCGAACGGTGTTTTTGCAATCGCGCGTGCGCGATATTTACGTCAGCATCGAGGATGCGGAAAAGCAGCTGAGCATTGCGCAGGCTTATGTTATGATTTATATGCGCGTGCATTATAAAGACGCGTTTTATGAAAGCATTCAGGAGGAGCAAGGCAAGGCAACCTTCTTCTTAAAGCAGCTGATTGAGCTGTATTTCTCCGCCACTAAGGACGATTGCGTGACATTCCAAATAGAAACTGATCAGATCGTTTCTATCATCAACACCGCCGCACGCGACGAGGTGATGAATCTGGCGCAGGCAGCGATAAAGAAGCTTGAAAATGAGTCTGACTATGTATTTTTCACCGTTGTGATCTCTGATGTGCATCAGGACGTCTCGGCGCTCAAAGCAAATTTTGACCATCTTGCCGAGCTTTCCAAATATGCGCTTCCGGTCATGGAGACCCAGGTCCTCGTGGAGGGCGAGGTCAAGCAGGGCGCAGGGCGGTTCTACTTCACCGTAGAGCAGATGGAGCGGCTGTCCTCTCTGATGCAAAATGAATCTCTTGATGAATGCCTGCGCAATTTAAACGAAATTTTTGATTATAATATAAAGAAAGAAGTAAACGGCTTCGACCTTTATCTGCTGTGCACAGAGATCGTCAGCTGCGCGGTCAAGCTGTTGAACCGCCTGTTCCATGCAACGCCTGCAAGCCTTGGAATCAGCCAGGTCTACGCAAAGCTGGACCGTGCGGTCACCGTGCAGCAATATCAAAAAATTTGCGCGCAGTTGGTGGAGCGGGTGGTAGAATACATTCGCATCAATAAGCGCGAGGAGGATTATATCATCAGCTTCATCCTCGATTACGTGGAAAACCATTATGCGGAAGATATTTATCTGAACCTGTTTGCCGAGAAGCTCAAGCTGACCGCAGCGTATATTTCTTCTTATTTTAAAGAAAAAATGAGCGTGAATTTAAGCGATTATGTCAATAGCTTCCGCATCAAGAAGGCGATCGCCCTGATGGAAAATTCACAAAACAAAAACAAGGATATCGCCGCCATGGTCGGTCTGCAAAATATCAATACCTTTATCCGCCTGTTCAAAAAATACACCGGTTATACGCCCGGAGAATATAAGAAAAAGCATTATGGCGACAACGGCGCTTCTTAGCTTGACCGCAGGGCAGTATGAAACTTCATGCTGCCCTTTTTTTGCTTTTAGGCACGGAAAAGCCGGCTTTGCCGTGGGATCGCTTTGACATGAAGCGTCCGAAGGGAAGCAAATGCTTGCGTGCAAGCATTTGAATGAGAAGGCGACGGGAAAGGATTGCGCTTTATCCGCTCACGGGCGGATATGCGTGTGATGCGATGCTGTGAAGACTATGCCAACATCGCGACGGTCATGCGCACTCGCCGTGCTTGCAAAGCTGCGCTTTGTTGCGCCGCGCCCATGGCATTTCGCATTGCTCCTTTGCCGTATTTTCTCACATATACCGCATCAAGATCCGGCAACGCCCCGCTTTGCCCATTAGTTTTGGCGCTATTCGCCGCATTGCCCTAACGATGCCCCGGCAACCGATTTTGCCGTGTTCGCCGCACCGACCAACAATGGCACATCGCCTTTACGACCTACTTTTTCGCGCCGCATGGCAGCATAGCGGCGCACCATCTTCACCCCGCGCGGTGCAACCGTGTTCCCAATAACGCGCCCACAGCGCAGGGTGCGCTCCCTATATTTTAGGCGCAATGCCATCAAAAAACGCTATTATTATCGCGTGATTTTTCAGCAGTTAACCCAAAGTTTTTCTCGCATATTTCGTGTTTTCTGCCTGTTCCCAACTTCTCTTGTGTAGAATGCACAATGGGTTTCCGTCAAAAATCGCCCAAATGTTACAAATTTATGAACCCATAATTTTAATATTTTTGTGATGCTTTTTACGCGTTTTTGGTTAAATTGCGACGTTTTTTATAGCATAAGTTGTTGTAATTAAAAATCAATATCCATTTCTTTAACTTGTCTCCATTTTTTATTATATCCCAATATATCGTGATGAGTTAAATAATTCATCATACATTTTTGCCAAATAGTCAGTATAATTTTATATGCAGCGAAGGCGCATGCGGCGTTCCGCCGTGGTCCCATGCCGTCTCCTGCCGCGGTATATTGATTCGCCTTTTTGGAACTGGGTGAATTTCAAAAAGACGGATCAATCGATTTCCACTACAAACAACAGAGGAGTGAATGCATTGAGTAAGACAAACAGTATTGCACCGGCTGAGGCGCTTCCGGTTCGCCAGCGAGGCGAATTCGCGAAGAAATTCCGTGACGGCAAATATCTTTTTCTGCTCGTCATCCCAACGGTAATCTGTCTCGCCCTGTTCTACTACCTGCCGATGTATGGTATCATCATCGCATTTATGGATTACAAGCCATTCAAAGGCTTCTTCGGCAGCGAGTGGGTCGGCTTTGAGAACTTTATGCGATTCTTTAACTACAAGTTCTTCTGGAGAACGTTAAGGAACACGCTGGTTCTTTCCTTCTATTCCCTGCTGTGGGGCTTCCCGGCGCCGATTATCCTTTCGCTTTTGTTAAACGAAGTGACCAACACGAAGTTTAAGAAATTCGTGCAGACAATCAGCTACATGCCGCATTTCTATTCGGTCGTTGTTGTTGTCGGTCTGTTTACCATGTTCCTTGCGCCGACCGGCGGCTTGATTACGAACTTCCTCAGCATGCTCGGCGTGAATAACCTGAACATGCTTGCAGATGCGCGTTATTTCCGAACCCTATATGTTATGTCTGAAATATGGCAGAACATGGGCTGGGGCGCGATCATATATCTCGCCGCGCTTACCAACGTCGATCCGCAGCTTTATGAAGCCGCATACGTCGACGGCGCAAGCAAGGCGCGCTGTCTCTGGAGTATTACGCTGCCCTCCATTGCGCCGACGATCGTTACCATGCTTCTTCTGAACCTGGGCAGCCTCTTAAATGTTGGCTTCGAAAGAGCGTTCCTGTTCCAGAAGCCTACTACATACGAAACGTCTGAAATTATTTCGACCTATGTTTACAAATCCGGCTTGCAGTCTAATAATTTCAGCTATGGTACCGCAGTTGGCCTGTTCAACTCAGTAATCAGCCTTGTGCTGCTGATTTGCTCTAACTTTGTTGCTCGCCACGTCAGCGAGACCAGCTTGTGGTAAGGAGGAGAAAACATGGTTGGAAAAAAATTCACTGTTGGTTGGTTAATCAGAACTCTGATTCTTTGGTTCATCGTATTTATTATGCTTTTCCCGCTGATTCATATGATCTCAGTTTCGCTTTCTGATACCGCATCGGTCATGCGCGGTCAGGTTTCCTTCTGGCCGAAGGGCTTTAACCTTGAAGTCTATAAGAAGATCTTGTCTGACGAAATGATTTATACCGCATATAAAAACACGCTCATGTATGTTATTTTTGGTACGGCGATCTCACTATTCGTTCTGGTCACCGGCTCTTACGCATTGAGCAAGAAGCGTTGCCCGTTCGGCAAGCAGATCAACATCCTGATCTTAATCACGATGTTCTTCGGCGGCGGTATGATCCCGGCTTACCTGGCTCTGAAGTGGCTGCACATGCTCGACACGATGTGGGCGGTTATCCTTCCGTCTGCGCTGACCGCATATAACCTGATTATCATGCGTTCCTTCTTTGCGCAATACCCGGCTGAAATCGAAGAATCCGGCAAGCTGGACGGCTTAAACGATATCGGCGTTCTCTGGTATCTGGTTCTGCCAACCTCCACCGCGGTTCTCGCTACGATCGGTCTGTTCTGCGCGGTAAGCTACTGGAACTCCTTTATGGCTCCGCTGCTTTACCTGTCTGACAATAAGAAATACCCCTTGCAGATTATCCTGCGTCAGATCGTTATGCAGAGTATCACCGAAAGTCAGGGCGGCACGGGTGAAACCATGAAGGGTACGCAGTTCGCGGAAGACGCGATCAAATATGGTACGATCCTTGTGTCAATCATTCCGATCATCGCGGTGTATCCGTTCCTGCAGAAGTACTTCGTAAAGGGCGTTATGATCGGCTCTGTAAAGGGCTAAACCGCGCTCTCTGCGCCGGATTACCATTGCTTTGGTGATTCATCCATCCGGCACGATATTGCATTCAACAAGACCGTGGGCGTTTGTCCCACGGTCTTGTTCTTTTGTAAATAGAATGCACCCTGCCGAAAGTGTGACTTAAAAGGCGAGGCGAAAAATGGCTGATAGAATTGCCGCTGCGTTGAATGATGCGCCGTTTGCAGACGGCAGCGCAAGTGGCGCAAGCAGGATACTTCCCTTTATGAGATTTCCCGGCAGCCTTTGTCCGGCGCGGAGCAGGCGCGCTTCTTATCCCTGCGCTGCCTGTGTTTGGTATTTCCCGCTATACAACGTACCCCCGCAGCCGGGTCTGTGCGGCGCGGGCGGGTCACACCGCTTCACACCCCACATTCTACACGTTGCATAATTCCCCCGCGCTTGCGTAGTATCACCCCCCCCTACGCAGCAGACCGATTTTATCATAAAAAAGCGGACGCCATAGAGCGTCCGCTTTCATTTTACAGATGCAGCGTGCGCGCAGCCTCTGTTTTTTTATTTGTTTTTCGCAATGCGCGCAGACTGAAACTCAAAATCGCGTGAAAGGTGAACCACCTGATTGCTGAGCAGCAGAAGCCCGATCAGGTTCGGGATGACCATCAGTCCGTTAAACATATCCGCAAGTGACCAGACCAGATCGACCTTCAGCACCGCGCCCACAAACACAAATGCCACAACGAGCGCCGCATAAATATATACTGCGCAGCGGCTGCGGAACAAATAGCGCACATTCATCTCGCCAAAGAAATACCAGCCGATAATCGTGGAAAACGCAAAGAAGAACAGGCAAATTGCAATAAAAATCGTTCCAAAATTGCCAAACGACGCGCGAAACGCCGCCTGCGCCAAGCCGATGCCCACATATGTCCCGGCAAAGCCTTCACCCAGCAGCCCGGAGATCATAATGACCAGCGCCGTCATCGTGAGCACAACAAACGTGTCGATGAACACGCCGACCATCGCCATATAACCCTGCTCGCCCGGATGATCAACCTGCGCAAGCGCGTGCGCATGCGGCGTGGAGCCCATACCTGCTTCGTTGGAGAACAGCCCTCGCGCCACGCCATAACGCATTGCCTGCTGCACGCCGATTCCCATCGCGCCGCCAACCACCGCCTGCGGGGCAAATGCGCCTACAACGATCTGGCGAAATATCTCCGGAATATACGTTATGTTTCCAAATACAATAATCAGCGAACCAATTACATAAAAGATCGCCATGATCGGGACAATTTTCTCCGTAACCGCAGCAATGCGCTGCACACCGCCCATAAAAATCAACGCCGCCAGCAGCGCGGTCACAACGCCGACCCAAACCGGCGAGAAACCAAACGCATTTTTCATCGCGTCTGCAATGGAATTTGACTGCACCATATTGCCCATGAAGCCCAACGCGAGGATCAAAAATACAGAGAAGCACGCGGCAAGGACCTTGCCAAAGCGGCCCTTGATCGCCGCCCGTATATAATAAACCGGACCGCCGACCGCGCGCCCGCCGCGCTCGGTTTTATACCGTTTCGCAAGCGTTGCCTCGGCAAAAATCGTTGCCATGCCGAAAAATGCGCTGACCCACATCCAGAAAATCGCGCCCGGACCGCCCGCGATCATCGCAGTGGCCGCGCCGGCAATGTTGCCGGTTCCCACCTGCGCCGCGATCGCCGTTGCGAGCGACTGGAACGACGACATGCCCGACGCGCCCGCCTTCTCACCACGCAGGGAAAATCCGCGAAACATCAAGCGAAACGCTGCGCCGAATTTGCGCACCTGAATGAACCGAAGCCGGATGGTAAAATACACTCCTGTTCCGAGCAATAAAATCAAAAGCGCCCAATCCCACAGGAACGAATTGACCGCGCTGACTACCGTCATCAAATACTGCTGCAGTCCTTCTAACATGTAAATACTTCCCCTCATTTGCAAGAATACATTTCATTTTATCTCTTTTTCCGTGCAACGTCAAGAAGAATGAAGCGTTTGCCGCAAGCATTTCATATTTTTTAACGCATAGCGCCCTTTGCCCCGAGCGCCGCGCCCTTTTCCCGGCATGTTCGCGCCGCCGCGTGAATATATTGCTGCGAGAGGAGGCGCGCCCCTTCATGATTCAAAAAAACTCGGTCTTTTATCGTACCTTCACGCTCACGCTCTCCAATATCGCGCTGCAAATCATCGGCTTTGTGTATCGAATTTTTCTCAGCCGCACGACCGGTGCGGAGGGCATGGGCGTTTATCAGCTTGTGATGCCATATTATTCGGTCGTCCTCGCATTTTGCGTTACCGGTCTTGCGATGGCGGCGTCGCGCCTTTGTGCAAAATATCATGCGCTGGGCGCGCCGCACGCCGCACGGCAGGTGGTTTTACGCGCGATCCCGCTGTTTTTTGGTCTGTTCTTTGCGGTTGCGGCCTCGGTTACGCTTTATTCCGAGCCGCTTGCTGCTCATATCCTTGGCGATGCGCGCACACGGCTTTCGCTTTTGATCATTCTTCCCTGCCTGTTTTGCACCGGGATCGAAAATATTTTAAAAAATTATTTTTTCGGCATCGGGCAATTTGCCCCGCCCATCGCCTCTGAGCTGACCGAGCAAAGCGTGCGCTTTGTCGCGGTCGCGGCGCTGCTGCTCACTTTCCGCCCGCAGGACGCAGGAAGCGCCAGCGCACTCATCATTTGCGGCATGGTGATCAGCGAAATCGGAAGCGTTTGCATCCTCGGGCGCGCCTATCGCGCCTGTGCGCCGCGCGCGCATACAAATGCCGTGCCGCGCCCCGCGCTGCGCGAGATCATCGCCATCGCTGCTCCGGTCTCGTTCGCCGCGCTGTGTAATAACCTGCTCGCCTCTGCGAACGCGATTTTGATCCCGCAGCGGCTGATCGCCTCCGGCATGGATTCCGGCGCGGCGCTCTCCACCTTTGGCGTGCTGTTCGGCATGACGCTGCCGCTGCTGTCGCTGCCCGCGGCGCTGCTCTCCGCGCTCTGCACCGTGATCGTGCCCACGCTTTCCGAGGGCGCGGCGCAAAAGCGCGCAACCCACCTGCGGCGGCACGCCGGCAAGGTCATTCACGTTACCGGGCTGCTCGCCTTTCCTGCGCTCGGCGCGTTTCTTCCGCTCGGGCGCGGGCTTTGCCAGCTGTTTTTCCGCCAGCCGGGCGCGGGCGATTTCATGCTCCCGCTCTGCCTCGGAATGTTTTTCTCTTATTATCATCTCAGCCTGACCGCACTGTTAAACGCGCTTGGCATGCAGCGCCGCGCCGCGCGGATCACGATCCTCTGCGGCATGGTGCAGCTGATCGGGACCTGGATGGTTGGGCTGCCCGGCGTGGGGATCTGGGGCTTTTTGCTCGGTGCGATCGTGTCTGGCGTGCTGGGTGCGCTGCTCAGTCTGATCCCGCTCGTGCGCCGGCTGCATTTGCGCATGCGCTGGCGCAACTGGCTGGTCACGCCGCTGCTCGCCGCCGCGCTCGCCGGAAGCTGTGCGCGCCTGGTCGATCTGTATGCGCGAAACGGCGGCATGCCCGCCGGACTCTCTCTGAGTCTCGCGCTGGCCGCCGCCGTTGTGATCGATTTATGCGCCCTGCGCGCGCAGGGCACCAGCCTTCTTTCTTATTTAAAACGGCTCACCGCGCCTGCACGGTAAACGCTGCGCAAAACCCGCGCTTCTCGCCCGGCGCAAGCCAAAGCAGATCCCGCCCGGTATTCAGCGCATCAGGCAGCGCGGTCCACGGCTCAACGCAGGCAAATTCCGTCCCCTCCGGCGACCAGATCACATAATAGCGATATGCGCCCTCCGCCGCCATCAGAATTTGATGCCCCAGCCCAGTCTCCACCGTTGCGCGCAAGTCGGAAAGCTCTGTCGCGATCAGATCCGCATCGCCGGAAAACTCGGTCACGCCGTCATAATCATGCTCCCGCATTCCCTCAGACACCGCCAGATACCGGCGCGCATGCAATATCGCGCGGCTGCGCGCCGGGTCGACGCGGAAATACGGGTGCAGCCCCAGGGAAAACGGCATGCGCTGCGCCGCGCGGTTTTCAATAATCTGTTCGATCGAAAGCGTTGCGCCGCAAAGCCGATAAGTAAACCGCGCCGCAAACGCAAACGGATACTCCGCGCGCGTTACGGCATTGTCCGAAAGCTCGATCGTAAGCTCCGCCGCGCCGCGCGTCCTGCTCTCGACCACGCGCCAGGGCAGCTTGCGCGCAAAGCCATGGATCTCCATAGCATATTCGCCGCCTGCGAGCGCATATTTCGCGTCGCGCAGTCTGCCGCAGCTTGGGAATAAGATCGGGCAGCCGCCGCGCACGCGCTTTTCCGGATCATCCAGCGTGGCGCGGTCAAGATACATCACCTCGCGCCCCGCGGCGAAAAATTGCGTGCAGATCCCGCCGCGCAGGGGCGCAATCGTCGCCATGCTGCCCGCCGCATCGTCAAACAGACGCACGCTGCCCCAACGGTCGCCCTCTGCCGGCAGCACACGAAAGCCGCTGAGCGGCGTTTGATACACCGTGGTCTCCATCCCATATGCTGGATCGACCGTCCGCCGCACAAGCTCCCACCCGCGCGCCTCATAATACGCAGCGGTATGCTCCGTGCGCAAATAAAGGGTTTGGAACCCGCGTGCGCGCGCCATCGCCTTGACATGCGCGATCAGCGTCTGCGCGATCCCCTGCCCGCGCATCGCCTCCGGCACGAAGAGCGAGCCGAGCCACGGTGTTGCCGCATCGCCCGCCAGATCGTTGTCATACAACGTCGCCGTGCCGACCGGCGCGCCATCCTGAAGCGCCAGATAGGTCTGCGGCAGGGCGTCCGGGCGCTGCGCCCGCAGCTTGCGCTCCACCGCCGCCTGCGTGACGGACGGGCGCTCTTCCTTACAAAATGCGCACCAGTTCCATGCCGCCACCTGCGGGATATATTGCGGGTATTCCAAAAGCGATACAATGTTCATACTTTTCCTCCAAACCGACAAAAGCTCCCGAATTCGGGAGCTTTTTGATACGCAAAAAGCCTTGCCGCCGACAATCGGCAGTGAATCAAATCCTGCCGGAACGCACCCTCGGCAGAACGCACCCCAGCAAGTCAGCGCGCTGACCGCGTCATTTTTGATAAAAGCCCCCGAATCGGGGGCTTTTGCTTAATCGTCTGTTTTTTCCTGCCGCGGCTGCTGCGGCTTGCGCGGACGCGGCGGACGGTTTCTGCCCTCACGCGGCGGGCGCGCACCCTGCGGCCGGTCGCCATTCTGGCGCTGCTCCTGCGGACGCGACGCGTTTTCCCCGCCCTCGCGCGGTTTGCGTGGGCGACGGCGGCGACGGCGGCGATGCGGCGCGCCAGACTCGCCGTCCTTTTCCTCTGCGCGGTCCTCCGCCGGCATGGCAGGCGGCGCCTCACGCGGCGGCTTTTCCGCCTTGGCAGGCTCGTCCTTCGCGGTCTCCTCCTGCCGCGCGCGGCAGCAGCCCTTGCCCTTCGGGCAAACGTCGCATTTATCAAAGCACTTGGGCGCTATATCCGTGCCCTCGTTCATACGCACCTTCAGCTTACCGGAAAGCAGGTTCACTTCCACGACCGTACCCTCGCCGGCCGGCGTATCCACCACGGTGTCGACACGCGGCGTGGTTTTGCGCAGATCCTCATACGCTTCCTGCTCATATTTTAAACAGCACATCAGCCGCCCGCACGTGCCGGATATTTTCGTCGGATTGAGCGAAAGGTTCTGTTCCTTCGCCATTTTAATCGATACCGGCTGAAAATCATCCAAAAATGTTGCGCAGCAGAACGGACGCCCGCAAATGCCAAGACCGCCGAGCATGCGCGCCTCATCGCGCACGCCGACCTGGCGCAGCTCGATACGCGTTTTGAATACAGACGCCAGATCGCGCACCAGCTCGCGGAAATCGATACGACCATCCGCGGTGAAATAAAACAAAATTTTGCTGCGGTCGAACGTGCATTCCACGTCGATCGCCTTCATCTCAAGCTTATGCTCTGCAATTTTTTTCTGGCAAATTTTAAGCGCCTCGCGCTCTTTTTCGTGGTTTTTGCGCAGCGTCTCATGGTCTGCCTCCGTCGCCGGGCGGATGATCTTCCGCAGCGGCGCAACCACCTCCTGCTCTTCCACCTGATAGTTCCCCTGCGCGATCTCGCCGAATTCCACGCCGCGCGCGGTCTCCACAATCACGTGATCGCCGGGCTGATATACATGATCCCCCGGATCAAAGGAATACACCTTTCCGAGGTCTTTAAAACGAACGCCAACAATCTCGGCCAAATTCCGCTCCTCCTTCTATTTCAATATCGCGTGAGCCTGCACGGCGAGCATCCCCATCACATGAGCGACCCCAACGTTTTGCGCGATCAGCTGTCTTGCCTCCTCCACGCGCGCGCACAGGGCAAGCAGCTCCTGCCGGGTGCAGCGCGCCGCCAGCGCATCGCGCGCCCTCTGCGCCTGCGGAAGCAGCGGCGGCACCGCGCCCTGCGTCATTGCATCGCGCAAAATAGGAAGCAGCAGGGCAAATATCGCCTGCATCTCCTCGCGTTTTTTCTTCTCACAGGCGACGAGCGCCTGCAAAATGCCAAGCTCGTCCCTCTGCGCAAACGCGCCCGCCAGCGCACTTGCCGCCGCGAGCGCCTCCTCATCCGGCGCGGAAAGCGCCGCGTCCTCCGGCGAATACAGCTTCAAATGCGTCACGCGGGAGAGCACAGTGGGGAGCAGGCTATTATGATTATAACACAAAAGGAGGAAGCTTGTAAATTCCGGCGGCTCTTCAAGGATCTTAAGCAGCGCATCCTGCGCGTCCTGCGTCATACGCTCCGCATGGTCGATCACATAGACCTTGCGCGCGCCGTCATTCGGCACGAGAAACGCATCCTGCCGCACCGCGCGGATCGTATCCACCTTGATCGACGCCGCGCCCGAATCAACGCGCAAAATATCCGGATGCAGCCCGGCGCGCGCCTTTTTGCACGCGGGGCACGCGCCGCAGGGCGGATGCTCCCCGGTGCAGACCAGCGCGCAGGACAAAAGCTCTGCCAGCGCATGCTTGCCCGAGCCGGGCGCGCCGGAGATCAAAAACGCATGCGGAACCGCGCCGCGCGCAAACGCGCCCTCCAAATATTCGCGCACGCGGGCGTTGCTGCCGGAAATCTGCTCAAATCCCATTAAATTTTCTCAAACCTTTCTACATCCATGACAAACACGGTCGCACCGCCCACCGCGATCTCTACCGGCACGGACGGGAAAAACCCCATGCCCAGCTCCGACGTAGAGGGGATCATCTGCTTTCTGCTGTGCGAATGCTCATTGATTATGCCCAGCACGTCATCTACCTTATCCTCGTCTACGCCGACGATGATCGTTGTGTTCCCGGTCTTTAAAAAACCGCCCGTCGTTGCGAGCCGCGTAACCGAATATTTCTTCTGCGTGAGCTGCGAGATCACCGTGTGCGAATCGTCTGCATTGATAATTGCCATAATGAGTTTCATAACCGATACCTCCTTTATGATTCCCTGATAACCAAAACCGGATCATCCTGCGCAAATCCGTTGTGATATAGATATTCGAGATGATCCTTTTCTATAACCTCCCCCACGGCAACCACCGGAATGCCGGGTGGGTAAGGGCACAAGTGAGACGCCGCCGCGCGCCCCGGCGCATCGCAAAGCGCGATCTGCTCTGCCGGCATGCACAGCGCGTCATGCAGACTATAGCGCACACAGGCAGGCTTGGGCGGCGCGCATTGCGGCACGATCGGCGCGCCCCGCTCTTGTTCCAGTGCATGCAGCGCGCGAGAAAGCTTTTGCAGCTCCTCCGTCGTGTCCGCGGCGGTGATGATAAACAGAACCTGCCGCTCGTCTGCCATTTCGCAGACGATATGATGCCGCTCTTCCAAAAGCTGCGCGGCGCGATAGCCGGACAGACCGGCGCAGCTGGTCATTACGCAAAGGCGCAGCGGGTCGCCCCCGTCTATGCACAGCGGCAAAAAGGATCCGCGCGCCCGGATCTCCTCCCGGATCGCGCGCAGCGTTTCCGCATGGCGCGCGCAAATTGCGCGACCCTCATGCTCCATAAAATCGCGCGCGAGATCCATCGAAGCCATCACCTGATAAGATGGACTTGACGTGCCGAACAGGGCGGTCGCGCGGCGCACGGCATACGCCGGAAACTCCGCCCCCGCAAGCAAAAGCGCCGACTGCCCCAGCGCGGGCAGCGTTTTATGCATCGAGCAGGTCGCAAGCGCCGCGCCCTGCCGCACGGCGCACGGCATATCCGAAAGAAACGGAAAATGCGCGCCATGCGCTTCGTCTACCAGAAGCCGCGCATGATGGCGGCGGCAGACCTGCGCGATCGCCGCGATATCCGAGCACACGCCGTAATAGGTCGGACTGGTTAAAATAACCGCGCCGATCTCCGGCTTTTCTGTTAAAATACGGTCGATATTCTCCGGCGCGTGCGGCGCGGCAACGCCAAACGGCGCGATCGTTTCCGGCATGAGGTATTCTGGCGAAAAGTCCAGAAGCCCCAGCGCGTGATACACGCTCTTATGCGACCCGCGATCCACGAGGATATGCGCCGTTTCCTGCCGCACGAGCGACAGCATAGCGAAATTTCCCATGGTCGCGCCGCCGGTCAGAAAAAATGCCTGCGGCACGCCCCATACGCGCGCGCAAAGCGCCTCCGCATCCGCGATGGGAAACACGCCGTCATAGAGATTCCCCGTACCGTACAGCTCGGTAAAATCCAGCGCGCATGCGCCCGCAAGCGCGCTTTCGGGGATCGCCTTCCCCTTATGCCCCGGCATGTGAAATCGAAGCGCCCCCGCGTCTGCGCGGGTGGTCAATGTATGGTAAAGCGGCAAATTCCGCGGCATGTTCATCGCCTCGTTATCGATATTCGCGGCAGACCCGCGCATCCACATACAAAGGACTTGCAGAAAACTGCACCCGGTCGCCTACCTGGCATGGGATATCCGTCACGTCCAGCACAGTATGCAGCATGCCGACATGCCCAAGCACGCGCGCGCTCTTGCCGTTCACCGTGCCGGAAAGCCGCTCATGCAGCAGCGTTCGCTTCATATCCTGCAGCATGAAGCGCACCCCGTCGCGAAAACGATAGCTGTCGCGCACTTTTTCCACCGCAAAGCCATGGCTATAGCCCAGCGGCACGATCGCGATCCTGCGCGCCGAACGCGCCCGGTAAACGCCGCCGTAGCCGACGGTCGCCCCGCGTGACAGCCAGCGCACCTCGCAGATCCGGCTTTCCAAAAAACCGATGCGCGCCAGCTCGTTTTTGCACGAAAACGCAAGCCGCCCGGTAAACGCCGAGCCGATGCGCACCGCATCGCCCAGGTCGATCCCATCCAGCTTATAAAACGCGCTTGAGTTTGCAAAATGCACAAGCCCAGGTTCAAACCCCTGCGCGCGCAGCGCATCCACAACACCGCGAAACACCGCAATTTGCGTCAGAGTTCTCGTTTTTTTGCCAAATGCCGCGTTTAAATGCGTGTAGATCCCGCGCACATCGATATGCTCCATATATTGAAAAATTGCTGTAATTTTCTCGATCTCGCCCGGCTCGAAGCCGTAGCGCCCCATCCCGGTGTCGATTTTAATATGTACCTGCGCGCGCAGACCGAGCTTCCCCGC
The DNA here is from genome assembly GCA_934646115.1 of uncultured Oscillospiraceae bacterium. Classification (GTDB taxonomy): domain Bacteria; phylum Bacillota; class Clostridia; order Oscillospirales; family JAAYXM01; genus RGIG7332. Next base: position 81,666 of record CAKUEM010000001.1, read on the forward strand.
GATACCATTGACGGCGACCGCCGCATCGTGCGACCCGATCGTCAGCACCGCGCGGTTACGCAGAAGCGCCTCAACCTCATCCGGCAGCGCAGTTGACCGCAGCATCAGGATCTCCACATCGGAAAGCCCTGCCGTGCGCAGCGCGGAGACCTCCTCCGGCTCGGTCACGGCGAGCGCCGAGACCCCGTTGTCGCAAAGCAGCTTCGCATACGGCACAAGCCCAAAGCCATATCCATCGCCTTTCACGACCGCATAGACCTTCCGCTCGCCCGCGCGGCGGAGGATCTGCGCAATATTGGAAACCAGCCGCTCGGTCTCAATGACAAATGCATTCATCTTCCTGCCACTCCCACTGTATCCGTTACTTTTTCCCGCGGTTTTTAAGCATAAACACATTTTTTCTCAAACGGCGGAAACTTTTTTCGCCCTTTTCCACCGCCGTGTGGATCACCGGGCGGAACACAAGGTCAAACTCGCCGGCAAACTCGGTGAAATCGCCGCTGAAGCCTTTTTTAAAGCGATACAGCCCATACAACGGGTTGTCCTCAGACAAATCGCCCGAAACGCCGCGGAAATCATAAATGCGGCATCCGGTCTCGATCGCCCAGCGGATCATGCTCCACTGCAGCAGGTAATTCGGCATCAGGTTGCGATGCTCATTGGAGGACGCGCCATACAGATACCACACCTTGTCGCCGTAGTGGATCGCAAGCGTCCCCGCGATCGGCTCCTCGCCCGCGTATGCCATATACAGGCGCGCATGCTCGCCCAAATTGTCGAGCATATGCTCAAAATAGCTCTGCGAACGGACGACAAACCCGTCGCGCACGCCGGTTTCAAGCATGATGCGGGAAAAATCAGGAACCGCTTCCTTGCCCATGATGCGCACCTGCACGCCGCGCCGCTCCGCCACGCGGATATTATAGCGCGTTTTCGAATGGAACGCCGCAAACACCTCGTCCTCGCTCTTGCCCGCCACATTCAGGCGGAACACAAAGCGCGGCTGGATGCCGGAAAAATTCTTCCCGGTGTCGAGATGCGTATAGCCCAGGCCGGTCATCAGCTGGATAAACTGCGTATCCTGCGCCGGCACGTCCGGATCGATCTTGAGCGAATAGGCGCGATATTTTTTTGCGAGCACACGCGCCCCGTCGGTCAGCTCGGCAAGCACCGCGCGGTCATGAATATCGCAGACCGGGCCGCGCCCGGCATACATTAAATAATACGGGATATACGGCACCTTGCGGATCAAAACGCTCATCGCGCCGCGGATCTCGCCATTATCCCCGCGTGAGAGGATGCCCTCCCACTTCCAGTCCGGCTTCTGCTTTGCCCACAGGCTCGACTGCATAAAATGCCCCTTCGGATGCTGCTCTATGAACGCGTCATACGCCGCGAGATTTTCGTTTGTAACAAATTCGATCAATGGAATTACACCCCCAGTTTCATGGTCTTTTCTTCATTTTTATCATACCATTTTTCGCCGGAATAGTCAAAGCAAATATGTAAAGCATAGGCGCGCCCGCCCCGCAGCAAGCGCGCCGCCTGTGATTCCACCGAATTTAAGAGAATTTCGGCGGCGGAGAGCAGATCTCGCAAAACGCCTTTGACGCCTCCATGTCAAACTCCGTGGCGCGCGCCATATCCGCGATTGAGAGCATGCCGACCACTTTGCCATGCTCCACGACCGGAAGTCGGCGTACCTGCTCCAATGCCATCAGATGCGCCGCGGCGCGCACGTCGTCCTCGGGCGATACGCTGGCGATGCCGCGCGTCATGATCTCGCGCGCGGCGGTCTCCTCCGGCTGGCTTTCGCTTGCAACGCAGCGCAGGACGATGTCACGGTCAGTTACCATGCCGCGCAGCCGCCCATCCGGCGCGCAAACCGGAAGCGCGCCGATATTGTGCCGCGCAAGCAGCGTGGCCGCGTGCGCGACCGTGTCGTCCGGGCGAAGCGACACCACATTGCTGTTCATCAGTTCCGAAACCTTCATGCAGATCCGCCTTTCTTCACTTTTTCGGGGCGATCCGCGCCCCATATTTTTCTGCATTTCAGTATGCCCGATTTTTCAACTCGCTATACGGATTCAGCAATTTTAACAAGCAAATTTTTTCATGCATAGTTTTATTTATCCAAAAATTTTTTGCTTTCATAAAACGAAAAATTTTATTGCGTTTGCGTCAAATTTCTATCTCATGTGCCGACAATGCGCCAGATCTTTTTATTGTTTTGCAGCGCAGCCTTTATTTTTTATGGATTCTTCCCATTGTTATAGAAAATATTCTATGCTACGATATCATTTACAAAATAATTTTTGTTTTGCAGGGGGGCGTTTTTATGCGTAATCTCGCCGAGCAGACCGCGCCCGTGGCGCAAAAAAAGCGCGCCGGTCATGGCACGCTTTTCATCATTTGCGCCGCGCTTCTCTGGAGCACCGGCGGCATTTTAATTAAGCTGATCCCCTGGAACAGCATCGCGATCGCCGGGCTGCGTTCACTCTTCGCGCTGATGCTTTCGCTCTGCGTGATCAAGGACCGGCGCATCCGCTTCACAAAAACGAATATTTTCGGCGGGCTCGGCATGTGCGCCTCTACCTATTTTTATATCATTGCGGTCAAAATGACCACGGCGGCAAACGCAATTATCCTGCAATACACCGCGCCGATTTTTATCATCGTGCTCTCCGCGTTGTTTTTGAAAAAGCGCCCGACGCGCCTGGATCTCTGCGCGGTCACGGTCGTATTCTGCGGGATCGGGCTGTTCTTTTTAGAAGCGATCGGCACGGGGCAGCTGCTCGGGAACTTTCTCGGTCTGCTCTCCGGCGTTGGGTTTGCCGCGGTGTTCCTCTGCAACAGCATCCCCGGCGCAACACCGCAGCAGGCGCTGCTTCTCGGTCATACGCTCGGCTGTGTGATCGGGCTTCCGTTCGCCTTCTTCGCCGTCACCGCAGAGCCGATCCCATGGTTTGCGGTCATCCTGCTCGGTACAGCGCAGACCGGGCTTGCCTATTTCTTTCTGGCCAAAGGCTCCGGCTCAACGCCGCCGCTGCTCGCCTCGCTGATCTCCTGCATCGACCCGGTGCTCAATTCGCTTTGGGTCACGCTGTTTCTCGGCGAGCGCCCGGGGCTTCTCTCCACTATCGGGATCTGCATCGTCATTTTCGGCGTAATCGGCTATTACACGCTGCTCAGCCTCAAGGCGCAGCGACAAAACGGCTAAAACGCAAGCGCAACCGTTTGCGCGCCGGAAAGCTGCGGGATCGCGGCGAGCTTCGCCGAAATTTTGCCGTTTTCATCCTCTGTAAATACATAGCACCGGGTCTCCCGGTCGTTCTGCCCAACAAGCTGCAGCTGCAGCTTGTTTTCTTTTACCTCCGCGGCGCAAATCGTTGCGTCATGCTTCGCGCGGGCATAGCCGCAGATCTCATCCATGGTAAGCAGCTCCGGCTGATACTCGGCAATCGCCTCGAAGATCCCATCCAATGAGCGCTTCCAGGTTTTCGGCGTCATGCGCTGGATCCAGCAGGACTCATGCGTAAACAGCACCGCCGGACACATGGAATCCAACGCGCGGCGCACCTGCGCGATACCATTTTGGATGGTATATTCCACCTGGCTGCTCGGCGCCCACTCATAGCCGCAAACATCGCGGATCTCAGTCACGCAGTTAAAAAACGCGCGGTCAAACACATAGTCGCCGTAATACACCGGGCGCGGGGCGGAAAGCACGTCGCGCTCATACTTGCGGTAAGGCCCCGCCATCAGCCAGTCCGCGCCGCTTTGATACGGCGTGTCCGGCTTCATGTGCATGCCGATAAATTCGCAGCCCCACTCGCGCAGATACGGCAGGGCGTTTTTGCCCACTTCGTAATAATGCCCGAGCGCATATTTGGAGATCGGAATATCATGCGCATCAAACCACGCCTTTGCGCGGCGCGCATTCTCGCGCATTTCCTCGTCGGAATACGGTCCGTCCGTGTGATTGAGATACGCCCAATGTTCCGGAAGCTCGGTATCTACCCATTCACAGCCGGAAAATGCATGCGGAAACGCGCTCGCCTGCCCCGCCTTGACATAATCGCGCACTTTTTCCGCGCTGCGCGCATCGATATTATCCACAAACACGCCAAGCCACGGCTTTAAGCCATAGCTCTGCGCAATTTCAACCCAAAGCAGCGGATTCTCCGGCGATAGCTCGCTCCATGCGCCCCAGACATCGTCCACGCGCATCCCGAGCATCGGCGGCATGCCCTGCATGACAAACGGCTTTCTCGCCGCCCAAACGATCGAGCGCCACAGCACGTCGTCCATGCCGTGCAGCGGACCGAGCTTCCGGTGCGACATCCAGCCATAGCTGTGCCAGAACGCGACCTTCCCCTTCCCAAGGCGCGCAATTTCAAGCAGCGGATATTCCCCCGCGCGCAGCAGTACCTCGCCGCCCGCGAGCGGCGCATTGCCGCCTGATAGAATCGGCGCATACAGCGCGCGCACCTCACCCGGCTGATGCAGCGCCGTGATATATTGCTCTTTTTCAAACGTGATCTCGCTCGCCGCGCCGCGCCGCGCATCCGCGAAGCAGACAAGCCCCGCGCCCGCCTGCACCGCCGCGCGCACCCGCTCTGCGCCCAGCGCGTCCGCCCCGGCAAGGATCAGCGCGCAATCGGCGCTCAGCTCCTCCGCGCGCACCTCGCGATACGGAAACCCAAAAAAGTCGAGATACGGGACGATCAGCGTCTGATACGCATCGTCAAATTCCGCAAAGCTTTCGCGGAGCACAAAAATATCTCTGTTTGCCATCTTTCTTTTCCTCCTCAGGTCTGCTATTCCGATCAGACCATCGCCAAATATTTGACCTGCCCCGTTTTTTTATGGTAAACTATCCATAAAAAGAAGCGCAGGCGTATAAATTTGCCGCCCTGTGATGCGTGAAACCGGCGCGTGCGATCCTCTGTCACGCATAGTATATCATTTATTTTCCATATCGTATACTCTTTTTGTGCGCAACGCGGATTTTTTTTGCCGCCGCCACAAAACAGATCGCGAAACACATTGCGCCGCAGGCATTTTTGGCATCCATAGGATTTGGCATTTTAACGAAAGGTGGAACATGACATGGTCAGCAGCGTGGGGAACGTTCAGCTCATGCAGCGCATCAACCGCGTGAAGGTGTTGGAATATATCCGCAAAAACGGCGCGTGCGCGCGGCCGGAGCTTGCGCGGCAAACCGATCTCAGCCTGTCGTCGATCACGAATATCATCAACTATCTGCTCGCGCAGGACCTCGTCCGCCCGATCGGTCGCGCGAACGCAAACGGCGCAGGGCGGCGCGCGGCGCTGATCTCCTTTCACGCCGCTGCGATGCATCTGGTCTGCATCAATATCGAGCCGCAGGAGGCGCACGTCGCGCTGTGCGACCTTTCGGGCACGATGCTGGGTATGAGCCGCATCGCGATCCGCGAAAGCTATGGCGCGCAAGAGGTTCTTGCCCTGCTGGAGGATGCGGTGCGCGCGATCATTTCGGATACTGACCGTGTGCGCGCGATCGGCATCTCCGTGTCCGGTCATGTGGTGGATGAGCTGGGCGTTGTGAACTCCAGCATCATGCGCTGGAAGGGCGTGGATGTGCGCGGCTATTTTGAGCGCGCGTTCGGGCGGCATGTGTATGTCATCAACAATTCAAAAACCAAGGCGCTCTGGCAAATTCGGCAATACAGCGGCGAGATGCCGCGCAAAATTATTTTTTTAGACCTCGCGCAGGGCGTTGGCATCATCAGCTTCTATCACGGCGAGATCAACGAATCGGTCAGCGGCGAGCTGGGGCATACCACGGTCATGAAGGACGGACCGCGCTGCTTCTGCGGAAACCGCGGCTGTCTGGAGCTGGTGTGCTCCGTCCGGTTTATTCTCGCCCGCTGCCGCGAGCGCGCGCTGCCGGCGGCAAGCTTTGAGGATGCGCTGCTGCTCTTCGCCAACGGCGACGCGGCCATGCGCGATATCTTTCGTGAATGCGCCGAATATCTCGGCATCGGCATCGCAAATATCATCAATCTGTTTGAGCCGAATTTAATTATTTTAAACGATAATCAGCTCACCTCCTGCGAGTATATTTATCAAACCGCGCTCGACGAGGCGGAGCGGCGCGCCTATCACCAGTTCCCCCGCACGGTGCGCTATGAAAAGGTCTCGATCACGACCGATCAGGCGCTGCGCGGCGTCAGCTATTACGTGGCGGACCGGCTGTTCGCGCTTGACGGACCGGAGGATATCCTGCCGTGACCCGCGCCGCCCATTTATCATTTCTAACAGAAAATGACCCTGTTTTTTAGTAAAAATATATAAACTTTTTTTATCTACTTGCCAATTTGCGCAACATGCAATATAATTAATTTAAGTTCTGCATGAATTGCTTTTTCATGCGGAAAAACAGATTGTAAAATAAATGACAGGAGGTTCTTTCTATGTCCAAGGTTAACGTTGGCAAGGAGTCCGAAGGCGGCATCACTTCCAGCTACGCGGTAGATGACGGCGTCGTTTTAAAAGTTCCTTATTCTTATATGGGCAGTATCTATGACGAGGCGGAGGAGCAGGCGCTTCTTGCTGCTATGAAGCAGGATTCGCTCACGATGGGTCCGTGCGTCGCAAAGTTCCAGCATATGTTCGCTAAAATGTGCGGCACGAAGCATGCGTTTGCTGCTTCCAACTGCACCACGGCGATGCATTGCGCTACCCAGGCAATGGGCATCGGCCCGGGCGATGAAGTAATCGTTACGCCGAACACCTTTATCGCGACCACGCTGGTCATCTTAAAGGAAGGCGCAACCCCGGTTTATGCGGATATCGATCCGAAAACCTTCAATATCGATCCGAAGTGCATCGAGAAAAAGATCACCAATAAAACCAAGGCGATCTACGTCGTGCATTACGGCGGCCAGATGTGCGATATGGACCCGATCATGGAGATCGCGAAGAAGCACAACCTGCTTGTCCTTGAGGACTGCGCACATGCACCGGGCGCTGAGTATAAGGGCCGCAAGGCTGGCTCGATCGGCGACGTGGGCTGCTTCAGCTTCCATTCGTTAAAGAACATGACCACGCTCGGCGAGGGCGGCATGATCGTTACCAGCCGCGACGATCTCGCAGAGAAGATCGACAAGCTGCGCTGCATGAACCTGTTCAACTGGGAGAACCAGGTGGACTACTGGATTCCGTCGCACTTTGACATCAACGATGTCGATGGCAAGTGGGGCAACAACTATCGTATGAACGAGTGCCAGGCTGCGGTTGGCTGCTGCCAGCTCGATAAGCTTGACATGCTCAACGAGAAGAGAATTTACAACGGTCGTTACATCACCGAGGGGATCAAGGGTATCAAGGGTATCACCCCGGTTTACGAGGATCCGAACTGCAAGCACATCTATCACCTCTACACGGTTTGTGTTGAGGAGAAGGAGCTTGGCGCTTCGCGTGACGATTTCCTCCGCGTGCTCTATCGCGAGGAAGGCGTTCAGGGTATCCTCCACTATCAGCCGACCTATGACTTCACCGGTCTTAGAAAGATGGGCTTCCCGGGCGGCCAGTGCCCGAACGCGGAGGACTTCTTCTATCGCCGCGAGCTGAACACCCCGCATCATCCGCGCCTCACCAAGACCGACCTTGATAATATCATCGCCGGTATCAAGAACGCGGCTGAGAAGGTTCGCAAGTAATTTAAGCTTACATAAAATGCCTGTGGCGCATGCGCCACAGGCATTTTTTCGCGCCGCGCGGCGCGAAAAGCGCCGGCAGGGAA
>CAKUEM010000002.1 GCA_934646115.1 uncultured Oscillospiraceae bacterium
CAATGAGATCACGCCGGGCAACTTTACGTTCCGCACGCGTGAGTTTGAGCAGATGGAGATGGAGTTTTTCTGCAAGCCGGGCACGGATCTTGAGTGGTTTAAATACTGGAAGGACCGCTGCGAGCAGTTCCTGCTCGACCTCGGCATGAAGAAAGAGCATATCAAGCTGCGTGACCATGAAAAGGAAGAGCTTTCGCACTATTCTAACGCCACAACGGACATTGAGTTCCTGTTCCCGTTCGGCTGGGGCGAGCTGTGGGGCATCGCAGATCGCACGGATTTTGACCTCAAGGCGCATCAGGCGCATTCGGGCGAGAGCATGGAATATTTCGATCAGGAGAGCAATGAGAAATACGTGCCGTATGTCATCGAGCCGTCGCTCGGGGCGGACCGTGTGGCGCTTGCATTTTTAGTTGATGCATACGACGAAGAGATGGTAGACGCTGAGAAGAACGATGTGCGCACCGTGCTGCGTCTGCATCCGGCGCTTGCGCCGTATAAGTGCGCTGTGCTGCCGCTTTCCAAGAAGCTGACCAACGAGGCGGGCGAGCTGTTTGACATGCTGGCAAAGCATTTCGCAACAGACTTTGACGATGCCGGCTCGATCGGCAAGCGCTATCGCCGTCAGGACGAGATCGGAACGCCGTTCTGCGTCACGTTTGATTTCGACAGTCTGGAGGACCAGAGCGTTACCGTGCGTGACCGCGACACGATGGAGCAGGTGCGCCTCCCGATCAGCGAGCTGGTCGCTTATATTTCCGAAAAAATCGCATTCTAATAAAACGACAAAGGGTCGCCGGAAAATTCCGGCGGCCCTTTTATAGAACTCCCGGCAGCCTCCGCGCGGAGACTGCCGGGATTTTTTATTTCTTTAAACGCAGAAGATTGGCAAGCTTTTCGCCCTTTGGCAGCAGAACCACGTCCGCGCGCGTAACGCCGCCGACCAGCAGCAGCACCACACCATAGCACAGCGCGCCCACCACAATGGATACGCCAAGCGCCGGGATCCCGCCGAGCGCGCCGCGCCCGAACCGATAGATGCAATACACGATCGCGCCCATCACAAGCGTTGCGGCAAGCGGGCGCAGATACGTCCGCCCAAAGCCCGGCTTAAATTGGATAAACCGCGCGAGATAAATTAAATTCGCGACCGAGATGACCAGATAGCACAGCACCGTGCCGAGCGCCGCGCCGTTGAGCTCAATGCCCGGAATCGCGACCAGAAAGTAATTCGCCGCGATTTTGACCACCGCGCCCGCCGCCATGGTCATGACCGGAATCATCGGCTTGCCGAGCGCCTGCAGCACCGTGGACGTGAGCGACGAAATGCAGAGGAACACTGACGCGATCGACATGATCGTAAGCACCGGCGTTGCGATTGCGACCGAAGCCTCCGCCTTGTAAAGCAGCGTTAAAATCGGCTCAGACAGCACGGAAATACCGATCGCCGCAGGCAGCGAGATCATCACGACCAGGCGCAGCGCAGAGGTCAGCGTGCCGATCATTCCGTCATGGTCGCCGCGCACATGCGCCGCCGCGATGACCGGGGTAATGCTGACGTTGAGCGAAATAATGATCGCGGGGATCAAATTGAACAGCGGCACGGCATAGTTATCGTAAATGCCGAACAGCGACGTAGTCTGTTCATGATCGTAGCCCAGCACGGCGAGGCGATTGGTCACGAGGAACATATCGATCGAATTTGTTAAATTGATGACCAGCGCGCCGACCGTGACCGGGATGGCGATATACATGAGCGCGCGGAAAATTTCGCCGCGCGTTCGCATTTCGTTTACCGCGCCGTCCGGGATCGTGTGGTATCTGCGGCGCAGGCACAGGCTGATGATAAAAAGCAGCAGCGCCGCCGCGCCCGTGCCGACCGTGATACCGCCGACCGTACCTGCCGCAACCATGCGGTCCGGATGCCCAAGGCGGATCAGCAGTGACGCCAAAAGCAGCCCGACAAACAGGCGGCTGAGCGCCTCAAGCACCTGCGACGCAGCGGTTGGCGCCATGTTGTTATGCCCCTGAAAATACCCGCGATATGCCGCCGCGACCGCGATAAACAGCACGGCGGGCGCAAGCGTTAAAATGCTTGTCGCAGCCTCCGGGCTGTTGGAAAGCCCCGCCAGCGGATTCGCGCCGAGCGCAAGGAACAGCGCGCCCGCGCCGCCCAGCGCCGCGCAGGACGCGAGTGCAATACGGAAAATGCGGCGCGACTCGCGATAGCGCCCGAGCGCGCGCGATTCTGAAATCATTTTCGAGATCGCGATCGGCAGCCCGGCGGTCGCGATCGTGAGCAGGATCGAATAATAGCGATACGCCACGCTGTATAGCCCCATCGTGTAATCGCCGACCAGATTGGTCAGCGGGACGCGAAAGACCATGCCGATAATTTTCACGATAATATTAGAAATCGCAAGAATCGCAGCGCCTTTTAAGAATGTAGAGCCTGTTTTTTGTGTCAACATCATCAAATCCTTTTTTAGTCCGGATAAGTAAAATAAATCGCCTTTTTCATGAGGATCTGCCGCGCGCCGGAATCCTCCTCGCGCCCAAGCTCCTCAAAGCCGTATTTTTGATAAAACGCGCGCGCGTGCGCGTTATGCTCCGCCACGCGGATCGTTAAAAGCTTGCGCCCGAGCGCGCGATACACGCTCGCCGCATAGCCCAAAAACTGCACGCCGAAGCCGCGATTGCGAAACTCAGGCTCAAGGAAAAGCATCGAAATATGCCCGCCCTCCGGCACAATGCGCGCGTCTGCATCCAGCATGATCACGCCCGCGGCGCGCTGTTTCTGCATGCCAAACGCGATCGCCCCCGCGCACGAGCGGGCAAGCGCCCGAATATGCGCATTTGTCCCCGCGGCGCGATAGTCTGCGCGGCGGAAGATTTCGGTCCACGCGCGCTCATATGCATCGCGCAAAGCGGGCAGATCCTCCGGAAGCTGCGCACGGCGAAACCAGAGGTTATAGAGCATCTGATCGTCCTCCTGCCGCCACCACTTTTGTTTTCCGAGCGTGGAAAGCTCCGCCAGATGCGAATTGTCGTTTTGATAGACCACACGATAGTTGAGCCGCTCGTCCGCCTCGAGCTTCGCGACCGCCGTATTGTCGCACCATCCGATGTCGCAAAGCCTTGTAAAATCGCCAAAAGTCAGCCCGCACAGCAGATCGCGGATCGCCGCGCCGTGGCTGACGATCGCGACTGTGCGGCCGGGGTTTTCGCGCACGATGCGGTCAAGCTCCGCCTTAAAGCGGCGGTAGACCTGCTCATGCGTTTCCGAGCCGGGCACGCAAAAATCATGGGGATGAAACGTCCATGCGTCATATTGCTCCGGATATCGACGCGGCAGCTCGCCCCAGGTCAGATCCTCCCACTCGCCCAAATTGATCTCGCGCAGGGCGTGGGTCGCGATATGCGGAATGCCGCGCCCGCCGTAAATTGCCTCGGCGGTCGCGCGCGTGCGGAACAGATCGCTCATATACACCACATCGACCGGGATATTAGAGAACCGGTGACGCAGCGCCTCGATCTGGCGATAGCCATTTTGCGTGATATATCCGTCATAATGCCCGTGCGCGCGGCGGTAAATATTGCCCTCCGCCTCCGCGTGGCGCACGATATAGATCTCAGTCATGCGGGATCACCCCGGAAATCAGCGCGGACGCGGCGGAAATGCCGTTTTTACGCAAATACTCCTCCAGCCCGTCGCGCACACGGATGGGCGCCATCGGATCGGTAAAGCACGCCGTGCCGACCGCGACCGCATGCGCCCCGGCGAGCATCAGCTCAACCGCGTCGTCGCCCGAGGCCACGCCGCCCATGCCGATGATCGGAAGCGCGACCGCGCGCGCCACCTGCCACACCATGCGCACCGCGACCGGGAACACCGCGCGCCCGGACAGACCGCCCATATTATTTTTCAGCACCGGGCGGCGGGTTTTAATATCGATCCGCATGCCGAGCAGCGTGTTGATCAGGCTGAGCGCGTCCGCCCCTGCCGCCTCCGCCGCGCGGGCGATCTCCGCAATGTCCGTAACATTCGGCGATAGCTTCACGATCAGCGGGCGCGGGCAAACGCGGCGCACCGCGCGCACAAGCTCTGTGACCGAGTCGCACGACGTGCCGAACGTCATGCCGCCCGCGCGCACATTCGGGCAAGAGATATTGACCTCTACCAGGTCCACGTCCGCATGCCCCGTGATCTCCGCGATCTCAATATATTCTTCAAGCGTGCTGCCCGAAATATTGGCGATAATTTTTGTATCAAACCGGCGCAGAAACGGGATCTCCTCTTCAATAAACCGATGGATTCCCGGGTTTTGCAGCCCAACGGAATTTAAAATCCCCATCGGCGTTTCCGCGATGCGCGGCGGGGGATTGCCCAGCCGCGGACGCAGCGTAAGCCCCTTGACGCACACCGCGCCCAGCTCAGACAGGTCGTAAAACTCGCTGTATTCCCGCCCGAAGCCGAACGTTCCGGACGCGGTCACGATCGGGTTTTTCAGCCGAACGCCCGCGATCTCGACCGCAAGCTCCGGCGCATTTTGCCGCGCTACCATACGACCACCTCCGCCGGGAACACCGGCCCGTCCTTGCAGACATGGGAGAACCGCTCGCCCTCCGCATGCTTTGTTTTGCACGCGCATACCAGGCATGCGCCCACGCCGCAGCCCATGCGCTCTTCCATCGAGACCCAGCACGGCACGCCCGCCGCAGCCGCCAGCCGCGCCGCCGTTTGCAGCATCGGGCGCGGACCGCACGCCAGAACCCCGCTATACGCATGCGCCTGAAGCATCCGCTGCATCGGCGCCTCGATCGTGCCCGCCTCTCCAAAGCTGCCGTCATCGGTCGTGATCACGACCTGCTCGCACGCCTGCGCAAACTCCTCGCGCAGGATCATCGCCTGCGCCGTGCGAAACCCGAGCAGCGCATGCGCGCACTGCTGCGCCTCCGCCGCGAACAGAAGCGGCGGCGCACCGATCCCGCCGCCCACGACCAGCACCGGGCGCGCATCGTCAAGCACCGGAAACGTCCCGCAGCCGAGCGGACCCAGCACATCGAGCGTTTTGCCCGCAGCGCGCCGGGCGAGAAACTCCGTTCCGCTGCCGCGCACCTCATACACGATGCGCAGCACCCCATCCTGCGCGGCGCAAATGCTCAGCGGGCGGCGCAGCATGCGCGAATGTCCGCATAAAATATGCACAAACTGCCCCGGCCGCGCAAGCGCCGCGATCTTCGGCGCAGAAAGCCGCATGTCATAATGTGTGTCCGTGATCCTGCGATTTTGCAGGATCTTGCAAAGTTCTTTTATCGCCATAATCCGTTCCATTTCTGCCGCGTGGCGCGGCGCCGCATTTCCTTGAGCGCGAGGCTCACATTCTTATACATTATAATGGATTGCCGTACATTCGTCAATTTCCGGCGCAGAAAAAGAATACCAAAAACGCAAAAATAATATAGGCAATTTGAAAAAAATGTGGTAGAATATTTAATGTATAAAAATATTCTTCCGCGGGGCGGATTTTGCGCCATCCCGCGGCGGTGAGGTGTGATTTCATGCGCTTTCGGCTGATTTTTGCCGTTTTGCTTATTTTCGTTCTCGCCGGCTGCGCGACCGGCTCGGTGGAGGACGTGCTGCGCGCGCCCGCGCTGCCCTCTGAATTCATGGAGTTTAACGACGAATTGAATAAAATCAAGGCGTCTGGGCTTGAGCTGCTCGCGCCGTCCGGCGGCGCGAACCGGCAGGCGATCCAGCTGACGGATCTGGACGGAGACGGGGCGGACGAAGGCGTTGCCCTCTTCCGCGAAACCGCAAATACCTATAAAACTTATGTCTATATTTTTAAAAAAATCGACGACCGGTATGAGGTGCGCGCGCGCATCGAGGGCGCGGGCAACGCGGTGGAGCGCGTGAGCTATGCCGACCTTTTGGGCAGCGGCGACCAGCAGCTCATCATCGGATGGACGGTTTCTGACAGTGACGCGCGCGCCGTAACGGTATATGCCCTGCGCGACACGGCGGCGAAAAAGCTTTGCGAGATCGCCTGCCGCCACTTCATCGTGGCGGATCTTGACAGCGACGGGGTGAGCGATCTCGGCGTTGTGTACGACGACCCGGGCGACGGGGCGGAGAAGTTCGCGCTTTACGGCAAGCGCAGCGAAAGCCTGCTCTTCCGCGCCGCCGCGCCGCTCACACAGTCCAGCGGGGCGATCCTGCGCATCCGCGCCGCCAATGCGGTGGATGGGGTTCCCGCCATTTTTGTGGAGCATGCGTTCCATGAGACCGGGCTTGTGACCGATGTTCTGATTTGGAAAAACAACACGCTGCAAAACATCACATATTCCGCACGCACCAAGGCGAGCGACATGACCGCGCGCACAAGCGCCACGTTCTGCGAGGACGTGGATTTTGACGGGAATTTAGAGATCCCGGCGGCGCAGCCGGCGGGGAAGTCGCGCGATCTTTCCGAGGGTGAGCCGCTGCGCGGCACGCTCTGGTATGGGTTTGACGAATCGCTGCAGCTTGCGGAGGAGGCGCTGGATTTCCGCTCGGCGTATGACGGCTGGCAGCTGACGCTCCCGCTCGATTGGGAAGGCAAGGTCACTGCGTTCTATCAGCACTTTGGCGAAAATGAAACGGTCGCCACGTTCTATGGCGCGGCGGATACGCACGATATTCCGCTGTTCTCCATCCACGTGTTCTACGGCGAGGAGCGCGAAAAGCGCGCCGCCGCAAGCGGTTACGCGCGCCTGCTCGAGCGGTCGGACGCGATTTTTGCCGTTGATTTTGATCAGCCGTCGTTTCTCGATTATGACATCACGGAGGATATGCTTCGCGAGCGGTTCCGCTATCGCGAGGCGGAATGGTCGACCGGCGAGGTCGTGTTTTAAACAAAAATCCCCCTATGGAGGTTACATGGAATGAAAAAAAAGGTTCTCGTGTTAGAGGATGAGGCAAGCATTCGCAGCTTTGTGGTCATCAATTTGGCGCGCGCCGGGTATGAGGTTGTTGAGGCGGAATGCGGCGAGCAGGCGCTTCAGCTGCTGCATGAGCAGCGGGATATCGGCGTTGCGCTGCTTGATATCATGCTGCCGGATATCGACGGGTTTGAGGTTTGCCGCCGCATCCGCGGCACCGGCTCGAAGATCGGGATCATTATGCTGACCTCGCGCACGCAGGAGGTTGACCGCGTGACCGGGCTGATGACCGGGGCGGACGATTATGTCACAAAGCCGTTCTCGCCGACCGAGCTGATCGCGCGGATCGACGCGCTGTTCCGCCGCATCGGCAGCACGGTCTCTGAGGATTCCGCCAACATCACGAGCGGCCCGTTTGTGCTCAACACGCGCAACCGCACGGTGGATAAAAACGGCGCGCGCATTAAGCTGACGCAGGTGGAATATGCGATCATGAAATATTTTATGGATAACCCCGGGCGCGCCATCTCGCGCGAGGATATGCTCGCCGCGGTTTGGGGCAGCGATTATTTCGGCGAGCTGAAGATCGTTGACGTAAATATTCGCCGCCTGCGGCTGAAAATTGAGGACGACCCCGCCTTCCCGTCTTATATCCAAACGGTTTGGGGCTACGGCTATAAATGGGGAAACTGACAGGAAGGTGAGGCACTGTGGCAGAACGCAGGACGATACACGGGATCAAAAAGCGCTGGATCTTAAATAATCTGGTGTATGTCGTTTTGGTGATCATTCTCGCGGTAATTATCTATTCCGTGGGGAATATGAATTACTATTACGCGAATGTGCGCACGAATTTATCCAACCGCGTGCAGGTAAATTCCCGCTATTTTAACGACAATGTGAATACAAATTTCGACTCGTTTTATTACAACGCGAAGCGGCAAACGCTGGAGTTTTCTGACCGCGACCGCTTAGAGCGGCAAATTCTGTTTTCTGACGGGCGCGTGATGTTCTCCTCCTCCGGGCTGCCGAGCGGCACGATCCCCGGCACGCCGGAAATCGACGAGGCGATCACAAAGGGCGAGATCTCAAGCTTTATCGGCGCAGATCCGCTTACCGGCGAGCGGATCATGAGCGTTTCCAGCCCGCTCGTTACCAATAATTCCAACGTGGTCGGCGTGATGCGCTATGTGACCAGCATGCGCGAGGTGGACCGGCAAATCATTGTGCAGAGCGGGATCGCGGCGCTGCTTGGGCTGGTCATCATCCTTCTGGTTTTTGTTTCAAACCAATATTTCATCCGCTCGATCGTCAACCCGCTGCATGAAGTGATCGAGACCACGCGGCAGATCACGAAGGGCAGCTATGGCGTTCGCATCGAGAAAAAATATGACGATGAGATTGGCGACCTGTGCGACACGATCAACGAAATGTCTGTGGAGATCTCGCGCGCGGAGCGGATCAAAAACGAATTCATCTCCTCCGTGTCGCACGAGCTGCGCACGCCGCTCACCGCGATCATCGGCTGGGGCGAAACGCTTTCCACCGTTGGACCGGAGCATTATGAAGAAACGCAAAAGGGCATCGGCGTTATTTTAAAAGAAACGCGCCGCCTGTCGAAAATGGTGGAGGAGCTGCTCGACTTCGCGCGGATGGAGAGCGGGCGCTTTAATCTGATGATGGAGCCGATGGATCTGACCGCCGAGCTGGAAGAAACGCTCTATATGTACCACGAAACATTTAAAAAGAAGAATATTCAGCTGGAATATACACAAAATGATGAGGATATCTGGATCAACGGCGATCAGGAGCGGCTCAAGCAGGTGTTCTTTAACATCCTTGACAACGCGGTCAAGCACGGCGAGCAGGGCGGTCGCCTGACCGTGAGCGCCACGGCGGACGACGCGATGGCGACGATCGCCATCCGCGACTACGGCGAGGGCATCCCTGAGGAAGAGCTGCCGTATGTGAAGCTGAAATTCTATAAGGGCACCTCAAAAATGAAGGGCTCCGGCATCGGGCTTGCCGTGAGCGATGAGATCGTAAATATGCACGGCGGCGAGCTGAATATTGAAAGCAAGGTCGGCGAGGGCACATGCGTCTACGTTGTGCTGCCGCTGCTCAAGCAGGCGGACGACGCGGAGCTTGACCGCGCCGCAGGAAAGGACGAGGAATGAATAGCACCACGAAAAAAACAACGATCGGCGGTCAGGCGCTGATTGAGGGGATCATGATGCTCGGTCCCACGCAATGCGCGGTCGCCGTGCGCCGGCCGGATGGCGAGATCGAATGCAAGGTAGAAGACGCGAACTCGCTGAAAACACGCTATCCATTTTGCGCGCTGCCGCTGATTCGCGGCGTGGTCGGGCTGTATGAATCGATGAAGCGCGGCATTTCGGCGCTCAACTATTCGGCAAGCTTTCTCCCGGAGGACGAGGAGGGCGAGCCGGGCCGGCTGGACGCCTGGCTTGAAAAAACCTTTGGCTGGGAGCGGGTGCAGCGCGTACTCACCGTGATCGCGACCACGCTTGGCGTTCTGCTTCCGCTGTTTCTGTTTATTTTTTTGCCCACGCTGCTCGCCGGCACGCTGGATCGATATATCGGCTCGGGCATCTGGCGCAACCTGCTTGAGGGCGCGCTACGCATCGCGATTTTTTTGCTGTTTATGTGGTCCATTTCGCATATGAAGGACATGAAGCGAACGTTTTCATACCACGGCGCGGAGCATAAAACCATCTTCTGCTACGAGGCGGGGGAAGAGCTAACGGTGGAAAACGTGCGCAAATTTAAAAAAGAGCATCCGCGCTGCGGCACGAGCTTTTTATTCAGCGTGATGATCATCAGCATTCTGGTGTTCTCGGTCGTGCAGTGGTCAAACCCGTTTATTCGCATGGCGCTGCGGCTTGCGCTGCTGCCCGTTGTGGTTGCGATCAGCTATGAATTAAACCGCCTGATCGGGCGGTATGACAATGCGGTCACGCGCTTTTTGCGCGCGCCGGGGCTGTGGTTTCAGGGGTTTACCACCTTTGAGCCGGACGATTCGATGATCGAAGTTGCGATCGCGGCGCTCCGCCCGGTCATTCCGGAGGACGCGGGCTCTGACCGCTGGTAATGTGAAATATAGAAAGTTTGGGGTGTGACTGGATGGCGACCTATGGAGATATGTATTTAGACGCGCGGCAGTGCTTGCGCCGCGCAAATATCGAAAACGCCGATTTTGAAGCGCGCGATATTGCGTGCACCGCGTCACGCAAGACGGCGGAGGAATTCCTGCGTGACCGGCAGCTGCCTGCGCCGGGCAGCGTGGTGCAAAAGGCGGCGCGTATGGCGGCGCGGCGCGTGAAGGGCGAGCCGCTTGCCTATATCCTCGGCGAATGGGATTTTTATGGGCTGACGCTTGCAATCACCCCGGCGGTGCTGATCCCCCGCCCGGACACGGAGGTGCTGGTGGACTGGACCGCGGCGGTCGTTCGCAAAACGATCGGCGAGCGCGAGTTTCGCTTTTTAGACCTCGGCTGCGGCAGCGGCTGCATCGGCATTGCGATGGCGCACCTGTTCCCCAACGCGCGCGGCGTGCTGATGGACGTTTCGCCCATCGCGGTGGAGCTTGCAAAAGCGAACGTAAAGCGGTACAATATGTTAAATCGGCTTTTCTGCGTGCCGGGCGATATGCTTGAGCAGGCGGATACGCGCGTGGGCAAGTTTGACATGCTGCTCTCCAACCCGCCGTATATCACGCATGAGGAAATGCTTGCGCTCGACCCGTCTGTGCGGGATTATGAGCCGCAGGGCGCGCTGTATGGCGGCGAGGACGGGCTGGATTTTTACCGCGCGATTTTAAAGGGCTGGCTTTCGCTTGTGAAGGACGGCGGATTTGTTGCGTTTGAATGCGGATATCGCCAGGCGCACGACGTGGGGCGGCTGATGAAGGCCGCCGGGATCGAGCGCATTCGTATCGTGGAGGACACGGCGGGGATCCAACGCGTGGTGTCTGGCTTTAAAAAAGTGAGTGAGGGAGAGATTTAGCGATGGCAATGGATAAGAAAAAGGCGCTGGAAACCGCGCTGGAGCAAATTGAAAAGCAATATGGAAAGGGCGCGATCATGCGCCTTGGCGAAAACGTGGCAATGAATGTTGACGCGATCTCGACCGGATCGCTCACGCTTGACCTTGCGCTCGGCATCGGCGGCGTGCCGCGCGGGCGCATTATCGAGATCTACGGGCCGGAATCCTCCGGTAAGACCACGCTTTCGTTACATATCGTCGCCGAAGCGCAGAAGGCGGGCGGCGAAGCGGCGTTTATCGACGTTGAGCACGCGCTCGACCCGGTGTATGCCCGCGCGCTCGGCGTGGATATCGACAGCCTGCTTGTGTCCCAGCCGGACACGGGCGAGCAGGCGCTTGAGATCGCGGAGGCGCTGGTGCGCAGCGGCGCGATCGATATCATCGTGGTCGACTCGGTCGCCGCGCTTGCGCCGCGCATGGAGATCGAGGGCGAAATGGGCGATGCATTTGTCGGTCTGCAGGCGCGCCTGATGTCGCAGGCGATGCGTAAGCTCTCCGGCGCGATCGGCAAGGGCAACTGCGCCGCGATCTTTATCAACCAGCTGCGCGAAAAAGTCGGGCAGTCATACGGCAGCCCGGAGGTCACGCCGGGCGGACGCGCGCTCAAGTTCTATTCGAGCGTGCGCATCGATGTGCGCCGTATCGAAACGCTGAAAAGCGGCAATGAAATGATCGGCAACCGCACGCGCGCCAAAGTGGTGAAAAACAAGCTCGCGCCTCCGTTCCGTGAGGCGGAATTTGATATTATGTACGGCGAGGGCATCTCGAAGATGGGCGAGCTGGTCGATACTGGCTTAAAGCTTGATCTGGTGCAGAAATCCGGCTCGTGGTTCTCCATGGGCGAAACGCGCCTCGGTCAGGGGCGCGACAATGCGAAGAAATTCCTTGCGGAAAACCCGGATCTTGCGGAGCAGCTCGAGGCGGAGATCCGCGCGAATGCGCATAAGCTTCTCAGCCGTCAGGCGCTTGCCGCCGCGCGCGCCGCAGGGCGCGTTCCGCCGGAGAGCGAGAGCGCCGAGAACGCGGAAAGCGCCGAAGCGGTAGAAACGACAGCCCCGGCAGAGAGCGCCGCGCCGGCAAAGGAGACCGCGCCCGTGCGCAAGCCGCGCAAGGCGATCACCGTGGACGCGGACGATTATGAGGAGTAATGCCGCATGAGGATCACGAAGATCGACGCGTATCGCAACGATCTCTCCCGCGTGATCGTATATTTTGAAGACCGCAGCTTTCTCACGGTGGACGCGCGCCGCGCGGAGGAGCTGGAGCTGAAGCCCGGCATGGAGCTTGACGACGCGATGCGTGACACGCTGGCGGGGCAGTCCGGCAAGAGCCGGGCGCGCGAGCTGGCCGCCCGCATCGTCGGGCGCAACAGCATTTCATGCAGCATGCTGCTCCGCAAGCTGCGTGACCGCGGCGTGACCGAAGACGATGCGCACGCCGCGCTCGACTGGCTGATCTCGCTCGGCATTATGGACGATATGCGCTACGGCGAGATTCTGGTTTCGCACTATCGCGCGCGCGGGTTCGGCAATCGCCGCATCCGCGAGGAGCTGCGCGCACGCGGCGTGCCGCGCGAGGTGAGCGATGCGCTGCTCGCCGATGAGCCGGACATGCGGGATGACATTCTGGCATTTATTTATAAGCGCGCGCCGGGCGGCTATCCGGAGGAAAAGCTGCGCGCGAAAATTACCGCCGCGCTCGTTCGGCGCGGACATTCCTACGAAGCGATCTCTGCCGCGTTCCGCCAGCTGCGCGAGGATGGCGGCTGGGATACACAGATGGAGGACGAATAGTTCATGGCAAAAACGGTTGGATTTATATCGCTCGGCTGCGCCAAAAATTTGGTAGACAGCGAGCAGATGCTCTCGCTGCTTGACGCGGCGGGCTTTCGGATCACGGGCGAGATCGAGCATGCGGACGCTGTGGTCATCAACACCTGCGGCTTTATCGCGTCTGCGCGCGAGGAGGCGTATGAAAATATCCGCGAGGTCGGGCTCCTCAAGGCAGAAGGCAAGGTCGGCAAAATTCTGGTCGCCGGATGTCTGCCCGAGCGTGAGCGCGAGCAGCTGCTCACCGCGCTGCCCGAGATCGATGCGCTGATCGGCTGCGGCAGCTTTGCGCAGATCGTCTCTGCGGTGGAGCGCGCGCTGGCGGATGAAGCGCCGTTTGCGCTGTTTGGCGATATCAACGCGCCGATCGAGGAAGAGGGTCGCGTTCTCACAACGCCCGAGCATATGGCATATCTTAAAATAGCAGAGGGCTGCGACAATCGATGCAGCTATTGCGTGATCCCGTCGCTGCGCGGCGGCTTCCGCAGCCGTCCGATGGAGGAGATCCTCGCAGAGGCGGAAGGGCTTGCGGCGACCGGCGTGCGTGAGCTGATCGTTGTTGCGCAGGACACCACGCGCTATGGGCTGGATCTCTATGGCGAGCGGCGGCTTGCGCAGCTTTTGCAGGCGCTTTGCCGGATCGACGGGGTCGAATGGATCCGGCTGCATTACCTGTATCCGGACGAGATCACGGAGCAGCTGATCGACACGATCGCGCATGAGGACAAGATCGTTAAATATCTTGATATCCCGATCCAGCATGTGAACGACCGCATCCTGCGCGCCATGAACCGGCGCGGCGACCATGCGTTTCTCGACGCGCTGTTTACCAAGCTGCGCGCGCGCATTCCCGGTCTTGTGCTGCGCACCAGCCTGATCGTCGGGCTGCCCGGCGAGACCGAGGCGGAATTTGAAGAGCTTTGCGATTTCCTCGCCGCGCATCATATCGAGCGCGCGGGCGCATTTGCCTATTCGCCCGAGGCGGGGACGCCGGCGGCCGCCATGCCCGATCAGATCGATGAGGGAACGAAGGCGCGCCGCGTGGAGCTGCTTTCCGCGCTTGCCGCGCGCCTGATGGACGACTGGAACCAGGCGCAGCTCGGCAAAACGCTGCCCATTCTGTGCGAAGGGTTTGACCGCTATGCAGAGTGCTTCTTCGGTCGCTCGTTTGCCGACTCGCCGGAGATTGACGGCAAGGTGTTTTTCACCGCGCCAAAGGGCACGCGCATCGGCTCGTTCGTTCCGGTCCGCATGACCGAGGTGCTTGACGGCGACCTGGTCGGCGAGCTGGACGGTCAATAATCTCTTAGAAATGGAGCAATCGCTATGACCACTGCCAATATCATCACGATCATCCGCATCCTGCTCATCCCCGCGTTTATGGCGGCGGAGCTGTCCGGCAGCATGACCGGGCGGCTGATCGCGCTTGCGATTTTCATCCTCGCCAGCGTGACCGATGGGGTGGATGGCTATATCGCGCGCAAATATAACCAGGTCACAACGCTTGGGAAGTTTTTAGACCCGCTCGCCGATAAGCTGCTTGTTACGTCCGCGATCCTGATTTTCGTGCAAAACGGCGTGATCTCCGCGGTGGCGGCAACGCTGATCATCGCGCGGGAATTCGCGGTCACGTCGTTGCGCATCGTTGCGATGGGCGCGGGGCAGGTGGTTTCGGCGCGGCTGTCCGGCAAGGTGAAAACCGTGGTGCAGATCCTTGTGATCGCGTTGCTGTTCACGCCGTATGCGGGCGATCGCGTGTTTGGCGTGCTGATCGCCGATATCGCGGTCTGGGTCATGGTCGCGGTGACGGTGCTGTCCGGGCTTGAATATTTCAGAGGATTCGGAAAATTACTAAAGCAGGAGGAGCGACAGGTAAAATGAAGCTGTTTAATTCCATGACGCGGCAGAAGGAAGAGTTCCGCCCGATCACCCCGGGCGAGGTGAAGATCTATTCCTGCGGGCCGACGGTGTATAATTTCTTCCATATTGGCAACGCGCGTCCGTTCATCGTGTTCGACGTGCTGCGCCGCTATTTTGAATTTAAGGGCTATAAGGTCACATTCGTGCAGAATTTCACGGATGTGGACGATAAGGTCATCCGCCGCGCGAATGAAGAGGGCGTTTCGTTTGAGGAGATCGCGAACCGCTATATCAAAGAGTATTATACCGACGCGCAGGGTCTTGGCATCCGCCCGGCAAGCGTGCATCCGCGCGCGACCGAGAATATCGACGCGATCATTCAAATGGTGGATACACTTGTGAAAAAGGGCTACGCTTATGTGGTAGACGGCGATGTGTATTACCGCGCGCGGCGCTTCTCCGGCTATGGAAAGCTTTCCGGTCAGCCTCTGGAGGAGCTGGAGGCGGGCGCGCGCATCGGCGTGGATGAGCGCAAGGAGGATCCGATCGATTTTGCGCTGTGGAAAGCGGCAAAGCCGGGCGAGCCTTCCTGGGATTCGCCGTGGGGCAAGGGTCGCCCCGGCTGGCATATCGAATGCTCCGCGATGGCGAACCGCTATCTGGGCAAGACGATCGATATCCATTCCGGCGGCGTGGACTTAACGTTCCCGCACCATGAAAACGAGATCGCGCAGTCTGAGGCGGCGAACGACGCGCCGTTTGCGCATTATTGGATGCACAACGCGTTTTTGAATATCGATAACCGAAAAATGTCGAAATCGCTGGGCAATTTCTTTACCGTGCGTGACGCGGCGGCGGTTTACGGCTATGAAGCGATCCGGTTTTTCATGCTGTCTGCGCATTACAGAAGCCCGCTCAACTACTCGCGCGAATCGCTTGAGCAGGCAAAGGCGGCGCTCGCGCGCATGCATACCGCGCGCGACAATCTTGAATTTTTGGCGAAAAACGGGTGCGACGCGGCGATGACCGACGCAGAGCGCGAGAAGCTCGCCGCGCTTTCCCAGTATCGCGAGAAATTCATCTCCGCGATGGACGATGATCTCAACACGGCCGACGGGCTTGCCGTGATTTTTGAGCTGATCCGTGACATCAACGGCGCGGTCGCCGAGGGCGAGCCGACGCGGGAATTCGCAAGCGCCTGCCTTTCCAAGCTGATGGAGCTGTGCGACGTACTCGGCTTCTTGCAGAAGGAGGAAACGCAGAGCATCGATCAGGAGATCGAGGACCTGATCGAGCAGCGGCAGGCGGCGCGCAAGGCGCGCAACTTCGCGGAGGCGGACCGGATTCGTGATCTGCTGCGCGAGCAGGGCATCGTGCTGGAGGATACGCCGCAGGGCGTGAAATGGAAGCGGGCATAGCCCGAAGCGAAAGGCCGTCTGGCGGGTTACTGCGCGTCGGGCGGCCTTTTCAATATGGAACAGAAATGAGGGGCAGAGCATGAAAATCATGGTGATAGACGGCAACAGTATGCTAAACCGCGCGTTTTACGGCGTGCGCCCGCTGACCACGCGCGCCGGGCTGCATACCAACGCGATCTATGGGTTTCTCTCCATTTATCTCAAGCTGCTCGCGGACGAGGCGCCGGACGGCGTGTGCGTGACGTTCGATCTGCGCGCGCCCACGTTCCGCCACCGCGCCTATGACGGCTATAAGGCGCAGCGCAAGCCCATGCCGGACGAGCTTGCCGAGCAGCTGCCCTATCTCAAGCGCGTGCTGGACGCGATGCATGTCATGCGGCTGGAATGCGAGGGCTATGAGGCGGACGATATCATCGGCACGATCAGCCGCATCTGCGCCGAATCGGGCGACCGCTGCGACATCGTGACCGGCGACCGTGACAGTTTTCAGCTGATCGCAAATCCGGGCACGAATGTGCTGCTGGTCAGCACGCGCGCGGGCAAAACGGAAACCGTCCGCTTCGACCGCGACGCTGTGATGCAAAAATACGGTCTGTCGCCGGAAAAAATGATCGATTTAAAGGCGCTCATGGGCGACGCGTCTGACAATATCCCCGGCGTGCGCGGCGTGGGCGAGAAAACCGCGGTCGACCTGGTGCAGCGTTTTGGCAGCATCAACGCGATTTATCGGGATCTTGACACGCTGGACGTGCGCGACGCGCTGCGCGCAAAGCTCGCCGCCGGGCGGGACGATGCGTTTCTCTCCCGCGAGCTGGCAACGATCTGCCTGACCGCGCCGATCACGTTTTCACCCGAGGCGGCAGCGCGCGCCAAGGCGGACCGCGACGCGCTGCGCCAGGTGTTAGAAGAGCTGGAATTTAAGCATTTCATCGCGCGGCTCGGGCTGGATCAGGCGGAGGACGCAGCGCCCCGCGCCGCCGAATGCTCGGTCACGCGCGTTCAAAACGGACTGTATGATCTTCTCGAAACGCTTGCGGCGCAAGAGCTTTGCGCCGTTTCGATGAGCGATGGGCTTTCCGGCGTCGGGCTTGCCTTTGCGGATCAGACGCTTGCCGTGCTGCGCGCCGATTTTTCTGAAGAAGATTTTTCCGCCTTTTTTGCGGCGCTCTGCTCCGCACGCGTGAAAAAGGCGTGCCACGATGGAAAGCGCTATCAGGTCGCGCTTCTGCGCGAGGGGCTTCCGTTTGACGGGTTCGTGTTTGACACGGCGCTCGGCGCTTATCTGCTCGACCCGACGGAGAAATCATTCTCGCTTCGCGATGTGAGCGAAACGTATGCGCCGCAATGCGTTGCGGACGAAGCCACGCTGCACGACGAGCAGGCGTTTTCCCCGCTCACCGGGGCGGAGGAGGGCGTGCGCGCGCTGGGGCTGGCGGCGCGTTCCGTGCTGACAATGACGCCCGGCATGCGCGTGGAGCTGGCGGCGCGCGGCGAAACGCAGCTGTATTTTGATATTGAGCTTCCGCTTTGCAGCGTGCTTGCGGATATGCAGCATGTCGGCATGCGCGTGGACCGTGCGGCGCTTTTGAATTTTGGCGCGATGCTGCAAACGCATATCGAGCAGCTTGAGGCGGAGATCTATCGCCTTGCCGGCGAGGAATTTAATATTTTATCGCCCAAGCAGCTCGGCGAGGTGCTGTTTGAGCGGTTGGGGCTTCCGCCGGTCAAGAAGACTAAAACCGGCTATTCAACCGGGGCGGAGGTGCTTGAAAAGCTGCGCCCGCAGCATGAGATCATCGGGCGCATTTTAGAATACCGGCAGGATACCAAGCTGAAATCGACTTACTGCGACGGACTTTCCAAGGTGATCTCGCCGGAGGACGGGCGCATTCATTCAAGCTTTAACCAGATGGTGACCGCGACCGGGCGCATCAGCTCGACCGAGCCGAACCTGCAAAACATTCCGGTTCGGACGGAGCTGGGCGGCGAGGTGCGGCGCATGTTCATCCCGCGCGACGGTTGGGCGTTTGTCGACGCGGATTATTCGCAGATCGAGCTGCGCATTCTCGCGCATATTGCAGACGATCTCGCCATGCAGCGCGCATTTACTGATCAGGTCGATATCCATACGACCACGGCGTCGCAGGTGTTCCGCGTTTCGGAATCTGCGGTCACGCCTGAGATGCGCCGCGCGGCAAAGGCGGTCAATTTCGGCATTGTGTATGGCATTTCCGAGTTTTCGCTCGCCAAGGATATCGGCGTGAGCGTGGGCGAGGCGCGCCAATATATCGAAAATTATCTCTCGCATTACGCGGGTGTGCGCGCGTATATGAAAGAGATCGTGGAGCGCGCGCGGCGCGACGGGTATGTGACCACGCTGCTCGGGCGGCGGCGGCCGATCCCCGAGATCCACGCGAAGAATTTTAACCTCCGCTCGTTTGGCGAGCGGGTCGCGCTCAATGCGCCCATTCAGGGTACGGCGGCGGACATTATCAAGATCGCGATGCTGCGCGTGTCTGACCGACTAGCGCGTGAAGGGCTTGCGGCGCAGCTGGTTTTGCAGGTGCATGACGAGCTGATCGTGGAAGCGCCGCGCGAAGAGGCGCAGGCGGTCGCCGCGATTTTAACCGAGGAGATGAGCGGCGCATATCCGCTTTCCGTTCCGCTTGTGGCGGAGGCGGCGATCGGGGAGAACTGGTATGACGCAAAAAAATGAGGTTCGCATCGTGCCGATGGATGCACGACATATCGCAGGCGTTGCGGCGCTTGAGCGCGCGTGCTTTTCCGCACCGTGGAGCGAGCAGATGCTTGCCGACGAGCTGCGAAACGATTGCGCGCGCTACCTGATCGCCGAGTGCGCCGGCGCGGTGGTCGGCTATGTCGGCGTGCATCAGATTTTAGACGAATGCTATATGACAAATCTCGCGGTCGCGCCCGATGCGCGGCGGCGCGGGGTCGCGTCGCTTCTGCTCACGCGCCTGCTGGACATGGTGCAGGGCGCTGCGTTTTTAACGCTTGAGGTGCGCGTAAGCAACGCGCCGGCGATCGCGCTGTATGAGCAGTTCGGCTTTGCGCGCGCCGGGCTGCGCCGGGCGTATTACACCGCCCCGCGCGAGGACGCGCTGCTTATGACTCGCGCGCTTCAAAGACCAACAAAGGAGGAAGTATCACCGACATGAAGATCCTTGCGATAGAAAGCTCCTGCGATGAGACTGCGGCGGCGGTCGTGGAGGACGGGCGGCGGGTGTTGTCCCAAACGATCCGCTCGCAGATCGAAACGCACGCGCTCTATGGCGGCGTTGTGCCGGAGATCGCGTCGCGCCAGCATATCGAAAGCATTGCGCAGCTGACGGAGCAGGCGCTGCACGCGGCGCAGCTGACCCGCGCGCAGCTGGACGCGGTCGCGGTGACGTATGCGCCCGGACTGATCGGCGCGCTGCTGGTCGGCGTTGGGTTCGCGAAGGCGGCGGCGCTCGGGCTGGGTTTGCCGCTGATCCCGGTGCATCATATCCGCGGGCATATCGCGGCGAATTATCTCGCGTTTCCCGAATTGAAGCCGCCGTTTTTGTGCCTTGTCGTGTCGGGCGGGCATACGCTGCTTGTGGACGTGCGAGATTATACGGAGTTTGAGATTTTGGGCTCCACGCGTGACGATGCGGCGGGCGAGGCGTTTGATAAATGCGCGCGCGTGCTGGGGCTGCCGTATCCGGGCGGCGCGGCGATCGATCGCCTGGCGCAGGCGGGCGATGCGAAGAAATATAAGCTGCCGCGCGCAAAAATCAGCGGGGCGGAGCTTGATCTCTCGTTTTCCGGGCTGAAAACCGCGGTGATCAACATCGCGCACAACGCGCAGCAAAAGGGCGAGGAGTTAGACGCGGCAGCGCTTGCGGCTGGGTTTTGCGCCGCGGTGGTCGATGCGCTCGTTCCGCGCGTTTCCAAGGCGCTTACTATGACCGGGCGAAAATCGTTTGTGGTTGCGGGCGGCGTTGCGGCAAACAGCGTGTTGCGCGGCGCGCTGACGCAGCTTGCGCAGGAGCGCGGCGTTCGGTTATATCTGCCGCCGCTTGCGCTTTGCGGCGATAACGCGGCGATGATCGGCGCGCAGGCGTTTTATGAATATCAAAGCGGCGTGCGCGCGGGCGCGGACCTGAACGCTTATGCCACCATGCCGGTGGACGCGCTGTTTGGGATATAACCCCCCTGAAATTGATCTCTGGCCCGCTGTTTGAACGGGTGCTTTCTTGTTTTCAAAAGGCGGCTGCTTGTAACGCGCGTTTTCAGCATTTCGAATTTAAAAAAAATCAGCTCCGGATGCGGGAATTCCGCTTCCGGAGCTATGTTTTTATGCCTGTTTCGTTTGCGCGGGGCGCTTTCTTCCCTCGCAACATGGGAAATCGCCAAACAGGGGGTCGCCACCCATGCTTTCAAAAGGCGAGGGCGCTCGCTCGCCGGCTGAGTTCCCGCCAGTGAACTTCGGCTGGCGCGGCGCGTTATGCCGCCCGCGCGCTACCACTGTTTTAAGTATTGCTCCTGTTCGGGCGAGAGTACGTCGATCGTGATGCCCTGCGCGCGCAGCTTGAGCCGCGCGACCGCCTCATCGATCTCCGGCGGCACGGGATACAGACCGGGTGCGAGCGCGCGTCCGTGCTTCGCCAGATGCTCCACGCTGAGCGCCTGAATTCCAAAGCTCAGGTCCATGATTTCCGCCGGATGCCCGTTGCCTGCCGCAAGGTTGACCAGCCGCCCTTCGCCGAGCAAATTGAAAATTCGCCCGTCTTTTAGATAATATCCTGTAATATTCGGCTTTCTTTCAACAATTCGTACTGCCATTTCCGCCAAATCGTCCTTATTAATCTCCACATCGAAGTGTCCGGAGTTCGCGAGCAGCACGCCGTCCTGCATGCGCTCAAAGTGGCGGCGGGTGATAATATCGCGGCAGCCGGTCGTGGTGACGAAAATATTCCCGAGCGGCGCCGCCTCGTCCATCGACATGACGCGATACCCGTCGGCATACGCCTCGAGCGCGCGAAACGGCGAGACCTCGCACACGATCACATTCGCGCCCAGCCCGCGCGCACGCAGCGCCACGCCCTTGCCGCAGAACCCATAGCCCGCAACGACCACGGTTTTGCCCGCGATCAGATGATTCGTCGTGTTCATGATCGCGTCCCAAGAGGATTGCCCGGTGCCGTGGCGATTATCAAACAGGTGCTTGCAGTTGGCATCATTGACCGCGAGCATCGGGAAGCGCAGCTTGCCCGCCTCGGCGCGCGCACGCAGGCGATGCACACCGGTCGTCGTTTCCTCGCAGCCGCCGATGACCCGGTCGCCATACTCGGCTGCCGCGCCGTGCAGCAGCTGCACCAGATCGCCGCCATCGTCGATGATCAGCTCCGGACGGATGGAGAGCGTTTCGGTCAGATGCGCGGTATATTCCTCCGCGCTCGCGCCGTGCCACGCGTAAACCGCATAGCCCGCATGGTCGAGCGCCGCCGCCACGTCGTCCTGCGTGGAGAGCGGGTTGCACCCGGTCACGGCGACCTGCGCGCCGCCCGCGGCAAGCACGGTGGCGAGATATGCCGTTTTCGCCTCCAGATGGATGGACATGGCGACCCGCAGCCCGCGCAGCGGCTGCTCCTCCTCAAACCGCGCCGCAATGCCGGAAAGCACCGGCATCGAGCTTTTTACCCAATCAATTTTATCCTGACCCGATCGCCAAAGCGATGCGTCACGTATGATACTCATAGCATTTGCCCCTTTGCAATTCGTTTTCGGCGCGCCGATTGGCGCTGTTATGATTTTACCACAATTCTGCTTAAAACGCAAAATAGCGCGCAAATTTACGCGTTGAAATGTTACAGTTTCGTAAAAACGCGCGAAAAACTCTTTGTAAACCGCGCAAGATGTGCTATACTGTATCTGTCTGATTTTAGAGCTTGGAGGACTTCCTTATGAATATGATAGAAAAGCTGTTTGGCACGCGCAGTGCGCGCGAGGTAAAGAAGATCCAGCCGCTGGTGGACGAGATCCTCGCGCGGGAGGATGAATATAAGGCGCTCTCTGACGAGGCGCTGCGCGCGAAAACGGCGGAATTTAAATCGCGCTTGCAGGCGGGCGAAACGCTCGACGATATCCTGCCGGACGCGTTTGCCACCGTACGCGAGGCGGCGGACCGTGTGCTTGGTCTGCGCGCGTTTCCGGTTCAGCTCATCGGCGGGATCGTGCTGCATCAGGGGCGCATCGCCGAGATGAAAACCGGTGAAGGAAAAACGCTGGTCGCCACGTTCCCTTCTTATTTAAACGCGCTGGCGGGCAAGGGCGTTCACGTCGTTACCGTAAACGATTATCTCGCGAAATATCAGGGCGAGCTGATGGGGCGCGTGCATCGCTTCCTCGGGCTGACCGTGGGCGTGATCGTGCATGATCTCACCAATGAAGAGCGCCGCGAGGCCTACCGTTCTGACATTACTTACGGCACAAATAACGAATTCGGCTTTGATTATCTGCGCGATAACATGGCGATCTATAAAGACGATATGGTCCAGCGCGACGAGCATTATTATGCGATCGTCGACGAGGTGGACTCGATTTTGATCGACGAGGCGCGCACGCCGCTCATTATTTCCGGTCAGGGCGAGAAGCCGACCGTGATCTACGAGCAGGTGGATCGCTTTGTTTCCACGCTGCGCTGCGTGAAGGTCGCGTCGCTTGACGAAAAGGTCGAGCATGACGACGTGGACGGCGATTATCTGGTCGATGAGAAGGCGCGTTCCGCCACGCTGACGCCGCGCGGCATCGAAAAGGCCGAGCGTGCGTTTGGCATTGAAAACCTGTCTGATCCGGAGAATACCACGCTGCATCACCACATCAATCAGGCGATCCGCGCGCACGGTTTGATGCAGCGCGACGTGGATTACGTCGTGCGCGATGGGCAGATCATCATCGTGGATGAATTCACCGGTCGCCTCATGATCGGGCGGCGCTATTCCGAGGGGCTGCATCAGGCGATCGAGGCGAAGGAGCATGTGAACATCCAGCGCGAGAGCAAAACGCTTGCGACGATCACGTTCCAGAACTATTTCCGCATGTACAGCAAGCTCGCCGGTATGACCGGTACCGCGCTGACCGAGGAAGAGGAATTTAAGCATATTTACAAGCTCGACGTGGTTGAGATCCCGACGAATAAGCCGATGATCCGGCGCGATCTTGCAGACGTTGTGTATAAAAACGAGCGCGGGAAATACCGCGCGGTCGTGGCGCAGATCGAGGAATGCCTGCAGCGCGGGCAGCCGGTTCTGGTCGGCACGGTCTCGATCGAGAAGAGTGAAGAGCTTTCCGACATGCTGCGCAAAAAAGGCGTGAAGCATGTTGTGTTAAACGCGAAGCACCATGAAAAAGAGGCGGAGATCGTGGCGCAGGCGGGTCAGCTCGGCAGCGTGACGATCGCGACGAACATGGCGGGCCGCGGTACGGATATCATGCTCGGCGGCAACGCGGAGTATATGGCAAAAAGCGACCTGCGCCGCGCCGGTATGGACGAAAACCTGATCGTAGACGCGGGCGGCAGCGCGCCGACCGACGATCCCGAAATTCTGGCTGCGCGCGCGCAATACCGCGAGCTGTATCAAAAGCATAAGCTTGTGACCGATGCGGAGGGCGAGAAGGTGCGCGCCGCGGGCGGTCTGTTCATCATCGGTACCGAGCGGCATGAATCACGCCGAATCGATAACCAGCTGCGCGGACGCGCGGGTCGTCAGGGCGACCCGGGCGCAAGCCGCTTCTTCCTCTCGTTGGAGGACGATATCATGCGCCTGTTCGGCTCTGAGCGGATCATGGGCATGATGGAAAACCTCGGGCTGGACGAGGATACCCCGATCGAGCAGAAAATGCTGACGAATGCGATCGAATCGGCGCAGAAGCGCGTGGAATCGAAGAACTTCGCGGTGCGTAAAAGCGTGCTCGAATATGACGATGTGATGAATCAGCAGCGCGAGATCATTTATAAGCAGCGCAAGCAGGTGCTAGACGGCGAGGATGTGACCGCCGCGATCCATAAGATGATCCGCGATTCGATCACCGCCGCCGTGCAGGAGATCGTTGCGCCGGAGAAGCTGGTGCAGCGCTATCACCTCGATCAGGTGCGCGATAAATATGTGGGCATTTTCCTGAAGCCGACGGATCTGAACTATTCGGTCGAGCAATTAAACGAATGGGATTATGACGTGGATCAGCTGTCTGAAGAGCTGATCGAGCTTGCGGAGAAGGTCTATGCCGCGCGCGAGGCGGAGCTTACGCCCGCCGTGATGCGCGAGGTCGAGCGCGTGGTCCTGCTGCGCACAGTGGATGAGCATTGGATGAACCATATCGACGCGATGCATGAGCTGCGCCAGGGCGTGGGCTTAAACGCATATGCGCAGCGCAACCCGGTGGATGAATATAAAAACCAGGGCTTCGAGATGTTTGAAGAGATGGTTGCCTCGATTTGCGAGCAGACCGTGCGCATGATCTTCACGGTGCGCATTCAGGGCGATGCGCCGAAGCGCGAGCGCGTGGCGAAAATCACGGGCGAAAGCGCAGGCGGCGATGAAACGCTTAAGAAAACGCCGGTGAAAAAAGCGAAGAAGCCGGGGCGCAACGACCCCTGCCCCTGCGGCAGCGGGCTGAAATATAAAAAATGCTGCGGCCGCGATGAATAAATCCGCAGCGGCGCGGGCTCACGGCAGCGCATCCGGGAATTTTGTCATACACACATTGCTGCCACAGGGAACCCCTGTGGCAGTCAGCCTATTTACCGAGAACTTTAAGGAAGCATCGCCACATGGCGTTTCCCCAGAGAAAGGATATCGCATGAAACATAACATTCGCCTGCGGGCGCTTCTGCTCGCGCTCATCATAACCGCATCGCTTGCCGCGCCGGGTCTTGCCGCGCTTGACGGCGTGCATTGGACCTGGGGCAGCATCAAAAGCTCCGCCGAGGTGACGGTCGCGCCCGGCGCGCTGTATCGCACGCTGGATATCTCCTCGCCCATCGGTCCGCAGAAGATCCATTCGATCGAGTTTGACCCGAAGAACCCGATGCTTGCGCTGCGCGCCGGCATGAGCGGCGGCACGGTCAACGGCACGCAGACCGTGCCTGCCATGGCGGCGGATTTCAATAAAAAAGGGCAGGGGCAGGTGGTCGCCGGTATCAACGGCGATTATTTCAACTTCGGTCAGGGCGTTCCGTTCGGCATTTTTATGGACGAAGGCGAACTGTTAAGCTCCCCGCCGCAGTATTCCGCCGCGTTCGGCATTAAAAATGACGGCACGGCGTTTGTCGTCTCGCACGGCACGATCATGAACAAGATCCTGCATATCGGCGACCAAAAGACCCATCTCACCGGCATCAATAACCGCCATCAGGACGAAAACAGCATCATTCTTTATAACGACAAGTTCGCAAGCTCCACGAAAGCCAAGGCGGAGAGCGTGGAGGTCGTGTGCGACGTGGTGTCCGGCGCGCTGCGGCATGGCGAGAACATCGTGCTGCGCGTTGTTTCCAAAACCGGCGGCGTGGGCGACACAAAGATCCCGGCGGGCAAGATGGTGCTTTCCGCGGTCGGCAGCTATAAGCCCACGCTTTCCGCGCTCACGGTCGGGCAGGAGGTCACGGTGGAGCTTTCGTTTAACGATTTCTGGTCCGATGTGAAATTCGCGATCGCGGGCAACTATGTCCTGCTCAAGGACGGCGCGGTGCAAAACGTTTCCGGCTCAGAGCGCGCGCCGCGCACGGTGATCGGCGTGAAGCCGGACGGTAAGGTTGTTTTTTACACGATTGACGGGCGTTTAAGCGGCTATTCGGTCGGCGCGACGTATAAGCAGGCGGGCACGATCATGCGCGACCTGGGCTGCTCCTCCGCGCTGAATCTGGATGGCGGCGGCTCAACCACCTTTGTGCTGCGCAACCTGGGCGCGATGGACGCGAAAATGATCAACCGCTCGGCGGACGGCGGGGCGCGCGCCGTGGCAAACGGTGCGCTGCTGGTAAATACCGCGCCGGTCAGCGCGCCGTCGCGGCTTCTGCTCTCGCCCTCCGGGCAAAAGGTGCTGGTCGGCGGGCGCTATTCCTTCTCCGTGACCGGCGCGATGGACGCAAACCTGCTTTCCTATGCGGTCCCGTCCGGTCTGACCTGGTGGATGGAGAGCGCGACCGGCACGCTTTCTGAAACAGGCGTTTATCAGCCGACCGCCGCGGGCGCGGCGATCATCCACGCGGGCAGCGGCAGCGCGACCGGCACGGCGACCGTTGAGGCGGTGGACAGCATTATCGCGATCGGCGGCGCAACGTCGCTTACGATCAAGGCGAACGCCAAGCAGAAGATCTCTGTTTCGCTCGCGCGCGGCAGCGACGCGGTGCAGTTTACAAACGACCTGCTCACCTGGAGCGTGGACGGCGATATCGGCACATTTACCGCGCCGGGCGAGTTCACCGCAAACCGCGCCGCCGCGACCGGCACGATCACGGTCAGCTACGGCGGCGTTTCCAAGAAAATTGCAGTTACGATCGACGGACCGGAGCCGGAAGTGTTTGAAAAATTCAAGGATATGGGCACGCATCGCTGGGCGAAGGAGGCGGTGTATCGCCTGTTTGACGCGGGCGTGATCCGCGGCGTCAGCGACAGCGCGTTCGCGCCCGGCAAAACGGTGAAACGCGCGGATTTCATGCTGATGCTCGTGCGGATGATGGGCATCCCGGTCGATACGAACCCGGCGGATCAGTTCTCTGACGTGCCGCAGGGCGCATATTATTATAACGAGCTGGCCACCGCGAAGCGGCTTGGCATCGCGCGCGGGATCAGCGACACGCAATTTGCGCCGGAGCGCAATATTACGCGCGAGGAAATGTTCACGCTCACCTGGCGCGTGCTGAAGCAATACGGCTATCTCACGGCGGAATCGCCGCTTTCTGCGCTTGCGCAATTCTCCGATCAGGCGGATATTTCGCCCTTTGCGCAGCAGGCGATCGCCACGCTGTGCGGCAACGGGCTGGTTGAAGGCGATAACCGGAAGCGGGCGAACCCGAAGGGGAACGCGCTGCGCGCGGAGTCTGCGGTCTTTCTTGACCGCGTGCTCACGCTGATGAAACGATAGGGGGCTTTTGGGGGATGGATCACCGGCTGCATGCGCTGCGGCAGGAGCTTGCCGCGAAGGGACTGGACGCGATGCTCTGCGGCGCATATGAATCATACCGCTATTTTTCCGGCTTTTCCGGAAGCAATTGTCATTTGGTGATCACGCAGCAGGACGCGGTTTTGATCACAGACGGGCGCTACACCGAGCAGGCGCGGCAGGAAGCGCCGGGG
The DNA here is from genome assembly GCA_934646115.1 of uncultured Oscillospiraceae bacterium. Lineage (GTDB taxonomy): Bacteria > Bacillota > Clostridia > Oscillospirales > JAAYXM01 > RGIG7332. Next base: position 27,439 of record CAKUEM010000002.1, read on the forward strand.
TTTCGGCTGGTCTCGCGCCCGCGCCCGATGCGCGAGCTGATCTGCGAGACGCTGAGCGAGCTTGCGGTCGTGCGCGTCGGCTATGAAACGATGCGGATCACAGACTATGAAATTGGCGAGCTGCGCGCCTGCACGCCGCAGATCGAGTGGGTTCCGCAGCGCGATTTCGGGCTGTATGCCCGCGCGCGCAAGGATGCGCAGGAGCTTGCCTGTATCCGGCGCGCGGTGCGCATTGCCGACCAGGCGCTTGCGGATCTGATTCCCATGCTGCGTCCCGGCATGACCGAGCGCGAGATCGCGGCGCAGCTTGAGTTTTTCATGGCACGGCGCGGCAGCGAGCGCGTGGCGTTTGAAACGATCGTCGCCTCCGGCGTGCGCGGCGCTCTGCCGCACGGCGCGCCGACGGATAAGCCCGTGCAAGAGGGCGAAATGATCACGATCGATTTCGGCGCATGCTCGGGCGGCTATCTGTCTGACATCACGCGCACGCTCTGGCTGGGCGAGATTCCGAAGCGGCAGCACGAGCTATGGAACGCGGTCATGGAGGTGCAGCGCGAATGCGTGTCCGCCGTGCGCCCCGGCATCGCCGCGCGGGATCTGGACACCTTGCAGCGCAAGCTGTTTGCCGCGCGCGGGATGGATGCGTATATCCAGCACAGTCTGGGGCATGGCGTGGGGCTTGCGATCCACGAGGCACCGAGCGTCTCCGCCACTTCTGAGCTTGCGCTTGCGCCCGGCATGGTCATCACGATCGAGCCGGGGCTTTACGTGCCGCAGCTCGGCGGCGTGCGCATTGAGGACACCGTGCTTGTCACGGATACCGGGCACGAGGTGTTGACCGCCAGCCCGCACGAAATAAAAATCCATTGCAATCCCGCGCAAAATAGTGTATCATAGCAATATCGTATGAAATAAGGAGGGGTGAACATGAGAGAGCGCATACTCGTCGGGATGAGCGGCGGTGTGGACAGCTCGGTCACCGCCTGCCTTTTGGCGAAGGAGCACGACGTGATCGGCGTGACGCTTCAGCTGCATGACGCATGCGGCGGGGCGGCGGACGATGCGCGCCGCGTTTGCCAAACGCTCGGCATTCCTCACTACGTTTCGGATCAATCGAGCGTTTTTCAACAATATGTTATCGATAATTTTATTTCAGAGTACCGCGCGGCGCGCACGCCGAACCCTTGCGTGTGGTGCAATTATCACATCAAGTTCGGCGCGATGCTCGCGCTGGCGGATGAGCTGGGCTGCACGGCGGTTGCGACCGGGCATTACGTCACGCGCGGCTTCGACGAGGCGACCGGGGAATATTACCTCGCGCCCGCCGCTTGCGCGGAGAAGGATCAGACCTATGCGCTCTATCGGCTGACGCAGGCGCAGCTTCGGCGCGCGCGGTTTCCGCTCGCGGCGCTTGCAAAGCCCGCGGTGCGCGCGATCGCGCAGGAGCTTGGGCTTTCGGTCGCGGAGAAAAAGGACAGTCAGGAGATCTGCTTTATCCCCGACCATGATTATGCCGCGTATATCGAGCGCGCGACCGGGGAGGTCAGCGCGCCGGGCGATTTCATCGGACCGGACGGCACGGTGCTCGGGCGGCATCGCGGGCTGATCCATTACACGGTCGGTCAGCGCCGCGGGCTGAATATCCCGTATGGCGAGCGGCTTTATGTGGCGCGGCTTGACGCGGCGCAAAACGCCGTGATTTTAGGGACGGAGGGCGCGCAAAATACGCGCGAGGTGTTTGCCTCTGACCTTACATTTTTAAGCGATCACGCGCCGCCGAGCCGGTTTGACTGCGAAGCGAAAATTCGCTATAACGGCCGCGCGGCGGCGGCAACGGTGGAGCTTTCGGGCGACACGATGCGCGTGCTGTTCCGCGAGGAGCAGCGGGCGGCGGCGCCCGGGCAATCCGTGGTGCTTTATCAAAACGGGCGGCTGCTGGGCGGCGGCATTATGAAAGCGAGGTGAGGGCGGTTGTTTCGAACATTGCGGGAGGATCTGCGCGCGATCAAGGCGCGCGACCCGGCTGCGCGCAGCACATTTGAGATTTTTCTGCTCTATTCCGGCGTGCATGCGCTGATTTGGCATCGATTTTCGCATTTTTTATACCGCCATCATCTTCTGTTTCTCGCGCGGTTTTTCTCGCAGCTTAACCGATTCTTCACCGGGGTGGAGATCCATCCCGCGGCAAAAATCGGGCGGGGACTGTTTATCGACCATGGCTCCGGCGTGGTCATCGGCGAGACGACGGAGATCGGCGACTATTGCACGATCTATCAGGGCGTCACGCTCGGCGGCACGGGCAAGGACACCGGGAAGCGCCACCCCACGCTTGGCAACAATGTGATGGTCGGCGCGGGTGCGCGCGTGCTCGGTCCGTTCCGCGTGGGCGATAACGTGAAAATCGCGGCAAACGCCGTGGTGCTTGAGGAGATCCCGCCGGATTGCACCGCGGTCGGCGTGCCCGCGCGCGTGGTGCGGCGCGGCGGCAAGCGCGAGGACGCGATTGACCTGGATCAGGTGCATATTCCAGACCCGATCGCGCAGGAGCTGTGCGCGCTGCGCGTGCAGCTTGACCGGATGGAAAAGAAGCTCCGCGCACTGGAGGAGCAGGACGATGCTCCGCTCAAATAGCATCGGCGGGCAAACTCCATTAAAACAACAGACACGCACAGATTTGTGCGTGTCTGTTTCTGCTTAATTAAAAATATCGCCATAAATATCGCGGCGAAACAGCAGCTCGGTGCGCTCCGCCAGCTCGGCATGCTCCGGGCGATCGAGCGACGGGTCGCCATTTAGTATTTCAGCCGCTGCGGTCTGCGCCTCGCGCAGAATGGATAAGTCCCGCGCGAGATCCGCGACGCGCAGCTCGGGCACGCCATGCTGCTTCGTGCCGAAAAAATCGCCCGGTCCGCGCAAGCGCAGATCCTCCTCAGAAATGCGGAATCCGTCGTTGGTTTGGCACAGCACGGACAGCCGCTCGCGCGCCACCTCGCCGCGCGCATCGGAAAACAGCAGGCAATACGACTGATGCTTCCCGCGCCCCACGCGTCCGCGCAGCTGATGCAGCTGCGAAAGACCAAAGCGCTCTGCGTTTTCCACCGCCATGACCGTTGCGTTCGGAACATTGACCCCGACCTCGATCACCGTGGTCGCCACCAGGATCTGGATCTCATTTTCCGCAAATGCATGCATGACCGCCTCTTTCTCGCGCGGCTTCATTTTTCCATGCAGCACAGCCACGCGCACGCTCGGAAACACCTCGCGCGCAAGGCGGGCGGCATATTCCTCGGCGGATTTGATATCCAGCGCCTCATTTTCCTGTACAAGCGGGCAGACGATATAGATCTGCCGCCCCTTTTGCAGCTCGCCCGCCATGAAGCTATAGGCCGCTTTGCGCTTGCGCTCACTCACTGTGACCGTACGGATCGTCTGCCGCCCAGGCGGCAGCTCATCGATGATCGACACGTCGAGATCGCCGTATAAAATCAAAGCGAGCGTCCGCGGGATCGGCGTTGCCGACATGACGAGCAGGTGCGGATGGGCGCCCTTCGCGGTCAGGCGCGCGCGTTGCGACACGCCGAAGCGATGCTGCTCATCGGTGATGACCAGCCCGAGCTTATGAAACGCAACGTCCTCGCTGAGCAGGGCATGCGTGCCGATCACAATATCGATCTCGCCCGCCGCAAGCGCCGCCTTGATCGCGCGTTTTTTCGCCGCAGGCGTACTGCCGAGTAGCAGTGCAAGCCGCAGACCAAGCCGCTCGAGCAGGGGGGCGAGCGTTTCCATGTGCTGCGCCGCTAAAATTTCCGTCGGCGCCATCAGCGCGGTTTGATATCCGTTTTGCGCGGTAAAATACGCGCACGCGGCCGCAACCATTGTTTTCCCCGAGCCAACGTCGCCCTGTACGAGCCGATTCATCGGGCGCGCGGCGCACATGTCGCGCAGTGCATCCTCGATGGCGCGCGTCTGCGCCCCGGTCAGCCGGAAGGGGAGCGCCTCATAAAACGGCGCAAGCGATACCGGCTCCATCGCGATGCCGGAAAGCGGCGCGCGGCGGCGGCGCAGGCGCTCCAGCCCGATCGAGAAGATCAAAAGCTCTTCAAAAATCAGGCGGCGGCGCGCCACGGCGAGCGCATTTGCATTTGCCGGGTAATGAATATTTCGATAGGCAAACCGCTGGTGCGCAAGCTCTGCGCGCACGCGATACTGCTCCGGGATCGGGTCGACAAGCAGCGGAAGCGCGCGGGCGAGCGCATCGCGGACATACATCGCGAGCATATTTTGCGAGATCCCCGCCGTCAGCCCATACACCGGCACAATGCGCCCGGTTTTGCGGCGCTCGCCCTCATGCTCAAACTCCGGATTTTGCAGCGCGATCCCCCATGCGTTTTTGACCGGTTTGCCGTAAAACACATAGGTTTCGCCGGGTAAAAGCGCGGTTTTTATGTAGTTTTGGTTAAAAAAAGTGAGCGTGATCGTGCCGCTCTCGTCGCCGGCGCGCACCTGCGTAATGTCCATGCCGCGCCGAATATGCCGCAGCTCGGGCGGCGTAAGAACGGTCGCGCAGACACAAGCCGCCTCGTCCGGAGTGAGCGCAGAGATTTTTTTGATCTGCGTGCGGTCCTCATAATCGCGCGGAAAGTATGAAATGAGGTCAAATAACGTGCGAATTTCCAGCTTTTCCATGCTTTTTGCGCGCTTTTCGCCCATTCCGCGCAGCACGCGCACGCTTTGCAGCAGCTCTTTTTCCACAGGCTCAGCCCCTTTCGCACGCAATTTTTTTAAATGAAGGGATTTTTTGGCGATATACCGCCCATCTTCTCACGGTCAGCCGCATCGCGGCGGCGCTATGCTTGCCCGCCGCGGTCGGAAACGCGGCGTTTTATATTCTCTACACCTATTGCGGCGCAATCGATATCGCAAACGGCGCACTCGCGCGGCACTGCGGCACGGCAAGTCGGTTCGGCGCGGCGCTTGACAGCGCGGCAGATTTTATTTTTCTTCTCGCGGCGCTCTGCGCATTTGCAGATGCGCTGGCGCAGCTCCCGTTCTGGGGCTTTGCGGCTGCGGGCGGGATCGCCGCCTGCAAGCCTTGCGCCTATGGGATCGGCTTTTTCGCTTTCATCGATTTTGCGCGCTGCACACGCGAATGAACAAACTGTGCGGCGCGGCGCTGTTTTGCGCGGGCTACTGGCTGCCGCACATGCCACGCCCGGCCGGCGCGCTCGCGGCGATCGCCGCAGGGGAGGAAGTCCTGATCCTCTTGCGCTGCAAGCAGTTTGACGCAAATATTCGCGGGCTGTATATTTGACCCGGCGCCTATCAAGCCTATTATACCAGCTTTGCGGCGCTTTTTCCACGTCTATTCCAAATTTTTCTAAATACAAAACAGCCCCGCGCGAATCCGGCGCAGGGCTGTGCTGTTTTTTTGTTGTTATTCCGCCGAAATGATGTAATAATACACCGGCTGCCCGCCATCCAGCAGCATGACCTCGGCATTCGGCGCTTTTTCCTTACAAATCGCTTCGACTACCGCCGCGTCCTGCTCGGTCACGCCCTCGCCGTAAAAGATCGTGATAAATCCGCAATCGCTCACCTGCATCTGGTCAAGCAGCTTCGACGCAACGGCAGAAAGCTCCGTCCCATTCGATGAGAGCTTGCTCTCGTTGAGCGCGAGATACTCTCCGCTTGCGATGGCATGCCCATCAAACTCGGAATCGCGCGCGGCGTATGTGATCGAGCCGGTCTTCACGCGGCTTGCCGCGGCGGAAAGCGCCTCGATATTCGCCTCGACCGTAGCATCCTGATCAAACGCCAGCAGGGCGGAGATGCCCTGCGGCATCGAGCGCGTTGGGATCACGACGACCTGCTTATCCGACAGATCGACCGTCTGCTGCGCCGCCATAATAATATTTTTATTGTTCGGGAAGACAAATATGACCTCGGCCGGGGTCTGATCGATCGCGGCAAGGATATCCTGCGTGGAGGGGTTCATCGTCTGCCCGCCTTCGACAAGCTGATCTACGCCGAGATCCGTGAACACGCCGCGCACGCCCTCGCCCACGCCGACCGCAACAAAGCCATACTTCTTCTCCGGCGCGACCGACTTGCGCACGCTCGCGCGGTTTTCCTCAGAAATGACCTTCTGCGTATGCTGCTCACGCATGTTTTCAATTTTAATATTGATGAGATCGCCATATTTCAGCGCCTCATTGAGCGCCTTATCCGGCTGATTGGTATGCACATGCACCTTAATGATCTCATCATCATCCACAACCACGACGCAATCTCCGATCGATTCGAGCAACGCGCGCAGCCGCGCCGCGCCGATCTTTTTGCCCTCGCGGCTCATCGTGATGATATACTCCGTGCAGTAGGTAAACGTGATGTCCGCATCCTCCTGCGCAAACGACGCGCCAGCCGCCGGGGCGCTTTCTTCCTCGGCCTCGACCAGCTCCTTGCCGGACAGCGCGTCATACATCGCTTCCAGCACAAGAACCCAGCCCTTGCCGCCCGCGTCCACAACGCCCGCCTTTTTCAAAACCGGGTTCTGCTCTGTGGTATCGGCGAGTGCGGCCTCCGCCTCGGCGATCGTTTTTTCAAGCAGGACGAGGATGTCCTCCGTGCCGGCGGACACTGTGCGCGCCCGCTCCGCCGCGCGGCGCGAGACCGAAAGAATCGTCCCCTCCGCGGGCTTCATGACCGCGCGATATGCCGCTTCCACGCCGCTTTCCAGCGCGGTGGCAAACGTAATTGCGTTTAATTCTTTAAAATTTGCGCTGTATTTCGCGATCCCGCGGAACAGGAGCGATAAAATAACCCCGGAATTTCCGCGCGCGCCGCGCAGCAGCGCCGATGCGGTCGCCTCCGCCGCCTGCCCCACAGTTTCCGGCTCAAGCGCGCGCAACGCCGCCGCCGCGGATTTCATCGTCAGCGACATGTTGACGCCCGTATCACCGTCCGGTACCGGAAACACGTTGAGTTCGTTGAGCGTTTGCCGGTTTTTTTCGATCGCCGCAGATGCAAACAGAACGATTTGTTTAAAATCCCCGGCGGTTATCGTTTTTTTCAAGACCTGCACCCCCGATTAGTCGACCATGATCGAGTCAACGCAAACGTTCACGCATTTGACCTTGACTCGGGTCAGCCTTTCAACAATATAGCGGACCTCCGTCATGATCGACTGGCACACCGCGGTGATATTCACGCCGTGCTCCACCACGATATGGATCTCAATTGCAACGCGCCCCTCCTCAAAGGAAACCTTCACGCCGCGCGAAATATTCTCTTTTTTCAGCAGACTGACGATCCCGTCCTTCATGCTGCGCTGCGCCATACCCTTCACGCCGAAACAATTCATCGCGGCGCGCCCGGAAATAACCGTAAACACTTCATTGGATATATCAATAAGGCCTTTATCGTTTTGAATGGTCATGACGATCCTCCTTTTCTCAAAGCATCTCTACTTATTTTATTACATCTTCCCGAAAAACTCAATAGCAAGCGCATATTTTTATTGCGCGCAACGCATCTTTCAAAGCGTTTGCTGCGCGATGCCGCTTTGGCGCGCAACCTCCGCCTCGCGCGCGTGGCAGCTAAACAGCAGGATCTGCCGCCGCTCCGCAAGCTCGAAAAGCACGGTAAGCGCCGCGCGCATGCGCGTATCGTCAAAATTCACGAGCGCATCGTCCAGAAAAATTGGCGCATCCTCGGGCAGAATCTGCTCGCACAGCGCAAGCCGCACCGCGAGATACAGCTCGTCCAGCGTCCCCTGCGACAGGGTGAGCACGCTGCGCGGCGGGGCGGCGTCGCGCTCTGCAACCGCCAGATTCATCTGCCCGTCCTGTATTTGCACGATCTCAAAATGCCCGCCGGTAAATCGGTGAAACAATTTGCCCGCGCGGCGCTCCAGCGCCGGGGCGAATTTGCGCTGCATCTCCGCCTGGATCGCGCCGAGCGTGTCGATCGCGGCGGAAAGCGCCCTTTGATCCACGCGCAGCGCCGCGATCTGCTCATCCAGTTCGCGCGCCTCGGTCTCCAGCGCGCCAAGCTCCCCGCGCCCGGCGATGCGCGCCTGCAATGCCGCGCTCTGCGCCTCGTGATATGCGCGCGCCCGGCGGCTTTCTTCAATTTGCGCGGCGAGCTGTTCCGCGCTCCGTCCGGGCGCGGTCTCCGCCGACTGTGCTGCTATGCGGGAGAGCGCCTCCCGGTCACGCCCGTGCTGCGCGGTCTCCGCGCGAACGCGCGCATGTGACAGCTGCGTGCGCGCCGCCTCGATCTCCTGCACATGCAGCGCATCGTCGCGCAGGATCGCCGCCGCATCCTCCGCGCAGTAATCCTCGCGAAGCATCCGCAGCACAGAACACAGCAGCTCCTCCTGCTGCGCGCGCAGCTCCGCCGCCTGCGCAAGCTCCTCCTCGCCAAGCGCGACATGCTGCGCAAGCCGCTCGCGCTCTTCCGCCTTTTCGCGCAGCGCGCGCCGGTTTTTCACCCCGCATTTCGCGCAATGCGCGCGGTCAAGCAGCCAAACGCTCAGCCCAAACGCCGCGATCGCCGCAAGCGCCGCGACCCATATGCGGAAAAACGCGACCCCCGCAAACACCGCAGCGGCGCAGGCGAGCGCGATCAAAAGCTGCCGCTGCATCCCGGTGGGGCAGGGGGGACACGCCGCCAATTCCGCCCGCATTTTTTGCAGTTTTTCGCTACATTCTGTATATTTTATATCGGATTCTTCAAATTGTTTTTGTTTTTCAGCGATTTGCACGCGCTGTTCCTCAGAGAGCGGGCGCGCCGCCACCAGCGCGCGCAGCTGCGCTTCGCACTGCTCGACCGCGCGCTCTGTCTCATCCAAATAGGCAAGCTCCGCGCGCGCCGCCTGCGCCTTCGCCGCAGTCATGGCGGCAGCGGCGGCAGATTCTTCCTCGCGCAGGCGCTCGATCTCCGCATGATGCCGCGTGAGCGCGTGCGCGTCTGCGCGCGCATCCTCCAGATTTTTGCGCACCAGCTCACGCCGTGCAAGATGCTCCGGCAGCGCGCCTCGCTGATTGTACTGGATCGCATTCTGCCATTTTTTCAGCCGGTCAAGCACCAGCTTTTGCGAAAGGTCCTCCTCGCCCGTGGTGGAAAGCGCGGTGATCCGCCGCTCCAGCTCGCCGGTTTTGTCGCCGCTGAGCGGAAGCTGCGCCTGCGCGATAAATGCGCTGCGCTCAAACACCTCGCGCCGCACGCCAAGCAGCGTATCGCCCACCGGCTCTGGAATATCCAGCACCTCGCCGGTGTCCCGGTCGGAGATCTGCGCCTTTTGCAGCACGCCGCCGCGCCCACTGCGGCGCTCCAACACGCAGCGCCTGCCCTGCCAGGTGAACTCAATTTTTCCATACATCGGCTCGCCCGACCACGGCGCATATTTTTCTTTATCCGCGAGAAACCCGGTTTTGCTTTTTTCGCGCGTGGACACGCCATACAGCATGACGCGCAGAAACGCGCTCCAGGTCGATTTTCCGCTTTCGTTTCCGCCGCAGATCACGTTCATTCCGGGCGCCAGCGTGAGTGTTTGCTCTCGCAGCTTGCCAAAGGTCGCGTGCATTTTTTCAATTCTCATCGCACGTCCTCCCGATTTTCCAGCGCGGCAACGCCAAACGCCGCAGCGCGCGCCAGCACTTGCCGCGTCTCTTCGTCCGCCGTTTCCATCATGGCGCGCAGCCTCCGCAGGAACATGCCCTTCACGCTCTCTTCCTCAACCGCCGCCCAAATATCGCGCGGCGCATGCGTCCGGTCGATCAGGCGCAGCGAATAAAACCGCCCGGCAAGCGCCTGCTCCCACGCGGCGAGATCCGGCGCGGCACACGCGCCCTGCAAAATCATGCGGCACACCTCATGCGTGCAATCCGCCGGAATTTGCTGCAAAATACTATCCAAATCGGATTCTTCTATATTGATAATACGCTCCGTATAGCTATATGGCGAGATTTTACGGAATTTCAGGTCGATCGCGCCGGGCGCGACCGTGCCGATCAAAATGCCTTTTTCGCCGGTTTCGTCGAAGCCGCGACCCTCCGGTGTGCCGGGATAGGCATAGACCGTTTCTCCTGCGCGCAGCAGCCCGCTCGCGCTATGCACATGTCCGAGCGCGAGGTAATCCAGCCCGCTCGCGCCGATCTGCTGCTCCGAGATCGGGTTATAGGTCGAGGCGGGGTTGCCGACCTCGCCATGCAGCACCATCAGCGACAGCGCATCATCGTGCGCGCAAAAATGCGCAAGCAGCGGCGTGGCGCACGCGGGCGTTACAAATCCTGCGCCGTATACCACGCAGCCAAGCTGCGGCAGCGGCACGCGCTCGATCGTTTGCGCGCGAAACAGGTGGACGTTTTCAGAAAAGCGCACCGAGCGATAAGGCGAATCCGCGCTGTAAGGGTCATGATTTCCGGGTGCGATAAAGATACGCGCGCGGCTTTTGGAAAACGCGTCGCTCAGCGCTTCGGCGGTTTCATAATAAGCGTTCTCGCCGTCAAACAAATCGCCCGCGAGCAGGATGAGATCGACCTGCTCTTCATTGCCCAGCTCGACCAGGTCGCGCACGAGCTGGCGCTGATGGGCGCGGCGCTCGCGCGCCTGCTGCGGCGTAAGTGCGGCGAAGGCACTGTCGAGATGCAGATCCGCCGCGTGGATGATTTTGATCATAGCGCTCACTCCTGCGTAAATTGAATGCGGCGGACGCTTTGGCAGCGGAAATCCTGATCGTCCAGCCGGAAGACCGCGCCGCAGATTCGGCACGGACCGGACGCGGTTTCAAACCGCACGGGGACCTCGCCGCGGAACATTTTCAGCGACTGCTCTGGCCGCACGCCGAGCACGGAATGGATCGGCCCGGTCATGCCGATATCGGTCACATAGCCCAGCCCGCCGGGGAATATGCATTCATCCGCGGTTTGCACATGCGTATGCGTGCCCCAAAGGGCAGAGACCTTTCCATCGACGTGATACGCCATGGCGATCTTCTCGCTCGTTGCGCCCGCATGAAAATCGATCACGGTGAAATCCGCGAGGCGCGCGGTCTCGCGCAGCAGGCGCGACACGCAGCTAAACGGATTATCCGGTCCGAAATCCATCCCGCAGCGACCGATCAGATTGATCACGCAGATCATCTTGCTTTTGACATGAAAAATGCCGTGGCCGCGGCCGGGCGCAAGATCCGCCAGGTTCGCCGGGCGCAAAATATATCCGTCTTCATCCAAAAAGCGCGCGATCTCGCGCTTGCCCCAAACGTGGTTGCCCAGCGTGATCACGTCTGCGCCGGCGGTATAGAGCCGGTGCGCAAGCGATGACGTGATGCCCACGCCTGCGGCGTTTTCGCCGTTCACCACGGTGAAATCGACCTCATTTTCCTGCTTGATGCGGCGCAGGTTGCGCTCAAGCGCAGAAACGCCGATCTCGCCGACCACATCGCCGATTGCTAAAATATTCAAGTGAAAGCCTCCTCAAAGATGCGTATGTCATCCGCCGCGCGCGGCGTTTTCATTTTTTATGTGCGCGAAAGCTGCCGGGGGATGGCGCACGTCCGGGCAAACGCGCCCGCACATGCGGCGAAACGTTCCGCAAGGCGCGCGGAACGGATACGCCTTCGCACGAGCCCGGCGCGTGGAAAGGAAAGAGGGCGCCGCAGGGAAGGCGAGCGCCTCCGCCAGCCTGTCCCTTCTGCACCCTCATGCTTTTTATTTTGCAAATTCGATCGCGCGCGTTTCGCGGATCAGGTGGATCTTGATCTGACCCGGATAGTCCAGCTCATCCTCGACCTTCTTCGCAAGCTCGCGCGAGAGCAGGATCATCTCATCATCGTTGACCTCATCCGGCTTGACGATAATGCGGATCTCGCGCCCCGCCTGGATCGCGTAAGACCGCTCGACGCCCGGGAAAATATTTGCGATCTCTTCCAGCTTCTCCAGCCGCTTGATGTAATTTTCAAGGTTTTCACGCCGTGCGCCCGGTCGCGCCGCGGAAATCGCGTCTGCCGCCTGAACAAGACATGCGACAACGGTTTTCGCCTCCACGTCGCCATGGTGCGCCTCGATCGCGTGAATGACCTCGGGGCTTTCCTTATACTTTTTCGCGATATCAACGCCGATGGAGATATGCGAGCCCTCGACCTCATGGTCGACCGCCTTGCCGATATCATGCAGCAGACCCGCGCGCTTTGCGAGCATGACGTCCACGCCAAGCTCCGCCGCAAGCAGCCCCGCCACGTGCGAGACCTCGATCGAATGCATGAGCACGTTTTGCCCATAGCTCGTGCGATAACGCAGCCGACCGAGCAGGCGGATGATCTCAGGATTCAAGCCATGCACGCCGGTTTCAAATGTGGCGCGCTCGCCCTCCTGCTTGATCGTGGTTTCCACCTCGCGGCGCGCTTTCTCCACCATTTCCTCAATACGGGCAGGGTGGATGCGCCCGTCAACAATCAGCTTTTCCAGCGCGATACGCGCGATCTCGCGGCGCACCGGGTCAAAGCTTGAAAGCGTGATCGCCTCCGGCGTATCGTCGATGATCAGATCCACGCCGGTCAGCGTTTCGAGCGTGCGGATATTGCGGCCCTCGCGCCCGATAATGCGGCCCTTCATATCGTCATTCGGCAGCGGAACGACCGAAACCGTCGCCTCCGCGACGTGATCCGCCGCGCATTTTTGAATGGCAAGCGAGATCAGCTCGCGCGCCTTCGCGTCTGCCTCTTCTTTATACTGGTTTTCGATCTCCTTGGTACGCATCGCGTATTCATGCCGCAGCTCAGACTCAAGATTTGCGACCATATCGCGCTTCGCTTCCTCCGCCGTATAGCCCGAGATTTTTTCAAGCATCTCAAGCTGGCTGCGCTTTAACAGCGCGACCTCCTCGGCAACTTTATCGTTCTGCGCGATTTTTGCGGCAAGCTGCGCTTCTTTTTTCTCAAGCGCATCGTATTTTTTATCGAGCGTTTCTTCCTTCTGCGTAATGCGGCGCTCCTGCTTTTGCACCTCGCTGCGCCGCTCCTTCATCTCGCGGTCAAACTCCGTTCGATTTTTATGGATTTCTTCTTTTGTTTCGATCAGCGCCTCGCGCTTCTTGTTTTCTGACGCTTTGATCGCGTCGTTAATAATTCGCTTCGCCTCATCCTCCGCACTGCCGATCTGCTTTTCCGCAATTTTCTTGCGATACCCCACACCCATGAAAAAGGCGGCGATGATCAACACGACCGCAACGGCGGCGGCAATACTCCAAATAACAATATCCATTCTTCTCTTCGTGCACCTCCTGAAAAATTTTAATAGAGGAGGCACTGACGATCGCTCAGAGGGCTTCCATTCGTTCAAATTATTGTAAGATAATCAAAATCAGCCTGTTATGTTCGATTTTCTATCACTCACAGGAATTTTCCCGTTGTTGAAATGCTCACCGGCGTCTCAGTGTCCCAAAAAGACCCCTTACCCATGCGCTGCAAGGGATCCGCCCGCCTCCGCGCAATGGGAAACGGGACCGGATAAAAACACCTTCATGCCCCGGCGCGGCGCAAAGGACGCCATGCGCGCGGGCGCAATCCGACGATGCAATCTTGCATACTAGTTTTATTTTAGTGGTTTTTACACCAAATGTCAAGATAAATTCCCATCTTTCGTATCATTTAACCAAAACAGCGGGGCGCGGCACAAACGCTTTGCCGCGCCCCGTGGAGGTCATACATGAAATATATGGGCTTACCCGCCGAAAAGTTGCTCGGCGTAATGCACAGAGCCCATCGCATCCTTGCTATAAAAGTCCGCGCCGATCGCCGTGGCATACTCCTGCGTCAGCACCGCGCCGCCGACCATCACGCGGCAGTCCGGGCACTGCGCGCGCAGCTGGCGGATCGTTTCCGCCATGGCGGGAACGGTCGTGGTCATAAGCGCAGACAGCCCGACCAGCCTGATCTTCTCGCGCCGGGCGGTTTCGACCACGGTCTCCGGCGCGACGTCACGCCCGAGATCGAGGATGTCAAACCCGTAATTTTCTAAAAGCACCTTCACAATATTTTTCCCGATATCATGGATATCGCCCTGCACGGTCGCAAGCACGATGCGCCCCTTGCGCGCGGGCATGCCGCCGGTTGCGACCATCTGCTCTTTCACCGCGTCAAACGCGGCGCGCGCCGCCTCGGCGCTCATCAGAAGCTGCGGCAGGAACACGCGCCCCTCCTCAAAGCCGCGACCCACGCGGTCTAACGCGGGGACGAGCTGCTCATTGATGACCGAGAGCGGCTCGCAGCTTTTTAAAAGCTCCTGCGCTGCGGCATATGCGGGATCGCGCATGCCATGCTCGATCGCATCGGAAAGCGTGAGCGCGCCGTCATTTTTCGGGCGCTGCTCCTCCGCCGTGCCGCTGTATTTTTCGATATAATCCGCGCAATTTGCGTCCTTCGCGGCGAGCGCGCGATACGCATAATAGCTGCGCAGCATCGCGTCTGCATTCGGGTTAATGATCGCGGCGTCCAGCCCGGCGGCAAGCGCCTGGGCATAAAAATTCGCATTGATGATCTCGCGCCGGGGCAGCCCAAACGAGATATTCGACACGCCGAGGATCGTCCGCACGCCGAGCCGCTCTTTGACCATGCGCAGCGCGGCAAGCGTTGTACATGCACCCTGCGGATCGGACGAGATCGTCATGCACAGCACGTCGATCACGATATCCTCGCGCGCGATCCCATATTCCGCCGCGCGGGTCACGATTTTTTCCGCCACGCGGAAGCGCCCCTCCGCCGTGTCCGGAATTCCTTCCTCATCCAGCGTCAGCCCGACGACCACGCCGCCATACTTGCGCACCAGCGGGAACACCGCGCGCATCGATTCCTCCTTGCCGTTGACCGAATTGATCATCGCCTTGCCGTTATACCGGCGCAGCGCGGCGGCAAGCGCCTGCGCGTCCGACGTGTCGAGCTGGAGCGGCAGATCGATCACGCCCTGCACGCGCTCCATGACCTCAACCAAGGTTTTCGGCTCATCCAGCTCCGGCAGCCCGACGTTTACATCGAGGATATGCGCGCCGCTCTGCTGCTGCGCCAGCCCCTCGCGCAGGATATAATCCATATCGCCGCTGCGCAGCGCCGCCTGGAAGCGCTTTTTCCCGGTCGGGTTGATACGCTCGCCGATGATGACCGGATCGTCTGAAATTTCGACCGCGCGCGCATAGGACGCAACCCAGGTTCGATGCGGCGCGGCGATCGGCTTCGGGCGGATATCGCGGCAGAGCGCCACGGTTTTTGCGATATGCTCCGGCGTTGTGCCGCAGCAGCCGCCGACCGCCCACGCGCCCATTTCCGCAATGTCGCGCATGGTCTGCGCGAAAGTGTCTGCATCGATATCATACACGGTTTGACCGTTTTCCGCACGCGGAAGCCCGGCGTTCGGGTTCACGATGACGGGAAGCTTTGTCAGCGCGAGCATCTCGCGCACAAGCTCTTTCATCTGGATCGGGCCCAGCCCGCAGTTGATGCCGATCGCGTCTACGCCCAGACCCTCGAGCAGCGCGACCACGCAGGCAATGCTGCCGCCGGTGAGCAGTTTTCCTTTCTCGTCAAACACAACGGTTGCAAACACGGGGAGCGACGCGTTTTCCTTCGCGGCGAGCACCGCCGCCTTCAGCTCATACAGGTCGCTCATTGTTTCGATATGCACCACGTCCGCGCCCGCCGCCGCGCCTGCGCGCACCATTTCGGCAAACACATCGACCGCATCGTCAAAATCAAGATCGCCCAGCGGCGCAAGCAGCTTCCCGGTCGGCCCGATATCCAGCGCGACCAGCCCCGGCCCCGCGCGCCGCGCGGTCTGCACCGCGGCGGTAATGACCTGCTCCGGCGTATAGCCGCAATCGCCCAGCTTCAGGCGGTTTGCGCCGAACGTGTTTGCCATCACGATATCCGCGCCCGCCTCAAAATAGCGCCGATGGATATCCAGAAGCACCTCCGGGTGTTCTATATTCCACGTTTCCGGCGCAACACCGGGCGCAAGCCCCGCTTCAAACAGCAGGCTGCCCGTTCCGCCATCAAAAAAAATCATCTGCTCGCCCCAGTGTTTCACAGCATTCGCTCCTGTTCTATCTCATTTCACCGCGCCGCGCCGCGGATTTCTTGCCTTTTCTTATCATTAACATACCATAAAACCCGTCAAAATTCAATGCGCGCGTAAAATTTATGGCAGGGGAGCGCGCAAAAAACCGAGGTGCATCCGCTTGCAGACGCCCCCGGTTCTCTCGTTTCATGTTACGCGGAACGCGCAATCGCGCTTTGTGCAGCATGCGCATTTTTCCTTCGGATGCGCCTCGCGCTGCGCGCAAAGCCCAAACAGCGCCGTGACCGATTTCGTCGGCGCGAGCATCATCCCGTCGGTCAGCGTCAGCCCGATTTTCCGCGGCGTATCGAGCATGCGCGTAAAAAGGACCTGCGCGCCGATCTCAAAATCCCCATAGCCGGGGCTGACCCGCGGGCGCGCAAATAATCCCGCCGCGCGGGCGGCGCGCGCTTGCAGCGCGTCGCATTCTTCCTCGATTCGCGCAGTCGCGACCGCCTGCAGGATCACCGCGTCGCTCATGTTCTCCGACGCGGCGCGCGCCAGCAGCCGATCCACCTGCGCGCCCAGTGTGACCGCGAACAGCACCGCGATGTCACAGCCGGACAGCGCGCGGCACACGGTCTCGTTCTCCCACGGGACTTGTTCGCGCGGCAGCGTGAGCTGTACGCTCTTTGGCGCGGTCGCCTCGTCCACGCGCGGCGCAAGCCGCGCGATCGCCTGCATCACTTCCTCGGGCGGCTGCGCGCCGTGATAGCCCAGGTAGCGCAAAATTTCGCGCTCGCGCGGCGTCATTTCCGCCCCTCGCCCAGGATGCAGGACAGGTTATTCATGATCGCCGCGGCGACTTCCGGTTTATTCATAGAGTATATATGAATGTGTTTTATACCATTTGCAATCAAATCAATGATCTGCTCGGTCGCATAGGCGATGCCCGCCTGACTCATCGCGTCCGGATCGTCGCCGAATTTATCCACGATCGCCTTGAAGCGCGCGGGCAGGTAGGTGCCGGAAAGCTGGCAGGCGCGCGTGATCTGCCGCCCGTTCGTGACCGGCATGATGCCCGCGATGACCGGGACGGTCACGCCGCGCTCGCGGATGCGATAGAGAAAATTATAGAGGATATTATTATCAAAAAACATCTGCGTGGTCAAAAAGTCCACGCCGCATGCGACCTTTTGGATCAGATGCGTGATGTCGTCCTCCTTATGCTCGCACTCGGTATGCCCCTCGGGATAGCACGCCGCGCCGATGCAGAAATCGCCGCGCGCGGCGATCTGCTCGATCAGCTGATACGCATAAGTATACTGATTGGGCAGCGGGAACTGCGCATCCTTTGGGATATCGCCGCGCAGCGCGAGGATGTTTTCGATCCCGCAGGCGTGCAGCTCGTCGAGCATGGCAGACACCTGCTCGCGCGTAGAAGACGCACAGGTCAGATGCGCAAGCGCGGTCACGCCCAGGTCGTTTTGCACATGCTGCGCAATGCGGACGGTATTTTTGCTCGTGCCGCCGCCCGCGCCGTATGTCACGCTCATGAAATCCGGCGCAAGCGCGCACATCTGATCCACCGCGCTTTGCACGCTGGCAAACGCGCTGTCTTTTTTCGGCGGGAACGCCTCGAACGAGACGGTCACGCGCCCGCTTTGTAATATATCGCGAATTTTCACCGGGTTTCCTCCTTTTTTATGTAGCGGCGGCGCGCCGCATCAGGTGCAGAACACGTGCGCGCCGATTGTTTTGATAATGGGCCGCGAGCGAATCCATTGATTCGTTGCGGTTTTCGGATTGTAATAATACACCGCCTCGCCGATCGGATTCACGCCGCCCAACGCATCCTGCGCGGCGCGATACGCCTGCTCCGCGACCGGCTGATCAAACTGTCCGTCGTCGATCGCGGAAAACGCGCCGGGCTGATAAATCACGCCCGCGAGCGTATTGGGAAACGAGGGGTGCTTGATGCGGTTTACGATCACCGCGCCGACCGCGACCTGCCCCTCATACGGCTCCCCGCGTGACTCCGCCGAGATGATGCGCGCAAGCAGGGCGACATCGCCGCTCTGCGCACTCTGCCCGGAAAGCCCCATCGCCGCAAGCGTTTTCTCGCCGACGATCCCGTCTGCCGAGAGCCCATGCTTCTCCTGATAGGCGCGCACGGCGCGCTTAGTATTTGCGCCGTAAATGCCATCGACCGCACCGGAATAGAACCCCTCGTTTTGCAGCACCTGCTGGATCTCGCGCACGGTATCCCCGCGCGAGCCTTCCTTATAAATATTCGCCGCAACGCCAAGCGAGAGGCAAATACACAGTGCAAGCGCCGTAAAAATCATCCTTTTTTTCATAAAACCCCGCCCTTTCATGGGCAGTTTCCCCGGCTGGCGGAGTTTTATGCGTTTAATCGCGCGAGCGGGTCGCGATCAGCTCCTGGATCATGGTGATAAACTCAGGCAGCTGCATCGTGCCGATATCTCCGCCCGCCTTGCGCGACCGGACGGCGACCGTGCCGTTTTCCATCTCCTTATCGCCCAAAACGAGCATGAACGGAAGCTTTTGCATCTGCGCTTCGCGAATCTTATAGCCGACCTTCTCGCTGCGGCAGTCGCACATCGTGCGGATCCCGAGCTTGCGCAGCTGCGCCTCCACCTCATGCGCATAGGCATGCTGCCGGTCTGTGATCGGGAGGATGGCGACCTGCGTCGGCATCAGCCAGGTCGGCAGCGCGCCCGCATATTTCTCAAGCAGCAGCGCAAGCGTGCGCTCGTAGCAGCCGAGCGACGTGCGGTGGATGATATACGGCGTCGCCTTCGAGCCGTCGCGGTCGATATACTCCATGCCGAATTTCTTCGCAAGCAGCATGTCGATCTGGATCGTGACGATCGTGTCCTCCTTGCCATGGACGTTTTTGATCTGAATATCAAGCTTCGGACCATAGAACGCGGCCTCATCGATGCCGATCTCATAATCGATGCCGAGATGGTCTAAAATTTTCTTCATCACGCTCTGCGCTTCATCCCACTGCTCGGCAGTTCCCTCGTATTTCGCGGTATTTTTCGGGTCCCACTGCGAGAAGCGATAGGTGCAATCCTCCAGAAGCCCAACGGTTTCGAGGAAATATTTCGCAAGCTCAAGGCATTTTTTAAACTCTTCCTCCAGCTGGTCCGGCCGCAGGATCAGATGCCCCTCGGCGATCGTGAACTGCCGCACGCGGATCAGCCCGTGCATCTCGCCCGAATCCTCATTGCGGAACAGCGTGGACGTTTCGACCAGGCGCATCGGCAGATCGCGATACGAGCGCATGCGGTTTAAATACACCTGATACTGGAACGGGCAGGTCATCGGGCGGAGCGCAAAGCACTCTTTTTCTTCATCATTCGGGTCGCCGATGACAAACATGCCGTCAAGATAATGATCCCAATGCCCGGAAATTTTATAAAGATCGCGCTTTGCCATCAGCGGCGTTTTCGTCAGCACAAAGCCGTTCTGCTCCTCCACGTCCTCTACAAAGCGCTGCAGCAGCTGAATCACGCGCGCGCCGTTTGGCAGCAGCACGGGCAGCCCCTGCCCGATCACATCGCAGGTCGTAAAATACTCAAGCTCGCGCCCGATCTTGTTATGATCGCGGCGTTTGGCTTCCTCAACCGCCTCGAGATACGCGTCCATATCCGCCTTTTTGGTAAACGCCGTGCCGTAAATGCGCTGCAGCATTTTTTTGTTGGAATCGCCGCGCCAATACGCGCCGGTGCAGGACGTGAGCGCAAAGGCTTTGATCTTCCCGGTCGCCGGGACATGCGCGCCCGCGCACAGGTCGGTAAACTCGCCCTGCTTATAAAACGAGATCGTCTCGCCCTCGGGCAGATCCTCGATCAGCTCAACCTTATACGGCTCGTTCCGCTCGCGCATGAAGGCAAGCGCCTCCTCGCGGGGGAGCGTGAAGCGCTCAAGCGGGATGTTTTCTTTCACGATCTTCTTCATCTCCGCCTCGATATTTTTTAAATCCTCAGGCGTGAAGGGCTTCGCGTCGAAATCATAATAAAATCCGTTTTCGATCGCCGGTCCGATCGCGAGCTTCGCCTCCGGATACAGGCGCTTGACCGCCTGCGCAAGGATGTGCGACGCGGTATGGCGAAACGCATGCTTTCCATCCTTATCGTCAAACGTGCAGACCTCAAACACCGCGTCGCGCGCGATCGGCGCGGACAGATCCACGACCTCGCCGTCAAGCCGCGCGACCAGCGCAACGCGCGCCAGTCCCTCGCTGATTTGGCGCGCCGCGTCCATACAGGTGGTGTTCGCCGCGACCTCGAGGATCGATCCGTCTTTTAGTGTCAGTTTCGGCATAATCAGTTCTCCTTTCATCGGGCGCGGGTATAAAAAAAGCCCGCATCCCCGAAAAAATCAGGGGTGTAGGCACAAAAAGCTCCCGCACGGTTCCACCCTGCTTGCGCCCGAATAAAGAGCGCCGCTCATTTCCCGTTTAACGCACGGCTACGCCGACCCCTACCCACGCAGAAGCGCTTCGAAGCCGGGGCGAAAGGGCGGTGCCGAGCCGAGCAAATTCCAGGAGCGCTTTCAGCCTTTTGGCGCCCCCTCTCTGCGGAACGATATACGCCGCGTCGGGTCCCTTTCCTTGCCTTTTTCTTATGTATTCTATATTATAGACCGATTTTTAAAAATGTCAACAAAAAATTATGCGCAATTTCGCAAAAAATGGGGCGGAATTCCGCCCCATTTTCTATTTTTTCTTCTGCATTGCCGCCCAAACCGCACCCTTCGGGTCGCGGATCAGCAGCGCAACGATCCAGATGACCAGCGCGAGCGCTACAACCGCGAGACCTAAAAACAGGTCATTGAGCAGCTCCAACGGGGCAGGGGAGAAGATCTCCGCGCCCACCTCCAGATATTCAACGACCGCATCCACCAGCCACATGATCGACGCGCCCCAAAACATCCAGCACAGGCAGCCGAGCCGCATCGTATGCTCCGGCGCGTTGCGATACCACGCCGCCGTGGCAAACACTGCGGCAAACAGTGTAATCAAAAGCGTCATGCACGCACCTCCGAATGCCGCCGCTCCATCACCTTGGAAACCACGAGCATCCCGCACCAGACCGCCGTCACAAGCGCCGCCATGCCAACGCCCGCGGTCGCCATTTCATGCAGCATCTCGCCGGCGTCCGCCGGATTTGCCGCGCGGGTCAAAAACGGGAAGAACGGCGCAAGCTCGCCATGCCACACATGCTCAAATGCAAGCAGCACAGAGCCGCCAACCAGCAGGTTGCGCAGCCAGCCAAGCTTTTTTGCAAACGAAATTTTCCCCGGCTTCTCGCTCTTATGCTTCGCCGCGACCGCCACAACGACCGCCTCTGCTGCCGGAACTACAAAACATGCCATAAAAAATCCTCCTTATTTTCCCCGCAGGCGGGAAATCCGCTCCCGCCGGGCGCGCCTTACGCAAAAAAGGGTATATGTCCACTTGGACATATACCTCCATGGTATATCATTTCATTGCAAACGCGCGACTTGGGGTCTGCCGGCTTCATACCGACGATTTCGCCTAGTAGTATAGCTGATTTTTGCGCGCCTGTCAAGCGCCGGCGGGCGATTTTCGCTTTTTCTCCTTCTGTGCATACATCGCCTGATCAGCGCGGTGGATCACGTCCTGAATCCCGTCGTCGCGGTCGTTATATTCCGCCCAGCCGATGCTGACCGTAATCGGGCGGGAGATCTGCGCACCGAGCGCACAATCGCGCACGGCGGCGTGCATCTGCGCGCACACATCCTCGATCCGCTCCTGCGCGCCCAGCACCTGCGCCACGGCAAACTCATCGCCGCCATAGCGCGCGCAAAGCGCGTGATTTTGCTCGCAAACGCGCCGAAGCGCCGCCGCGACCGCCCGGAGCGCCTCGTCGCCCTCGTTATGCCCATAGGTATCGTTGATTTTTTTAAACGCATCGACATCCAAAAACAGGAAATACAGCCGCTCACCCGGGCGCAGCGAATCTTTTTCGTTTTCCAGATAATTTAAGATCTCGCTGCGGGTATGCAGCCCGGTCAGCGGGTCAACCGCAACGAGCATTTCGACCGTAAACATATAAACCAGCAAAAACGAGATCACGATACCGACGGAAAGGATCGGGATCTCCTGCCAGATGATCTGCAGCACGCCGCAAATCAGCGGCGGAACGGCAAACGATGCGGCGACCAGCAGCTCGCGCCGCTGCGCAAAATTCTTTTTTTGCAGCGCGCCCGTGATCCGCCTGACCGAGCTGATCACGATATACCCATACGTCAGGATATGCTGCAGATAAAACAGCGGTCCGTGCTGAACTTTTCCGTCCGCGCCGATAGAAAATGTCCATCCGGTGAATGCGGAGCAGATCTCAACCGCCGCAAGCAGCACGAGCGGGATCGCGCATAGAAGCGTCCATCCGCCTTTGCGCAGGTGATGCCCCTGCACCTCCTCGGAATATAAAAACCAGTAGTAGCAAGAGCAGCCAAACGCAATAAAATAGCAAAAATTGATCACCCAAAACGCGCCGGCAGGCAAGGAGACATATTCTGACCAGCCAAGCTTCCACAAAAAATCAAACAGATTGGCCGCCGCTGAAAACCATATCGAGGTAG
The DNA here is from genome assembly GCA_934646115.1 of uncultured Oscillospiraceae bacterium. GTDB lineage: Bacteria > Bacillota > Clostridia > Oscillospirales > JAAYXM01 > RGIG7332. Next base: position 50,127 of record CAKUEM010000002.1, read on the forward strand.
AAAACAGCAGCCCCTTTGCCGATCGGTCGAACCCGAACGCGCGCGACCGCAACGCGATCACCGTGAGGATAGCCAGCGTTAATATATTAAGCTCTGAATATAATAATGTTTCCACTTCTCCACCTCGTATGATCCGTTGTTTATTGCCCCTCAGCCTATCATACCGTGGCAGGCACTACCCAAAAAAACACCACGCAGGCATTTTGCTGCGCCGCTCTTTACAAATAGCTTTTGTATGTATCTATCAGTGTGCGGGATTTTTGCATCGCTGTCAACTCCCATTCAGGGTTTTACGCAAAATCGCAGCGATTATTCGTTTTGATTTTATCATACTTTGGTATGATACGTCAACGCTCTGCCGGCAAAATGTCCGATTTTACGCATTATGATCTCGCCCGCAGTAACGCGCGCCGATTTTTGTTGACAGCAATTTCTCATAAGGGATATAATATGATATATGATAAAAACTCTCTTCTTTGAAGATCCTGCGCGCCCGCCTCTTGCCGTTTGCGAGGCTTGCGGCGCTGAAATTTAAAAACGGCAGAAACGGAGCGTTTTATGTATTTCAAGCTGAGCGCTGCGGACACCGCGAAGCGGATCGATACCGACCCGGCGCGCGGACTTTCGCAAAAGGACGCGGCGGAGCGTCTGTCCTCCGGCGGGGCAAACGCGATCTCTGAAAAAAAGCGCCGCTCGATCCCGCTTCTGATCCTGCAACAATTAAACGAACCGATGATTTATGTCCTGTTCGCGGCGGCGGTGCTGTCCGCGTTTGTAGATGAATGGGCGAATTCGCTTGTTATTCTTGCGATCGTGATTGTAAATGCGGTGATCGGCGCGGTGCAGGAACGGCGCGCCGAGCAGGCGCTTTCTGCGCTGAAAAAGCTGACGATGACGATGGCGCTCGCCCGGCGTGACGGCATGCTGCGCGAGGTCCCGGCGGACGAACTGGTCGTGGGCGACGTGGTGCTGCTTGAGGCGGGGCGCGTTGTTCCTGCCGACGTGCGGCTCACCGTTTCCGAGCGGTTGGCCGTGAATGAATCCACGCTGACCGGCGAATCCACGCCGGTGGAAAAAGACGCGGGCTTTCTTGCCGCGCGCGATATTCCGCTGGGCGACCGGGTGAATATGGCGTATCAGGGCACGGTCGTGACCTCCGGGCGCGGCGAAGGCATCGTTGTGGCGACCGGAATGTCTACTGAGGTCGGGCAGATTGCCGAGCTGGTCAACACGCAGGACCCCGGCAAAACGCCGCTGCAAAAGAAGCTTGCCTCGCTTTCTAAAACGCTTGGGATCGCGGCGATCTGCGCCTGCGCGCTCATTCTCCTGATCGGGCTGTTTCAGCGGCGCGAATTTGCCGAGCTGCTTCTGACCTCGATCTCGCTTGCGGTCGCGGTCGTTCCGGAAGGGCTGACTGCGGTCGTGACCATCGTGCTCGCGATGGGCGTAACGCGCATGGCGCGCCGCCGCGCGATCGTGCGGCATTTGCCCGCGGTGGAAACGCTGGGCGCGGTCAATGTGATCTGCACCGACAAGACCGGAACGCTCACACAAAATAAAATGACGATAACCTCGCTGTTTTTCGACCATGCGCGCACAGCTGCCGCGGCGTTTCCTTCTGAATATGGCGCGCCGCTTCTGCATGCGATGGTGCTCTGCAACGATGCATCGATCACCGGGGATACGCGCTGCGGCGACCCGACGGAGCTTGCGCTTTTGGATTTTGCCGCCATGTATGGCGCGCTGCCGCCCGTGCTTTGCGAGCGGTTTCCGCGCGTGGACGCGCTTCCGTTTGATTCTGACCGAAAGATGATGACCACGCTGCACCGCATGGAGGGCATGACGCTTTCTTACACCAAGGGCGCGGAGGACGTTCTGCTGCCGCGCTGCACCCATATCTGGTCGCAGGGTGCGATCCGCCCGATCACAGACGACGACCGTGCGGAAATTCAGGCGCAGACCGCCGCCATGTCGCAGGAGGCGCTGCGCGTGCTTGCGTTTGCGATGCGCAGCGGCGACGAAACGCCCCGTGAGGATCATTTGATCTTCCTTGGGCTTGCCGCGATGATCGACCCGCCGCGCCGCGAGGCGATCGAGGCGATCGGCGTGTGCCGTGAGGCGGGGATCCGCGTGGTTATGATTACGGGCGACCACAAGGATACCGCGCTTGCCATCGCCGCGCAAACCGGGATCTGCAACGCACAGGCGCGCGCCCTGACCGGCGCCGAGCTTGACGCGATGGATGATGCGCAGCTCGCCGCTGTGATCGACGATGTGGCTGTATTTGCCCGCGTGGATCCGCGCCATAAAGTGCGCATTGTTGCGGCGCTCAAATCGCGCGGGAACGTGGTCGCCATGACGGGCGACGGCGTGAACGACGCGCCCTCGCTCAAGGCGGCGGATATCGGCGTCGCCATGGGCATTACCGGCACGGACGCCGCGAAGGACGCGGCCGATCTGGTTCTGACCGACGATAATTTTGCAACGATCACGCACGCGGTCGAGGCGGGGCGCAATATCTTTGAAAATATCCGCAAGGCGATCATCTTCCTGCTCGCCTCCAATATGGGCGAGCTGATCACCGTTTTGGTGTCTGTTCTGCTGTTTTGGGACGCGCCGCTGCTCCCGCTGCATATTTTATGGATCAATTTGATTACCGACTCGCTGCCCGCGCTGGCGCTTGGGATCGACCCGGGCGATGCGCGCGTGATGTCGCGTCCGCCGCGCCCGGCAAATCAGAGCTTATTTGCGCATGGCGGCGGCTGGAGCACGCTGGGCTTTGGCGCGGTGATTGCCGCGATCACGCTGTTTGCTTTCCGCTTCACGCTCAATACCGCGCAGGATCTTGTCCGTGCGCAGACGATGGCGCTGATCGTGCTTGCGGGCAGCCAGCTCGTGTATTCGCTTGTGCAGCGCGCGGGCGAGCGCTCGATATTCCGCACGAATTTATTGGCAAATCGCTTCCTGCTCGCCGCGTTTGGGGTCGGCGTGCTGCTGCAGCTTATGATTTTATATATCCCGCCGCTTTCCGCGCTGTTTTCCACCACGCCGCTCGGGGCGGGCGACTGGGCGCTTGCCGCCGGGCTGGCGATCGTGCCGCTGCTCGTGCATGAGCTGGTGCTGCTTGTGCGCCGGGTGCTCAAGCGATGAGCCGGGAGCAGGAGCTGAAATATCAGCTGCCATGCGGCATTTCGCCCGAGCTGGTGTTTTCTCATCCCGCGGTCGCGCCGCTTCTCTGCGGCGAAGTGCAGCATATCGAAATGCACAGCACATATTTCGATACGCTCTCTCGCGCGCTGCAAGCGCGCCGCGCGGCATTGCGCATTCGCTCGGAAAACGGGCGGCGCGTAGTCACGCTCAAAACCGCGCAGCAGGAGGACGGCGCGCTCTCCACGCGCGGCGAATGGGAGGTTTCCGCCCCGGATATCGCAGCCGGGATTGCGCTGCTCGCGCGCGCAGGCGCGCCCGCCGATGTTTTGCAAACGCTTGCGGGGCAAGCACTTTGCGTGATCGCGCAATTCTCGTTCACGCGGCACTGCGCCCCGGTACGCATGCATGCACTGCGCGCCACACTGTGCGTGGATCTCGGTTTCCTCTCGCCGGACGGCGTGAAAAAAGCGCCGCTGCGCGAGCTGGAGCTTGAGCTTTCCGAGGGCGAAATTTCTTCTCTGCGTGCTCTGGGCGATACGCTCGCCGAAGCATTTTCCCTTACGCCCGAGCCGCGCGCGAAGCTTTGCCGCGCGCAAGAAGTTTTATAAAAATTGGAGTTACTATGAAATACCAGGCAGAAGCTTACGACGTGGCCGTGATCGGCGCGGGGCATGCGGGCATTGAAGCCGCGCTCGCCGCCGCCCGGCTCGGCATGAAAACCATTTGTTTTACCATCAATCTGGACGCGGTGGGCAACATGCCCTGCAATCCCGCGATCGGCGGAACCGCCAAGGGCCATCTCGTGCGCGAGATCGACGCGCTGGGCGGGGAAATGGGGCGCGCGGCAGACGCCACGTGCATCCAGTTCCGCATGCTCAACCGCGGCAAAGGGCCTGCCGTGCATTCGCCGCGCGCGCAGGCGGACCGCCGCGTGTATCAGATGCATATGAAGCATGTGCTGGAGCAGCAGGAGAATTTATCGCTGCACCAGGCGGAGATCGTTGCGATCGAGGCGGAGAATGGCGCGGTGCGCGCCGTGGTCACGCAGACCGGCGCCACGCATCCGGTGCGCGCGGTGATCGTCGCCTCCGGCACATATCTGCGCGGAAAAACGATCATCGGCGACGTGACCGCAAACGGCGGTCCGGACGGCATGTTCGCGGCGAATTCGCTCTCCGAATCGCTGCGCGCCATGGGGCTTTCGCTGATGCGCTTTAAAACAGGAACGCCCGCGCGCATCAACGCGCGCTCTGTCGATTTTTCTAAAATGGAGCCGCAGTATGGCGACGCGGCGGTCACGCCGTTTTCATTTGAAACAAAAACGCCGCCGGAAAACCGCGTTATTTGCCATTTGACTTATACGACCGAGGAAACGCACCGCATTATTCGCGAGAATCTGCACCGGTCGCCGCTGTATTCCGGCACGATTGAGGGCATCGGACCGCGCTATTGCCCGTCGATCGAGGATAAAATCGTCCGTTTCCCGGACAAGGCGCGCCATCAGCTGTTTATCGAGCCGATGGGGCTCAACACGGAGGAAATGTACATACAGGGCATGTCGTCCTCGCTGCCGGAGGACGTACAGCTTGCGATGATCCACTCTGTGCCGGGGCTTGAGCATGCGCAGGTCATGCGCCCGGCGTATGCGATCGAGTATGACTGCGTCAACCCGCAGGAGCTGTATCCCACGCTCGAGACCAAGGCGGTCTCCGGGCTGTATGGCGCGGGGCAGTTTAACGGCACGTCGGGTTATGAAGAGGCTGCGGCGCAAGGGCTGATCGCCGGAATTAACGCGGCGCGAAAGCTTGCGGGGAAGCCGCCGTTCGTGCTCGACCGGTCGCAGGCGTATATCGGAACGCTGATCGACGATCTGGTCACTAAGGGGACGAATGAGCCGTATCGCATGATGACTTCGCGCGCCGAATATCGCCTGATTTTGCGGCAGGATAACGCAGACGCGCGCCTGACGCCGCTGGGGCATGAGATCGGGCTGATTTCCGATGCGCGCGCGGCGCATGTGGCGGAAAAATATGCCCGCGTCGCCGCAGAAGAGCGCCGTTTGGAGAAAACAATCGTGCCGCCGGGCGCTGCGATCAACGCGTTTTTGGAAGAGAAGAAGACCGCGCCGCTTAAAACCGGGGCGAGCCTTGCGGATCTGCTGCGCCGCCCGCAGATCGAGTATCACGAGCTTTCGCAGTTTGACCCGGCGCGTCCGGCGGATGTCACGCCGGAAATCGCCGAGCAGGCGCAAATTTCGCTGAAATATGCGGGCTATATCGCGCGGCAGAATGCGCAGATCGAGCAATTTCGCCGTTTGGAGACGCGCGCGCTGCCCGATGATATTGATTATGCGCAGATCCCGGGGCTGCGGCTTGAAGCGCGGCAGAAGCTTGCGTTGGTGCGGCCGCGCTCGGTGGGGCAGGCGTCGCGCATTTCGGGCGTCAGCCCAGCGGATATGACCGCGCTTTTGATGTTTTTAAATTATTAGCGCCGCATCTTTGCGCGTCAATTTTCCATCGTCATGTAGATTTATACAACCCGGTGTGCCAGCATATTACGTCCGCGCCTCCGTTTCCCGTTGCCGCGCGGGCTTGCGCAATTCGCTTGTCGTTGTTGCGTAGGTTTTGCGCCGTCCGGCACGCCAGCATGTTGCGCTTACATCTCTGCGCGCCGCTTGTATCTAAGTTTTTAAGCCGCTTGTACTTCCTCCACGCACCTGTTTCCCGTTGCCGCGCGGGCTTGCGCAATTCGCTTGTCGTTGTTGCGTAGGTTTTGCGCCGTCCGGCGCGCCAGCATGTTGCGCTTGCATCCCTGCGCGCCGCTTGTATCTGAGTTTTTAAGCCGCTTGTACTTCCTCCACGCACCTGTTTCCCGTTGCCGCGCGGTTTCCCGCCGCTGCGCCTGTTTTACTTAAAAATACAAGGAGATTTGCCATGAAGGAACTGCTCGTTCGCGCGCTGGCGCCGTTTGGCGTTACGCTCGATGACACCGCGCTTTCGCGCTTTCAAACCTATTGCGATCGGCTTGTTACCGTCAATCAGGTCATGAATTTGACCGCGATCACCGACCCGCGCGAGGTGTATCTGCGCCATTTTGCGGATTCCGCCGCGCTGTGCGGCTGCGCGCCGTTTGAGGGCGCGCGCGTGATCGATGTGGGAACCGGCGCGGGCTTCCCCGGCCTGCCGCTGAAGATCGCCTGCCCTTCCATTTCGCTGACTCTGCTGGACAGTTTGCGCAAGCGCATTGATTTTTTAAAAGAAACCTGTCAACTGCTTGGTTTTCCCGATGTCAACTGCGTGCACGGCAGGGCGGAGGAGTGCGCGCTGCTGCCGGAATATCGCGATCGTTTTGATATCGCCGTGTCGCGCGCGGTTTCGCCTCTGCCGATGCTGTGCGAGCTGTGCCTGCCCTATGTTCGTCCGGGCGGCGTTTTACTCGCCATGAAATCACGCGAGTATGAGGAGGAGCTTTCCGCTGCGGCGCATGCGATCACGGCGCTGTGCGCGCGTGTGGAAAACATTTGGGACTACACGATCGAGGGCGCGGGGCTTTCCTATTGCGTGATCGTGATTCAAAAGCTCGCCAATACACCGGCAAAATATCCGAGAAGATTTGCAAAAATCCAAAAAAATCCGCTTTAATTCTATTTTTTATAAAGTTGTTTTTTCTCTGGCGCACGAAGCCCTGCGCCAGAGATTTTTTTGCAAAAAAGCACCGCAGCGGTATAAAAACGCGTGTAAATCCCGCCGAAATTCCTCCTTGCGCCCTATCCGCTCAACAGAAAACGCTTGTGGCGCGCACATGTTTTGCCCTTTAAAAAGATGTTTTTATTCAACCGCTCGGAATTTCGCCCTGCGCCGCCGCGCGCGATCGCGCATTCCCTCCAATGCGGCTTGAAATTTATCTCGCCCACTTTTTATCCATTCAAAAAGATCTTCGCAAAGACCTCCCGGAAGTTTTCCCTGCGCTCCATCTGCCCGGCAAGGAACATCTTCGCATAACCCTCCTTGGACTGCGCCGCGCGCTTTCTCCCTATTTGAAAAGATACTCCGCCGAAATCTGTTGTGCGGCCGCACTCAAAATGGCGCTTTCTCCGGACGCCCCGCGCTGCTCACCCCACCTCAAAGCACTTTGCCGCTCCGGAATCTTTCCGCGCTTTCCCGCCCGAAAATACGCTCGATAACACCGCGCAGAATATCATTTTAGAAAAACTCGCCGCCAAGTCTGCCCGAAACCCATGCTTGTGTTTCACTTTGGCAGGGCAGTTTCGACAGAATTTCCCAAAGATCGCGACTTTTTAGATTGAACGCCCGAATATCTACCGCGCAGCAGACTGTTTTACTAATATTTCCGCGCCCCAGCCTCTTAATTTCCATATTTTGTATGTCATATTCCCCGCCTGGTCGCCTTTTCCTGACAAAACACGCCATTTTGCGCGCTTTTTCGCCTCATTTGCGCGCTTTTTGTCGAACGTTTTTCCTTTACAAGTTTACCATAAAATGGTATTGTATGCACAAGGAGGGCGATACCATGTTACAGCAATTACGAAAGAGACTGTTTTCAGACAATGCCATTGTTTCCTTGCTTCCCGTGCATCGTATTGAGCCAAATCCGGCGCAGCCTCGAAAAATTTTTCGCGCGGAGGAGCTGCGCGAGCTTTCTAACAGCATTCGCGAAAACGGCGTATTGCAGCCGATCACGGTGCGGCAGTCCGGCGAAAAGTACATACTGGTCGCCGGCGAGCGCCGCCTGCGCGCATCTGTGATGGCGGGCTTGCGCGAGATCCCCGCAATTATTTCAGATATGGATGAAAAGCAGTCCTCACTCATCGCACTGCTTGAGAATTTGCAGCGCAGCGACCTCGATTTTTTTGAAGAAGCGCTTGGGATTCACAATTTAATTAAAGTTTACGGTTTTTCGCAGGAAGAAGCGGCAAAAAAGTTAGGAAAATCGCAGTCTGCGATATCGAACAAGCTGCGTCTGCTTCGCCTGCCGCCTCATATTATTGATAAAATCATGCAGAATCATTTGTCTGAGCGGCACGCGCGCGCTTTGCTCCGTTTGGATTCTGCGCAGGCACAAGAGCAGGCGCTTGCCAAAATCGTGGAGAAAGGCTACAACGTCTCTCAGGCAGACGCCTATATCGAATCGCTCCTCGTCCGTGCGCAGGCGGCTATTGCGCCGACCCCACGCAAAAAGCGCCCGTTATTTGTGTTTAAGGACGTTCGGCTTTTTGTGAATACGATCAACCACGCAATTTCAACCATGCAAACCTCCGGAATTCGCGCAAACATGGAAAAAACAGAGGACGAAAACACTGTTTGCATGACAATTCGTATTTTCAAGCACGATTGATCTCATGTTCCACGTGGAACAGTAGCTTGCGCTTTTGCGCATAGTAAGCGCAAGGTAGGGAGCTCCAACGACCTACTTATAGACAGCAAGCGCCTCACGGTCAACAGGCAAATCAGCGCTTGCGCGCAGCAGACGCAAGCCAGGAGGGCTTCTGCTCAGCGTCTTCCTCATTGCCCATGCAACTCCGCGCGAAAACGCGCGAGATAAAAGGGCAACGTTTGCATATGTCCTGCTGCTTTGTGCACAGAAAATGTGTCACCGGCGCATGAGCCTTGAGAACAGCCTGTGCGCAGCATATTGTGCATGCTTGTTTGCGCTCCTCCGTTTTCCAACAGCCGATCGACCTGCCGTTTCAGGCGATCGCATTCTTGTGTAGCGTTTGCTTATAGACGTTGATGTAATTCGCACCAAAGCGCGGGGCATTCCATATGTTTTGCTTGTTTTAACATCCCTTAACAATAAGAAGCCCGAAGTCTTGCGCCCGCAAGCACTATGATGACGCGCAAAGCATGGAGGCGTCTCTGTGGCGCTTTTCCCGCTTTCAACCGTGTTCGCACCGCGTCAAAACGCGTGAAGCCGCGACCCCTTGCTTACATCGTGCGGTCTCCTTTTGCATCTCGCCTTGCTCCTTGGCAGGAAAGGGGTGCATCACAGCAGTTTCTAGGTTGTCCACTTATTTTTTCTCTTTCCTTTTCAAAAAGTTCCACGTGAAACACTGTTTCACGTGGAACTTTTTATTGAATTCTTCGCTCGATGTGGTATAATAACTGCAGGTGCACTTTTATACAGCAAGAACGAGTGCGGCAAACGCGAATTTTTTGCAGTTTCGCAAGGAATAGAGCGCTTGCTGCATCACCGTAAATACCCATCCGGTACAGCAACGCTAATACGTGCGATATGGCACGCAGCCCCCTCCCGCCGGGCGCGCAGTTTTTACTTTAAACGGTGAAAGCTTTCTCCTGAACTGCGGACGAAATGTCCGGTGCGGTATAGGATGTCGCTTTGGTCCGGCTTCGGACGCAGATCCTGTTTTCATGCGGATATTTTTCTATTTTCCTTCCTATCTATATGTTTTTAACATCTTTTCGGCACAATTCGCCGAGTTTTCCCGCTTTGCGGGCATGCTTGTACATAGAAAGTCAGGTGATACTATGGCAAAAGTGATTGCGCTTGCCAACCAAAAAGGCGGGGTGGGGAAGACCACGACCTGCGTCAATCTCGCCTGCGCGCTGCATAAAATGGGCAAGCGCGTCCTCCTGTGCGACATGGATCCGCAGGGACATGCGAGCATCGGCTTTGGCATCAACAAGCGCGACGGAAAGCCAACCATTTATGAGCTGCTGGTCGGGCAGGTTGAAACGCGCGCGGCGATCCGCAAAACGCCGTATGGCGATCTGCTCTCCTCCAACACGAACCTCGCCGGCGCAGAGGTGGAGATGATCGAGTTTGAAAATCGGCATGCGCGCCTGCGCGATGCGCTTTCCATTGTGCAGACGGAATATGACTTTATTTTGATCGATTGCCCGCCATCGCTCGGGCAGCTGACGATCAATGCGCTTTGCGCGGCGGACAGTGTGCTTGTCCCGGTCGACTGCGGTTTTTATGCGCTTGAGGGGCTGAGCGCCCTCACCGCAACGATGTCTACCATTAAAAAAAGCATGAATCCCAATTTGGACATTGAGGGCGTGCTGCTCACGATGTTTGACGGGCGGACAAATCTTTCCATTCAAATTGCGCAGGAGGTCAAGCGTTTTTTCCCGGGCAAGGTGTTTTCCGCCGCGATCCCGCGAAACGTTCGGCTTGCGGAGGCGCCAAGTCACGGAAAGCCGATCCAGGAATATGACCGTCTTTCGCGCGGCGCGGAATGCTATGGCCTGCTCGCGCAGGAGATCGTTTTAAAGAACCAACAGGAAGCGGAGGCGAAATTATGAATCAAAAAGGACTGGGCAAAGGTCTTTCCGCCCTGTTTATGGAGCAGGAGAGCGCCAGCCAGCCGGAAAACCTTCAAATGGTAAAGCTCTCGCAGGTTGAGCCGAACCCCGCGCAGCCGCGCCGGGAATTTGACCCCGAGGCGCTGTCTGAACTGGCGGAATCGATCCGCACACACGGAATTTTGCAGCCGCTTGCCGTGCGCCGCGTGGCGGGCGACCGATATCAAATCATCGCGGGGGAGCGCCGCTGGCGCGCCGCGCGCGAGGCCGGGGTTGAAAAAATCCCGGTTTATCTGGTCGATGCGGACGACCGCGCGGTGATGGAGCTTGCGCTTGTTGAAAATTTGCAGCGGCAGGACCTAAGCCCGATCGAAGAAGCGGAGGGCTACCGCACGCTGATGGATGACTTTTCTCTCACGCAGGACAATGTGGCAAAGCGCGTGGGAAAATCGCGCCCGACCATTGCCAATGCGCTGCGCCTGCTCTCGCTTTCGCCGAACGTGCGCGATTTGGTTGCATCCGGGGCGCTTTCCGTCGGTCATGCGAAGGCGCTTCTTGCGCTGACCGATGCCGAGCAGCAGAAGCGCACCGCGGAGCTGGTGCTTGAAAAGGGCTACAGCGTGCGGCAGACCGAGCTTTTGATCAAAAAAATTCTGCAAGACTCGCTGCGTGCGCAGGAGAAAAAGCCGGAGATCACCGTAAATTATCTCGAGGAGATCGAGCGGCGGCTTGCCGCAAAGCTTGGGCGGCGCGTGAAGCTGGTCAGCGGGCGAAAAAAAGGCCGGATCGAGCTGGAATTTTATGATCCGGAGGATCTGGAAAAGCTGATCGATTTCTTAGATACCTGTCGTTTTCAAAGTCAGGAGGGAATATAGCCTTGGAAAATCCGCAAAATAATAAGCCGAAGCGCAATTTTTTAGTGATTTACAGCATTGCGCTGTTTCTGTTCGCCGCCGTGCTGATCGGGCTGTCCTATCTGTCGCAGGCGCGCGTTGCCAGCGAGGCGGACCGCGTAAAGCAGGAGCTTTCGGATAAAACCGAAGTCGCCGCGGGGTTTGAGTCACGCTTAGAGCAGGTCACGCGCAAAAACGCGGATCTTGAAACCGCAAATGCGGAGCAGAAAAAGCAGCTGGAGGCGCTGCAAAAGCAGGTGGAGGAGCTGACCGCCTCCAACGCGACCGTGCAGGATCAAATCAAGCGCACGAACGCCGCAGAGTATCTTTGGAAGCTGATCAAATCGCTGGTGAGCGGCGATTATAAATCGTGCAACCGCATGATCAACGAGATCGATAAAGCCGGACTTCGCCCGTTTTTCTCTGCAGAGGGCTTAAAAGAATTAGAACGCATTGAAAAAATCACGAAAGGTGAATAAAAATTATGTTGGATATTCGAGTAATCAAAGAAAACCCGGAGCGCGTGAAAGCTGCACTTGCGCGCCGCAACAAGGATTACGGCGCGGAAATCGACCGCATTCTTGAGCTGGACACGCAGCGGCGCGATATCATCGGCAAGGTGGAGGCGCTCAAGGCAGAGCAAAACACCGTGACGAAAAAAATCCCGCAGATGAAGAAGGCGGGGGAGGACACGACCGCGCTTTTCGCCGAGATGAAGGAGCTTGCCGATACGGTCAAGCAGCTTGATCTGAAGCTTCGCGAGGTGGAAGATACGCTGAATGCGACCATCCTTCCGCTGCCAAACATCCCGAACGACAAGATCCCGGATGGCAAGGACAGTGATGAAAACCGCGAAATGCGCCGTTTTGGCACGCCGCGCTCGTTTGATTTTGAGCCGAAGGCGCATTGGGATCTGGGCGAAGCGCTCGGTATTCTTGACCCGACGACCGCCGCAAAGGTGACCGGCACGCGTTTCCATTTTTACAAAGGCGCGGCAGCGCGGCTTGAGCGCGCGATCATCAGCTTTTATTTAGACACGCACACCGAGCGCGGTTATACCGAGGTGTTTCCGCCGTTCATGGTCAATCGCGCGTCGATGACCGGCACGGGGCAGCTTCCGAAGTTCGAAGAGGATGCCTTTAAGGTCGCCGGGACGGAATATTTCCTGATTCCGACGGCAGAAGTTCCGGTTACGAACATGCACCGCGGCGAAATTTTAGATGGGCTTGAGGATACGATCAAATACTGCGCATATTCCGCGTGCTTCCGCGCGGAGGCGGGCAGCGCCGGGCGCGACACGCGCGGTCTGATCCGCCAGCACCAGTTTAACAAGGTCGAGCTTGTGAAATTCACCACGCCGGAGCGCTCTTATGACGAGCTGGAATCGCTCACGCATGATGCGGAGTTTGTGCTGCAGCAGCTTGGCCTTCCGTATCGCGTGGTCATGCTGTGCGCAGGCGATCTTGGCGCGTCCTCCGCGATGACGTATGATATCGAGGTGTGGATGCCGTCTTACGGACGCTATGTGGAGATCTCCTCCTGCTCGAATTTTGAAGATTATCAGGCGCGCCGCGCGGCGATTCGCTATAAAAATTCCAGCACGCCGAAGCCGCGCCTTGTGCATACGCTCAACGGGTCTGGCGTTGCCATCGGCCGCACGACTGCTGCCATTCTTGAAAATTATCAGAATGCGGACGGCTCGGTCACGATTCCGGAGGTTCTGCGCCCTTACATGAAGGGCATGGAGAAAATCGAGCGCGCATAAGTTTTCCACAGGCTGTGGGATTCTCTTTGATCTATATAAAAAAGCGGCAGCAAGTATGCTGTCGCTTTTTGATTCGGTCTGCAAAGGGAATCCTGGTTCCGCCGGCGCAAAGGGGCTATAGCAATTTTTGGATAAAAATTAGCCATTTTTGATTGAAACCCGCAAAACGCTCTGTTTTAAGCTGCAAAAGTGTTGAAAAGCGACAAGCTGATCAGAGCATATCATGCGGAATGTCAGCGAGATAGCATGCTGCGCGCGGGCAACAGACCTTTATCGCAAGAAATTACTTCTCCAAATCGTCCTGAAGAGGCGAGCAGCTAAAGCAAATGCGTTTATTTCTCCCTTCGCGTTATCGGAGCAAACCATGTGTTAATACCCCCACCGGTTTGGTCGGAGGGGGTATTTTTCTGCTCAAAGCCCTATGCGTTCATTTTTCTAGGCGTCAACCCGCTTGTTCACGCACTCTGCACGGATTGATCCGTTTCCCCGCGCGGCAATCAGTTTGTCAAAACAACAAATCGCGCGTTATTCCCCCTCCGGTCAAGCCGGGGGGTGTTTTTTCTACTCAAAGCCTAACGCGCTTATCTTCTTCTCCGTGCTAACCCGCTTGTTAAAACGACAAATCACGCACGCTCTATCTCAATTTGACATTGCTTCATCGCGCCCAAAGCCTGTTCATGGCTTTCCGGCGTAACGCCCGCGCAGCACGCCGCGTCAACCGCAATGCGTGTTTCCGGCAAAAACGCCTTGAGAAGCATTGCATTCGCAATCACGCAGATATCTGTGCACAGTCCGATCAGTGTGATGCGCTCGATCGGCGTTTTTTGATTTTCTTTTTGCAGCATCTCCGCCAGCGCCACGCTGCCAAACGTCGGTTTATCCACAACTTCCGCGCAATATGGTTTGAGCGGCGCGCAGATCTGCCACCCGTCCGTGCCGCGGATGCAGTGCGCGACAGGCAGATTTCGCCCCTCCTGCGTATTCAGATAATCCTCCTCATGCGTGTCGCGCGTGAACACAACACGCCCGGAAAAGCGGGACACCTTTTCCACAACCCGCGGAACGATCGCCTGCGCCTCCTGCGTGCCCAGGCTTCCGTCAATAAAATCATTTTGCATATCGACAACGACAAGAACATTCATAGCATAGCACTTCCATTTTTTGTTATTTTGTCAATAAAATATTCTTCTTTGCCGGGCACGAACGGCGCGGTAATTCATTCCGCCGCAATAGCTTGCGCCAAAGCGCCGCGCAGTCTGCCGCCAAATCGCGTGAGCGCTTGCTTTTACAAAGCATGCCCGCGCATGGGGTCACGATTTTTCATGCGCCGTCCCTGATTTTGCGCACAGGCAGGGGGCTTTTCTTAAAAAAGCCCCGAAGCAGCGCTCCGGGGCTTTTTTTATCGGTTGTTGTAAGAACGGTAGGGGCGGCGGTTATAATTTCCCGCGTCCGCCCCGGTATATGAAATAATGACGCGGCGGTTCGGCTCTGCCCCGGTCGAGGAGGTGGACACATCCTCCACATCCTGCAATGCTGCATGGATAATATGCCGCTCATACGCATTCATCGGCTCAAGCGCTTTGTTTCTCTTATATTTTTTTACCTGCCCTGCGACTTTACGCGCAAGATTTTCCAGCGTTTCCGCGCGCTTTGCGCGATAATTTTCCGTATCCACAGTCACGCGGATATGCTCCTCACGGTCACGGTTTGCAACCAGATTCGCGATATGCTGGATCGCATCCAGCGTTTCGCCGCGGCGCCCGATTAAAATGCCCATATTCTCGCCCGAAAACTTAACGGCAAGGTTGCCCTCCTCGGTCGTATTCGCGGCAACTTCTGCATTTGCGCCCATTTTTTCAAGCAGCGCCTTTAAAAAAGCAACAACATCGCCGCGCTCTTCCTCTTCTTCCATAGAGACCGCGACCTTCGCCGGCGTTCCGCCGATGCCTAAAAACCCGCTTTTCGGGTTTTCCAGCACCTCGACCGAGACCATATCCCGATCCACCCCGCCGAGCTGCTCTAATGCGGCGGCAATTGCATCGTCAATCGTTTTGCCCGTAGCTTCAATTCTCTTCGTCATTTGACAACCCCTCCTGCCTTTTTTGCATCATGCTTCGGCTTGAACTTCGTATAATACCACTGCAGCGCAGGCTCCTGTATGATCATAAGCAGGTTATTGATGATCCAGTAAAAGCCCAATCCGGTCGGGACGATAAACGCGATCCAGACCGACATGAGCGGCATCATGATCATCGTAACCCTATTCATTGCCCCTGCCTGCTCGTTCTGCGCCGGCTGATAGCGGCGCGCGATCCAGGAATATACATACGAGGTCACGCCGGATAAAATCGGGATGATCCACAGCACATTAAACGTTTGGAAGCTTGGGATCTCCGCCATGTTGATCCCGAGGAAATTAAAATCAATGATTTGCAGATTCGGCACGATCTGATGGATCTGCGAGACATATTTGCCCATTTCCGCCGCAATTTGGATCTCCACGGCGCTGCTCGTTACATTTCCGCCGAGCGTAATGCCGACCGTTTCCGCAATGCGGGCGATCACGTCCTCCGACAGACCGAACATGAACGTCAGCGGCTGCCGCAGAACGGCATACAGCCCGAACATGATCGGGATCGTGATCAGCATGGGCAGACAGCCGCCCATCATGCTGACATTTTCGTCTTTATACAGCTTTTGAACCTCAAGCGCATAGCGCTCTTTATCGTTTTTATACTTTTTTTCAAGCTCCTTGAGCTTCGGCTGGATGCGCTGCATGCCCATCATGCTTTTCTTGCTCTTCATCTGGAAGGGGAGCATGATCAGGCGCGCGATCAGCGTGAAGATGATCAACGAGACGCCATAGGAGCCGGTCAGATTATAAATCTGAAGCAGCACCCACGCGAACGGGCGCGTGAACACTGTGTTAAACAATTCTATCATAGTAAAAACCTTTCCGCACAGTCTATTCCGTGCTCAATTCACCTTACCGGGTCATAGCCGGATCTTCCGCTGAACGGATGGCAGCGGAGCAGGCGGCGCAGCGCAAGATATCCGCCCTTGCAAGCGCCATATTTCTCGATCGCCTCGAGCGCATATTGGGAACAGGTCGGCGTAAACCGACAGCAGGATGGCTTTCCGGGGGAGAGGCACGCGCGATAAAAGCGAATGCATGCCAAAAGAATTTTTTTCATATCATCCCCTCGCTTACTGCAAAAGCTTCAGCTCATCCGCCAGGGAGAGAAGCGACTTCTCAAGTTGCGCCCAGGTCGCGCCGGCGGCGCGGACGCGCGCAACAATAATAATATCCGCGTGCGGAACAAAGCGCTCCTCATTTAAGCGGAACGCTTCCTTCAAGCGACGGCGGACGCGGTTTCTGGTTACCGCTTTTCCGACTTTTGTGCTGACCGTGATCCCAAGGCGGCGCGGACCCTTGCTCCTCTTTTTCGCATAAAGAGCCAGCCAGGGCGATACCCGGGATTCGCCACGCGCATACAGCCTTCTGAATTCATGATTTTTACAAATCATCTCGGTTTCTCGCATGGTGATACTCCTAAAAAAAAGAAAAGGGTAAGCGCAAAGCGGCAACAGCATGAACCAAGGCGTTTCTGCTCCCAGCTTCACAGGCTTTTTGCCACCAAACCACTTACCGCTTGCCTATCGCTCTGTCGATCGATTAGTGCGTGAGACGAGCGCGACCTTTGGCGCGTCTTCTCGCTAACACTTTCTTTCCGCTGCGATTTGCCATTCTTTTTCTAAAACCGTGCTCCTTGGCACGATGTCTCTTCTTCGGCTGAAAGGTACGAACCACTCAAAACACCTCCACATCAGATAATACCCGGCATCGATACCGGCCTTAGCCCGCGCCTTCAGGCGGATGCCGCTATCCATACTGCCTGATACGGGTACATGGATTATTATATTATAGCTTTTTTATAAATGTCAAGTCTGTTTTTCAAAAAAAGCGCCATTTTTTTGCGCGTTTGCTCAATATCGTTTGCAAAGTGATCTTTTTTCTGCTATAATAATACTGCATGGGCGGCAGCTTATAAAATAAGGAAGAGTTTCTGCGTCCTCGCATCTTTTCTGTTGCGAAGCGCTTTTTTTACTGCCCGCGTACATTTGAGACAGAGAAAAAGGGGAATTGCATTATGAATTCTGCCGCCGACGTTTGGGCGAAGGTTCTTACCATATTAAAAAACGACTTAGGTATGAGCGAAACCACATTGTCTACTTGGTTTGACGACGCGACCGCCGTTTCGCTTACCGGAGACAAGCTGGTGCTTGTTACCCCCGCAAAATTTAAAAAAGAAGTCATTTTAAACCACCATGCGGATAAAATTCGCGAGGCGCTAAAGCTTCTGTTCTCCGTGGATATGCAATTTGATATCTACGCGGAGGAGGAAATCAGCACCGACCATTTAGAAGAAACGCTGGACGATGATACAGACGAATATTCTTTTGAGCGTTTCGTTGTGGGTTCTTCTAATAAATTCGCGCATGCGGCGGCAATGGCAGTGGCGACCGCGCCCGGGTCTGTATATAATCCGCTTTTGATTTACGGCGGCTCCGGTCTTGGAAAAACCCACCTGCTCAACGCGATCGCCGGCACAATTCATAAAAGCGATCCATCCGCTAACGTTGTGTACGTAAAAGGCGAGCACTTTACAAATGAACTGATTGAATGCATTCAAAACGGTACGGTGCCTAGCTTTCGCAATAAATATCGCAATTCTGACCTGCTTTTGGTTGACGATATTCAGTTTATCGCGGGAAAAACCAGTACGCAGGAGGAATTTTTTCATACCTTCAACTCGCTGTATGAAGCGAAAAAGCAGATTGTTTTAACGTCTGACCGGCCGCCGATAGAAATGGCAACGCTGGAAGATCGGTTGCGCGGGCGTTTTGAATGGGGTTTGATGGCGGATATTCAGCCGCCGGATTATGAAACGCGCATGGCGATCATCAGCTTAAAAGCAAACCGCCTGGGGCTGGATCTCCCGCTTGAGCTGAAGGAGATCATCGCAAACAGCATCACTTCAAACGTGCGGCAGATCGAAGGCACGGTGAAAAAAATTCTTGCCTATCGCGATCTTCTGTCCAACAAAATCACATCTGAAACCGTAGAAAAAGCGATTAAAGATATGTTTATGGAAAATCCGGGGCTGAACCCCACGCCGGAGATCATTATTCGAGAGGTCTCTAAATTTTATCAAATTGACGAGGCGTCGCTTGTCGGGAAAAATCGCTCAAAAGATACCGTGCTTCCTCGCCAGGTCGCCATGTATCTGATCCGCGAGCTGACAAATCTTTCATTCCCCGATATCGGGCGCTCGTTTGGCGGGCGGGACCATACCACGGTGATGCATTCCGTGAATAAAATCGAGGCGCAGGTCAAGAAGCAGGATGACTTTAAAAATCAAATCAAAGACATCCGAAATAATATTATCGGCTCCTAATTTATTCACAATTCCCCTGTGAATTTCACAAGGATATCCTGTGGATTAAAAAACATTCCACAATCGCTGTGGATAGCTTCCTCAGTTTTCAACATTTTCCTGTGCGCCTTTTTTTCGCGTCGTTTCGCGGGGTTTGACAGTTTCCCACAAAATCCACAGTATTACTACTATTACTAAAAAATATATTATATTCATTCTATTCCATATTTATAACGGAAAGAAGGGCAGACCATGAAATTCAGCTGTGAAAAAGCGCTGCTTCAGGCGGCAATCGCAACAACATCCTGGGCGGTATCCGCAAAAAGCGCGATCCCCACGCTCGAAGGACTTCTTTTGGAAGCGTCCGATCACGTGAAAATGACCGGCTATAATCTAGAAACCGGAATTTCAACCATTCTCCCCGCAGATGTCGCAGAACCGGGTAAAATTGTGTTAAATGCTAAAATTTTAAACGATATTATTCGTTTTTTCCCGGACGATGTAGTAACCATCGTCGTTTCGGAAACGCTGACCGCGCTGATCATGTGCGGCAGCGCGAAATATGAAATCATCGGTCTTTCGGCAGATGAATATCCAAGCCTTCCTGAAATTGAATCCGAAGAAACGCTGCGCGTTCCGCAAAATATGCTGAAAAGTATGATTTCACAAACGATTTTTGCAATCAGCACAAATGACAGTAAACCGGTACATACCGGATCCCTGTTTGAAGTGGAGGGCGGCATGCTGACCGTCGTTTCGGTCGATGGCTTCCGCCTTGCTCTGCGCACGGAGGAACTGAAAAATATTAGCCCGCGCGAACAATTTTCGTTTATCGTTCCCGGCCATACGCTGCGCGAAATTGAAAAAATTCTCGATGAAGTGGACGATGAGGTTGAAATCATGCTCGGAAAGAAGCACATCACGTTCACGATCGGTCAAACCACGATCATTTCCCGCATTTTAGAGGGTGAATTTTTAAATTATAAAAATGCGCTGCCAAAAATCAGCACGTTTACCACCTGCGTCGGCGTGCGCGACCTGATTTCCTCGCTCGAGCGCGTTTCCATCATCATCAACGAGCGCATTAAAAATCCGGTCCGCTTTGTTTTTTCTGAAAACAGCATCAAGCTCAGCTGCGCCACGCCGCTTGGTAAATCGCAGGATGTTTGCCCGCTCAAAAGCGCGGCAGAGCCGCTTGAGATCGGCTTTAATAACCGTTATCTGCTCGATGCGCTCAAGGCGTGCCCGGACAGTGAGGTTTTGATGGAACTGAATACGCATCTTTCTCCGATCGTTTTAAAACCGACAGCGGGGTCACATTATTTATATCTGATCCTGCCGGTGCGTCTCAAAGGCGAAGTGGAATAATTTATGAATATTCAGTCGCTTTTGCTAGCAAATTTTAAAAATTATAAAAGCGCCCATTTTCTGTTTTCTGACCGCGTGAATGTTCTTTGCGGCGAAAACGCACAGGGCAAAACTAATTTATTGGAAGCAATTTTTTATCTCTCCTGCGTAAAACCGATCCGCGCGAAAAAAGAGAGCGACCTGGTTTCATTTGGTGAAACGCAGGCGCAGCTTTGCGCAAAGGCGGAAAGCGAAGGGCGCAATCTCTCGGTTTCTATTCTGATTTCCTCTGCGCCGCGCCGCATTTTTGTAAATAACGTGCGGCAGCCGAAGGTGACAGAATATATTGGTTGCTTGAAAACCGTGCTGTTCACGCCGGGCGATCTTTCTATGATCAAAGAGGGTCCTGCGCTGCGCCGCCGGTTTTTGAATATCGCGATCTCGCAGCTACGCCCGAATTATATTCATTATCTTTCGGCATATCGCCGTGTGTTGGAGCAAAAGAGCCGACTGCTCAAGCAGGATCTTCCGACGGACGATATTCTTCTCGACATCTATAATGAAAAGCTTGCACAGATCGGCGCGCATATCATCGCATATCGATCCGAATTCGTTGAGCATCTCGCAAAAGAAGCGGGTAAAAATCACTACGAAATGTCTAAAAACAGAGAAATATTACAGATTGTTTATAAAACAGACCGATATGTGGATCAGTTGGAGCACGCTTCCGCCGCGCTGTATCAGCATATGAATGAAAGGCGCGCCGCCGAGCGCGAGAGCAGAAGCTGCCTGGTCGGTCCGCATCGCGATGATCTTTTGTTTTTGATTGATGAAAAAAACGCGCGTGATTTTGCCTCGCAGGGGCAGATCAGAACCGCGATTTTGGCGGCGAAGCTTGCCGAGCGCGAGGTTTTTTTTCAAAACAGCGGGGAATATCCCATCCTTTTGCTCGACGATGTGCTCAGCGAGTTGGATACGCAGCGCCAAAATTATGTGCTGAATAAAATCGACCGTGGGCAGGTGTTTATCACAAGCTGCGAAAATTTGATTTCGCCCGCACTGCAATATGGTCGCGTGTTCACTATCGCGCATGGCGAGCAGATCAGCTGTAAGGAGTTTTAATATGTATCTTCATCTCGGCGCAGACACGATCGTTCCGTTTTCCTCGATTATCGGTATTTTTGATTTGGAAAACACATCGCAATCGAAGATCACGCGCACCTTTTTGTCTGAAACAGAGCGCGCAAAGCGCGTATATAACGTCAGTGAGGAGCTGCCGCGCTCATTCATTGTGTGTCAAAGCGGCGAAAAACAAAGCGTATATATTTCGCAAATTTCTCCGCAGACGCTCAAACGCCGGGTGGAGCACAGCTTGACCGAGCCAAAAGAAGAACTGCGCGGTTAAAACGGCAAAAATTCTTTCTTATTGCAGAAATTAACATGAAAACCCTTATTTTTAGATAGACGGAGGAAAAATTCATGGCAGATCAGAATCAGCATGCATATGACGAAACACAAATACAAGTACTCGAAGGGCTGGAGGCTGTGCGCAAACGCCCGGGCATGTATATCGGATCTACCTCGGCGCGCGGGCTGCATCATCTGGTCTATGAGATCGTAGATAACGCGATCGATGAAACGCTTGCGGGCTATTGCACGACGATCGATGTGCAAATTAAAAAGGGCGATGTCATCACGGTCAGCGATAACGGGCGCGGAATTCCGTGCGGAATGCATGCCACGGGAAAATCTGCCCTGGAAGTTGTATTTACCGTGCTGCACGCGGGCGGAAAATTCGGCGGAAGCGGATATAAGGTTTCCGGCGGTCTGCACGGCGTGGGCGCATCTGTTGTGAACGCGCTGTCCGAGTGGCTTGAGGTTGAGGTTTCTGACGGGACGGAAGTGCATTTCATGCGCTTTGAGCGCGGCGAGGTCGTTACGCCGATCAAAACGATCGGATTAACAACGGAAACCGGATCAAAAATCACATTTAAGGCGGACCGCGAGATTTTTGATGAAACCGTGTATGATTATGAAGTGCTTTTAACGCGCTTGCGCGAGCAGGCGTTTTTAAACGCGGGCGTTCATATCCGCCTGTCGGATCTGCGCGGCGATGAGCCGATCGTTACCGATCTGCAATATGAAGGCGGTATCCGCTCGTTTGTGGAGCATATCAACCGCAATAAAACGCCGCTGCATGAGCAGGTCATCTATATTTCCGGCGGGCGTGACGACAGCATCGCCGAGATCGCTATGCAGTATAACGACGGCTATAATGAAACGATCCTTTCGTTTGCAAACGATATTCATACCACAGAGGGCGGCATGCATGAAACCGGTTTTAAAACCGCGCTTACCCGCGTGATCAACGATTATGGGCGAAAAACGAATCTGCTCAAAGAGGGCGATAAGATCTCCGGCGAGGATTGCCGCGAAGGTCTGACCGTGGTCATTTCGGTCAAGCTCAAGGAAGCGCAGTTTGAGGGACAAACCAAAACAAAGCTGGGCAACGCCGATATGCGCACGCTGGTTGATAATATCGTCACGCAGAAGCTGACCGATTTTCTGGAAGAGAACCCGGCGATCGGTCGCACGGTGATCGAAAAATCAATCAATGCGGCGCGCGCGCGCGAGGCGGCAAAACGCGCCCGCGAGGCGACGAGAAGAAAATCCGCGCTGGAAACCGCGTCACTGCCCGGAAAGCTCGCCGATTGTCAGGAAAAAGACCCGCATTTAACAGAAATTTATATCGTCGAGGGCGATAGTGCAGGCGGCTCTGCAAAAGAAGGGCGCGATCGCCGGTTCCAGGCGATCCTGCCGCTTTGGGGAAAGATGCTCAACGTTGAAAAGGCGCGCGCGGATAAAATTTACGGCAATGAGAAGCTCCTGCCGATCATTACGGCGCTCGGCTCCGGCATCGGGCAGGAATTCAACGTGGAGAAGCTGCGGTATCACAAAATCATCCTGATGGCGGATGCGGATGTCGACGGCTCGCATATCAGAACGCTTTTGCTCACGTTTTTCTTCCGCTTTATGCGTCCGCTGATCGAGGGCGGCTATGTCTACCTCGCGCAGCCGCCGCTCTATAAGGTCTTCCGCGGGAAGAACGAGCGCTATGTGTATGACGATGAAGGCCTGCAGCAGGCGCTCTCCGAAGTGGGCGCGGATGCAACGGTGCAGCGGTTTAAGGGTCTCGGCGAGATGAATCCCGAGCAGCTGTGGACCACGACGATGGACCCGGAGCATCGCACGCTGCTGCGCGTGGAGCTGAGCGACGCGATCGCCGCGGACGAGACGTTTACCACCCTCATGGGCGAAAAGGTCGAGCCACGCCGCGAGTTTATTGAAACCAATGCCGGCTACGTCACGAATCTGGACGTCTAAGCGTCTGAAATCACGATGAATGAGGGAACGTTATGAGTAATGAACTGAATCATTTAGAGATAGAAAAGGTCGTGAATGTCGACCTGAAAAAGCAGATGGAGCGCGCGTATATCGATTATGCGATGTCGGTCATCGTCAGCCGCGCCCTGCCGGACGTGCGCGACGGGTTAAAGCCGGTGCATCGCCGCATTTTATACACGATGTATGAGGATAACCTCCTGCCGGACAAGGCATACCGCAAGTCAGCGACCACGGTCGGCGACGTGCTGGGTCGGTATCATCCGCATGGCGACGCGTCGGTGTATGACGCGATGGTCCGCCTGGCGCAGTATTTCTCGCTGCGCTACCCGCTGATCGACGGTCAGGGTAACTTCGGCTCGGTCGATGGCGATCCCCCGGCGGCGTATCGTTATACCGAGGCGCGTATGTCGAAAATCGCGGTGGAAATGCTGCGCGATATCGAAAAGGAAACGATCGATTACGCCCCGAATTATGACGGGCGCTATAATGAGCCGAGCGTTCTGCCCTCGCGTTTTCCGAACCTTCTGGTCAACGGCTCGTCCGGTATCGCGGTCGGCATGACGACGAATATCCCGCCGCATAACCTCGGCGAGGTGATCGACGCGATCATCGAGGTCATCGACAATCCGGAATGCGATTTAAACGACCTGATGGAGCATATCAAGGGTCCGGATTTCCCAACCGCGGGCATTATTATGGGTAAGGTTGGCATTCGCGCCGCTTATGCGACCGGA
Source organism: uncultured Oscillospiraceae bacterium (assembly GCA_934646115.1). Classification (GTDB taxonomy): domain Bacteria; phylum Bacillota; class Clostridia; order Oscillospirales; family JAAYXM01; genus RGIG7332. Next base: position 74,145 of record CAKUEM010000002.1, read on the forward strand.
AAAGGGCGCGTGAAAGTGCGCGCGCGCGCCGAAATTGAGGAGCATGGCAACGGAAGATTCCGCATCGCGGTGACGGAAATTCCATATATTGTAAACAAAGCGCGGCTGATCGAGAGCATTGCCGATCTGGTCAAGGATAAGCGCATCGAGGGCATCTCTGATCTGCGCGACGAGTCGGACCGTTCGGGCATGCGCATCGTGATCGAGCTGAAGAAAGACGCGAACGCGCAGGTCGTGCTCAATCAGCTGTATAAGCACACGCAGATGCAAACCACGTTTGCGATCATTCTGCTCGCGCTGGTCGATAATAAGCCGAAAACGCTGTCTCTGCGCGAAATATTAGACCATTATATTGCGTTCCAGAAGCAGATCATCCTGCGCAGAACGGAATTTGATTTAAAGAAAGCGCAGGCGCGCGCCCATATTTTAGAGGGTCTGCGCATCGCGCTGGATCATATCGATGAAATTATCCGCATCATTCGCAGCAGCTATAACGACGCGAAGCAGAAGCTGATGGATGCGTTCGAGCTGAGCGAAATTCAGGCGCAGGCGATTTTGGATATGCGCCTTGCCCGCCTGCAGGGTCTTGAACGCGAGAAAATTGACGCGGAATATGAAGAGCTCATGAAGAAAATCGCATATTTTACCGAGATTTTGGGCTCGGAAGAGCTGGTGTATCAGATTTTGAAGGACGAGCTGCTTGAGCTGCGCCGCAAATATAGCGACGAGCGCAAAACAGAGATCGTTCCGGTCGATGACGAGATCGATATCGAAGACCTGATCCCGGTTGAGGACTGTGCCTATACGCTCACGCATTTTGGCTATATCAAGCGCCTGCCTGCCAGCACCTACCGTGCGCAGCGGCGCGGCGGTCGCGGCGTGTCCGCGATGACCACGCGTGAGGAGGATTTTGTGGAGACGCTTTATGTCGCGTCCTCGCATGATAATATCCTGTTCTTTACAAATAAGGGGCGGCTTTATCGCTTAAAAGGCTATCAGATCCCGGAAAGCAGCCGCACCGCAAAAGGCATGAACATTGTGAACCTGCTCCCGCTGGAAAGCGAAGAGAAGGTCACGGCGATGATCCCGATCGCCGCGTTTGAGGAAGGCAAATTCCTCGTGATGGCAACGCGTAACGGCATCGTGAAGCGCATTTCGCTTACCCGGCTGGAGTCCGCGCGCCGTGCGGGCATCCGTGCGCTGACGATCGGCGAGGGGGATGAATTGATCTCCGTCATGCTGACCGATAACGAAAAGCAGCTCATGCTCGCCACGCATGACGGCATGGCGATCCGCTTCTCGGAAACCGACATCCGCCCCACCGGGCGCGACAGCGCCGGCGTGTATGGCATCGACCTGGCGGAGGGCGATTATCTGATCGGCGCGGTCGTGGCGGAGCCGGGCAAATCGCTCCTCACCGTGACCGAGAACGGCTATGGCAAGCGCACCGACGTGGAGGAATATCGCCTGCAAAGCCGCTACGGCAAGGGTATTTTGAACTATAATATTACGGAAAAGACCGGAAAGGTCGCCGGAATTCAAATGGTGGACGATACGGTCGACGTCATGATGATCTCAGACGATGGCGTGATCATCCGCATGGCGGCAGAGGATATCAGCATGTATAGCCGCGTGACGCAGGGCGTCATTCTGATGCGGCTTGACGATTCGGTGCATGTGATCTCGGTCGCAAGTACGGAAAAAGAGGACGAGCCGGAGGAAGAATAAGAGGCACGGCGCGGGGTGTTGCGCCCTGCGCCGCTTTTTATAAGCCGCGGGCATTGCCGGGATTTCTCCCGTTTTGCAGCTGAAACCCCGGCACACCTTAAAATTTCTCGCAAAAATGGCGCGGCAGTATCATAAAAACCGCCATTGGCGCGCAAAACAACCCCGGGCGCGCGGCGGGTAAAAATACTATCACTACCTTAACGGGCGAGGCGTTTCCCTAAAAGCCGTGCGGTATTCCCCATGCGGGAAATTGTTCTACGTGAAACAAAATTTTTTTGGAAATGAAAGTAAAAAAAGTATGGATATGCGAAAAGAAGTTATAATATACACAGACGGTGCGTGTTCCGGAAACCCCGGCCCGGGCGGCTGGGGCGCGATTTTGCGCTATCAGCAGACCGAGAAGGAGATCTCCGGCGGGGAAGCGAACACGACAAATAATCGCATGGAGCTGTCCGCCGCGATCTGCGCGCTTCGGCTGCTGAAAGAGCCGTGCCGCGTGACGCTGTATAGCGACAGCCAGTATCTGGTCAATGCGATGACAAAGGGCTGGGCGGAAAAATGGCGAAAAAACGGCTGGATGCGCAATAAAAAAGACCCTGCGCTCAACCCGGATCTCTGGCAGGAGCTGCTCTCCCTTTGCGCAACGCACGCGGTTGAGTTCATTTGGGTGAAGGGTCACGCCGCGAACCCCTATAACAACCGCTGCGACCAGCTCGCCGTGGCAGAATCAAAAAAATTTTAAAATCCCTCTTGTAATCCTACTAAAAAGGTAGTATATTAATAGCAGAAAGGAAAACCCACCTTTCCGCTATTTTTCTTCCGCGGGGGTCGCCCCTGCGGAGCATGCGGCTGCTCGGGGCGTCTTCCGCATAGGACGCGCCGGGAAAAAGAATCCCTATGCGGAGAGAAGAGAAGGTATGATGACAAATATGATTTACGCCGACCACGCGGCGACCACGCAGGTCAAGCCCGAGGTGTTAGAGGCGATGATGCCCTGGTTTTGCGAGCAGTATGGCAACCCGTCAAGCCTGTATGCGTTTGCCTATCCGCCGAAAAAGGCGATCGCCGCCGCGCGCGAGGAGGTTGCGCGCCTGCTGAACGCCGAGCCGAACGAGATTTATTTTACCGGCTGCGGCACGGAGGCGGATAACTGGGCGATCAAAGGCACAGCCCTTGCGCTGCAAGGGAAAGGGAAGCATATTATCACCTCGAAGATCGAGCATCACGCTGTGCTGCATTCCTGCCAGTATCTTGAGAAAAAGGGCTTTGAGGTCACGTATCTGGACGTTGATCAATACGGCATGGTCTCGCCGGACGATTTGCGTGCCGCGATCCGCGACGATACGATTTTGATCAGCATTATGTTTGCCAATAACGAGATCGGAACGATCCAGCCGATCGAACAGCTCGGCGCGATCGCGCGCGAGCATAAAATTTTCTTTCATACAGACGCGGTGCAGGCGGCGGGGCATATCCCGATCGATGTGAAGGCGATGAATATCGATATGCTTGCGCTGTCCGGGCATAAATTCGGCGCGCCGAAGGGCGTGGGCGTGATGTACATGCGCCGCGGCGTGAATATCGATCCGCTCATTCACGGCGGCGGGCATGAGCGCGGCAAGCGCTCGGGGACAGAAAATGTTCCGTATATCGTCGGGCTGGGCGTCGCGGCGCGTATTGCGCGCGAGCAGATGGCGGAGGCGATGCCGCGCGTGGCGGCGCTGCGCGACCGGCTGCTGGAAGGCGCGCTGAAGCTGCCGTATACGATCATGACCGGGCATCCCACCGCGCGCCACCCCGGAATTGCAAGCATTTGCGTGGAGGGGATCGAGGGCGAGAGCCTGCTTTTAAATATGTATAATGAAGGCGTGTGCGCAAGCTCCGGCTCGGCATGTTCCTCCGGATCGCTCGATCCGTCGCACGTGCTGCTTGCGATCGGGCTTCCGCACCATATCGCGCACGGCTCGCTGCGCATGTCGCTCGGCGAGGAGAATACCGAGGAGGATGTGGACCGTATTTTGGCGGCGCTGACCCGCGTGGTCGAGAAGCTGCGCGCCATGTCCCCGGTTTGGGAAAACGGACGCCCCATGTGGCACGCCAAGGAAGGAGAGTAAGAACATGTATAGCGATAAAGTGATGGATCATTTCTCAAATCCGAGAAATGTGGGCGAAATGGAAAACCCGTCCGCAGTCGGCACGGTGGGCAACCCGAAATGCGGCGATATCATGAAAATGTTTTTAAAAATTGAGGACGGCGTGATCAAAGACGTGTCGTTTAAAACTTTCGGCTGCGGCGCGGCGGTCGCGACTTCGAGCATGGCGACCGAGATGATCAAGGGCAAAACGATCGAGGAGGCGCTGAAGCTCACCAATAAGGCGGTCACAGAGGCGCTCGACGGGCTGCCCCCCGCAAAGCTGCATTGCTCTGTGCTTGCGGAGGAGGCGATCAAGTCGGCCATTGCGGATTATTACCGCAAGCAGGGCATCGACCCGGAGCCGATCCTCGGCTGCAACGCCGATTGCGCGCATTGCTGCGGGCATCAGGAATAAAAATACGGCACGGCGCGGCTTTTGCCGCGCCGTGTCTTGATTTTTCACGCGTTTTTTCAAGTGTGGCGCGGCGGCGTGCCGCTATCGCCTAGTGATGTCGCGCAGCGGCGACCGGGTGAAGGCGCTCTGTGTGCGGCTTGGTTTTGCATCCCAATGGCGCGAAACAAAAAGGGCATTCGGTGAAACGAGCGCCCAAAAACATGCGTGAATGCGCTGCCCGCGCAAAGCAGGGGCAGCCCCATAAGCCGAATTTTAATGCAAAAGCCCGGGGCGCATGCGCCGCGGCTTTTTTGTATCACGTCCCAAAATCAAACAGACGCGGTTTTGCTTGTCGTTTGCCGGGGTTTATGATACAATATGAAATAAGAGCTTGCAAAAAGTGAAATTAAAAACGGAATTGCGGGGTGTTTTCGTGAGCAATTATACAAAAGAGGACATTATTCGGCTGGTTGAAGAGCAAAACGTCAAGTTTATCCGGCTGCAATTTACCGATATTTTCGGGACGCTGAAAAATATTTCGATCACAGAAAAGCAGCTGCGCCGCGCGCTGGATAACCAGTGCATGTTTGACGGCTCGTCGATCGAGGGGTTTGTGCGCATTGAAGAGTCGGACATGTACCTGCGGCCGGATCTGAATTCCTTTGTCATCCTGCCCTGGCTCGCCGGCGACCACCGCGTCGGTCGCCTGATCTGCGATGTGTATCGGCCGGACGGCACGCCGTTTGAGGGCGATCCGCGCCATGTGCTGAAAAAAGTGCTTGCGCAGGCGCAGAAGATGGGGTTTGACAGCTTCCACGTCGGTCCGGAGGCAGAGTTTTTCCTGTTTAAAACCGATGCGCACGGAAAACCCACCACGATGATCCATGATGAGGCGGGCTATTTTGATCTCGGCCCGATCGACCTGGGCGAGACCGTGCGGCGCGATATGTGCCTTGCGCTTGAAAAAATGGGCTTTGAGATCGAGGCGTCGCACCATGAGGTGGCGGACAGTCAGCATGAAATTGATTTTAAATACGGCGAAGCGCTTTCGATTGCCGACGATATCATGACGTTTAAGCTCGCGGTCAAGAGCATTGCGCAGAAAAATAATCTGCACGCCACGTTTATGCCGAAGCCGATTTTCGGCATCGCCGGCTCGGGCATGCATATCAATATGTCGCTCACGCGCGATGGGAAGAACGCGTTTTATGACGAAAGCGATGCGCTTGGGCTGTCGAAGGACGCATATCACTTTATCGCGGGCGTGCTGCATCATATCAAGGGCATGGCGGCGATCACAAATCCGCTGGTCAACTCGTATAAGCGGCTGGTGCCCGGGTATGAGGCGCCGGTCTATATCGCGTGGAGCGCGCGCAATCGCAGCCCGCTGATCCGAATTCCGTCCTCGCGCGGCGCGGGGACGCGCATCGAGCTGCGCAATCCAGACCCGTCTGCCAATCCGTATCTCGCGATTGCCGTGGCGCTCGCCGCCGGGCTGGATGGAATTCGAAACAAGATGGAGCCGCCGGCATCCGTCGATTGCAATATCTATGACATGAGCCGCGCGGCGCGGCGCGAATGCCATATCGAGTCGCTGCCGAAAAACCTGCATGAGGCGATCCATGCGCTGCGTGCGGATTCGCTGGTGTGCGATACGCTCGGTCCGCATATTTTGGAGAAATATATCGAGGCGAAGGAGCTTGAGTGGGAGGAATACACCTCCCGCGTGCATCCCTGGGAAGTGGAAAGCTATTTGATCAAATATTAAGAGAAAGCGCCGGGAGAAAGCCCGGCGCTTTTGCAAAGGAGGGATCTCCATGCGCGAGCTTGCGGCGGAGGAGACGAATTTGCTGCGCCCGTGCCTGGAAGCGCTTGCGGCGCACCATAATCAGACGTCAAGATTTTTTAAAGGAACGTATCCGTCCGTGCCCTATGAAAAGACGCTCGCCGCGTTTTGCCGAAGCCTGCAGGACGGCAGATCGCGCATCGCCGTGGCGGAGCAGGGCGGGCGGATCGTGGGCTTTTGCAAAATCGACGTGGAGGACGGACACGGAAAGCTGGATTACCTCGTCGTGCAGGCGTGCTGCCGCGGCAAGGGCTCTATGGCGCGGCTTTGATGGAAAAGACGCTCGCGGCGTTTCGCGCGCCGATGTGCGCGAGGTCGAGGTCAAGGTGGTAGATGGAAACGACGCGTTGTCGTTTTATGAGCGGTATGGCTTTCGCATGAACGCGCATATTCTGCGGCGAAGCGAATCGACGCGCGGGGAGAGTTCGGGCGCAGAAGAATAGCCCCGCGCCCCGAGCGCACTTGCGTGCGGGAGAAAACGCGTAGATTTTGCGCCCTAAAATAGGGCGCGTTCGCGCACAGAGGAAAAATCTTCGCCCTGAAAGCGGATAAGCACAAGCGCTGCGGGACATCACCACACTGCCCCAGCACCCCTGAGCGAGGGTGGATATCCCCGCCTCAAAGCAGGGGCGGTGTCCGCGCACCAAAGGACAATCCCCGCGCGTGCCGTGTCTCGAAAAAGGGGAAATTCGCGCGCGGAAGGGAGAAACTTGTGCCTTGAACCAGGGCGTGTCCGTGCGCCAAAGGACAATCCTCGCGCATGTCCCACGCGCCCTGAAAAAGGAAAATGTGCGCGCCAAAGCGCAGAGATGGTGTACGATATGTATTATACGAGCTTATATAACGATGCGTATTCAAAAATAGGTTCTGCAACGCCGATTCCTGCGGATTGCGGCGCATTGTGCGGCGCGCGCTGCTGTAGGGGCGATCAGGAGATGGGGATGATCGTTTTCCCGGGCGAGGAGCGGCTGCTTCGTGCGCATGGCTTTGCGCTCACGCAGCGCGAGATGGCGGGATATCCGGTCTGGTTTGCCACATGCAGCGGGCGCTGCCGCCGCGTGGTGCGTCCGCTTTCGTGCCGCATATTTCCGCTCGCGCCGCTTTATGAGCGGCAAAATCTGACGATCGTTCCGGATCCGCGCGCCCGCGCGGTCTGCCCGCTGCTTTCCGCGCACGCGGTGGAGCAGTCGTTCGCGCATGCGGTCAAGGCGGCGTTTGAGGTACTGACGCAGGACGAGCGCGTGTGCGAAATGCTTGTGTATTACACAAAAATGCTGCGAGAATACCAGGCATTCTGGCGCGAATAGCACCCGTGCGGAAAACGTTTTCCACAGGCTGTGAGAAACTGCGTCGGTTGACAGAAGCGCCCAAATGTAATACAATATTTTTGTGCGCGTATCGCGCTGTATATGCATCCGTAGCTCAGCTGGATAGAGCGGCCGCCTCCTAAGCGGCAGGTCGAAGGTTCGAATCCTTTCGGATGTGCCATGAAACATGAAGTACCGGCACGGTTAAAGGAGAGCCTATGAACGAAAAACAGGGCGTTCGCCCGGGCAATCAGCTCATCAGCTTAGGCATTTTATTTGCGCTGATCGCCATTTCCTTTTATGTGATCTTCCGCAATTTTTCAGAGATCGATCCGCGCACGATCGGCGGAATTCTGCGCGGTGTGCAGCCGGGTTTTCTTGCGCTGGCGTTGCTTTGCCTGTTTCTTTATATCCTGACGGAGGGCGTGAGCATGTGCGTGCTTTCCGGCGCGCTCGGGCATCCGTATGGCTTTGTGAAAACGGTCGTATATTCCGCGATCGATCTGTATTTTTCGGCGATCACCCCGTCGGCGACCGGAGGTCAGCCCGCGGTGGCGTACTATATGGCGCAGGACGGTATCCCGCTTACGAAATCGACCACGCTGCTGCTTGCAAATTTGATCCAATATACCGCGTCGCTGCTCTTTATGGGTCTGATCGTGCTGATCATAAAGCCGGGGCTTGTGCTCGCGGGCGGGAAATGGATCCTGATTTTATTTATCATCGGCGTTGTGCTGCATGTCGGCATGCTAGTCGCGTTTGCGCTGTGTATGTTCCGGCAAAAGATGATCCGCCGGCTCGCCGGCGCGGTGCTGCATCTGCTTTGTAAGCTGCGCCTGGTGAAAAACGAAGAAGAGCGGCTCGCCGCGTTTGATCAGCAGCTTTTAGAGTATCACGAATGTGTTGTGCTGGTCCATAAGCGGCCGGGGCTGCTGCTCTCCGTGTTTATTGGAAACATTTTGCAGCGCGTTGCGATGTTCTCGATCGCATATTTTGTGTATCGCGCGCTCGGTCTGTCCGCGCATAGCTATTGGGAGCTTATGGCGGTGCAGATCGTGATTGCGCTCGCGGTGAATTCGCTTCCGCTACCCGGCGCGGTCGGCGCGGCAGAGGCGGCGTTTTTAATGCTGTATACCATCATTTACTCACAGGAATTTTTGATGCCTGCCATGCTGCTTACACGCGGCGTGAGCTATTATCTTTGCTTCATTCTTTGCGGTATCATCACGATTGTAAACCATATCATCACCATGAAAACACAGAGGAAGGCGCGGGAAGTATGTTAGGCTTCTACAATTATACGGTTGTTACCACTTATATCGGGCTGGCATCGGCGGTGCTCGGCATGTGTTTTGCGATCAAAGGAAACACGCTGCTCGCGCTGCTTTGTCTGCTGCTCTCCGGCGTGCTAGACGGGATCGACGGCAAAATCGCACGTACCCGTTCACGCACGGCGCATGAAAAGCGATTTGGAATTCAAATCGATTCGCTGTGCGATCTGATCTGCTTCGGCGTTCTGCCATGCGCTATCGGCTATTCGGTCGGGATGGACCGTGTGTGGTCGGTTGCCATCATGGTGTGCTATACGCTCGCGGCGATCATCCGCCTCGCTTATTTTAACGTGATGGAGGAAGAGCGGCAGCAGGCGACGGACGATAAACGCAAGTATTATGAAGGGCTTCCGGTCACGACGATCGCGCTCATCCTCCCGTTTGTGTTCTGCTTTAAGCCGTTTGTCGGGAGCTTTTTCGTGCCGCTCTGCGAGCTGACGTTTCTGCTCGTGGCGCTGGCGTTTCTTTCGCGGTTTCGCGTGCGCAAGCCGAACAATCTGGTCATGGCGCTGATGATCCTGTTCGGCGCGGCAGAGCTTGTTGTGCTGCTGCTCGCGAAATATTACCATGTGCTGTAGCGGTGGGCGTCCTCGGCGGCGCGACGAGGCGGGCGGCGCGCTTCGGTTTTTGTATCAAACGCTGCCCGGCCGCGCGATTTTGGCGCTGCTTTGCCGCCCGTTTGTTTCAAAAATCGTGGGCGCTTACATGGAAAGCGCGCTCTCGCGGCGGCGCATTCCGCGCTTTATCCGCGAAAATCAGCTCGACCTGCGCGACTATCTGCCGGAACATTATCGCTCCTTCAACGCGTTTTTTACCCGGCGCATCCGCCCGGACGCGCGCCCGATCGCGCCGGATGGGCTGATCGCCCCGTGCGATGCCAAGCTCTCTGCGTATTCGATCGATCGCGATGCGGCGTTTTTGATCAAAGGCTCGCGCTATACCGTGGCGGAGCTTTTGGAGGATACGGCGCTCGCGCGCGAGTTTGAGGGCGGGCTTTGCCTGATTTTCCGCCTCACGGTGGATGATTATCACCGATATTGCTATATCGATTCCGGCGAAAAGGGCGAAAATCAAAAAATCCCCGGCATATTGCACACGGTGCAGCCGATTGCGCTGTCGCGCTGCAACATCTATCACCGCAACGCGCGGGAATATACCGTGATGGAAACGCGGCAGTTCGGGCGCGCGGTGCAGGTCGAGGTCGGCGCGATGCTCGTCGGGCGGATCTGCAACCACGATGGCGCGGGCGCGATCACGCGCGGCGCGGAGAAGG
>CAKUEM010000003.1 GCA_934646115.1 uncultured Oscillospiraceae bacterium
CGGTAAGAACGACATGATCGACCCGATGGGCAAGGCGACGCGCGCCGAGGTCGCGGTGATCTTAGACCGCATCCTGTCCATGGAGTGGTAAACAAAAAACGACTATGCAGGGCGAGAAATCGCCCTGCATAGAGAAAAAAGTTGCGCTCAAATCTTCTCTTTTATTATTGTTTTGGGGCGGCGCAATAAGCCGCCCCAGGACGAAGGCAAAAGTGGATTATTTTTTATAAACAAGGAGGGGCTTTGTATGAAAAGTACCTGGAAACGAATGACAGCAGGGGCGATTGCGGGAGTATTGCTGCTTGCGATGAGCGCATGCGCGCCGAAGGGCGAGGCTGAGAACACGACGGGCGACACGGGCGAGCTGTTTGCACCGGGGACGGAGATCTCTATGGTGGTCGGCAGCCACAGTTCCTGGCCGTATGACGAAAACTGGAACATGTGGCGCTATTTCCGCGAGGCGACCGGCGTGAAATTCAACGTTCAGGCCATTCCGAACGAAGATATTAACACGAAGGTCACGCTGATGCTTGCCTCGCCGGACACATTGCCCGATCTGATTTATCTAGACAGCAAGCTGCTGAGCGATGATTTTGCAAAGCAGGGCGCGTTGGTTGCGATCGACGACTATATGGAGCTCATGCCGAACTACACGAAGTTTTGGAACTCGCTTCCGGAGGAGGAGCGCACGGCGCGGCTGATGATCCGCAAATCGACCGACGGCAAGACCTATTTTCCGCAGAACTACGGCACGGACAGTCGACAGGGGATTCGCGCGTGGATGTATCGCAAGGACATTTTTGAAAAGCACGGGCTGGCAGTTCCGACCACGATGGACGAGGTATATGAAACCGCAAAGAAGCTTAAGCAGCTTTACCCCACGTCCTATCCGCTGTGTCAGCGCGAGGGGCTGCGCAACATCGGCGTGATGGGCGCGCTGTGGAAGCCGTATTTTACCTGGGAGCTGTATTATGATTTCGAAAATCCATCCTGGCATTATGGGGCAACGGAAGATACCATGCTCGAAATCGTAAAATTCATGCGCAAAATGTATGAAGAGGAGCTGCTTCCGCCCGATTATCTGCACGGTACAACGCGCAACTGGGAGGAGCTTATGAGCACAGAGCGCGGGTTTATGACGGCAGACTTTGTTGTGCGTATCGACCATTTCAACACGATCCTGCGCAAGGATAGCCCGAGCTACACGCTCGCCGCAATGACGCCGCCTAAGCCGGATACGCCGACCGCGGGCACAAAGGTTAATAAATTTAACGTCGACCAGAAGGGATATGTGATCTGTAATACCGGCAAGGAGGATCGCATTAAAAATGCGATTCGACTTGTAGATTGGATGTATACCGATGAGGCGGCGGAACTGCTTTCCTGGGGCAAAGAGGGCGAGACGTTTGAAGTAAAGAATGGCGCGCGGCATTTTATTCGCCCGGAAGACGGCGACATCGAGGGAGAATACGGTGTGTTTTCCTATGGTACATATCTGCGGGTAGATCCGACGGCGGCAATCGATATCGCCTCGGAGGAGCAGCAGGCGGGAATTCGCGTTGCACTTGATAATACGATTGAGAACTATAATCCGGCGCTGTGGATGGCGCTTGCGGATGACGAACAGCGCGAATATAACCAGATTAATGACTCGGTTAAAACTTATGTGGAGGAGAACTTGTCGAAATTCCTTCAGGCGCAACGGCCGCTCAGCGAATGGGATAGCTATGTGTCGGGCGCGAAGGCGCTTGGGATCGACCGAATGATTGAAATTTATGATACGGCATATCAAAGAATTGCGGGCTAATATGCGCAAGGAAAGGACGCGAATCGCTTGGTAATTGATGTACACGCACATCTATGGATGGGTCATGTTGAGCAGAATAAGGCAGAGATCCTTGCGGCAATGGAGCGTTATGGTATTTCAAAGGTGTTTGTTTCGGGGCTTGGCGCACATGTGCCAACGCCAGATGAGGTCATGCAGCAAAACCGTGCGGTATATGATTTTACAAGAGAAGAACCTGATCGCATTTACGGCTATGTATATGTCAGTCCGGAGCATTCTAATGCGGTGAACGTGCTGCGGCACGGTGTGGAGGACATGGGGATGAAGGGCATGAAGCTTTGGGTCTCAACATTTTGCGACGTGCCGGAGGTTAATCCGCTTGCCGAGCGCTGCATCGAATATGGGATCCCGGTGCTTATTCATGCGTTTGTGAAGGCGACGGGGCAATATCCGAACGAAAGTACGGCGCTTCATGTGGCGCACCTGGCGAGACGCTATCCGGAACTGAAGATTATCATGGCACATCTGGGGGGAAATAGCTATGATGCCATTCCGCAGATTGCGAAATATCAAAACGTCTGGGTGGATGATTCCGGCTCGATTTATCAGGCGGATGAATTGCCCTATACGCTTGCGGCGTTGGGTGCGGGGCGAGTTCTGCATGGAACGGATATGCCGGGAACATATCTTGGTAGTTACGGACAGGCGCTTGCGATTGAAGACCCAGAGGCGCGCACGCGTATTTTATGGAAAAATGCCATGCAGCTGTTTGACACGAATTTTAAAATAGGAGAGCCGTATCATGATTATTGATTGCAACGCCTTTGTCGGAATGTGGCCGTTTCGGAAAACACGGTTCGGAAACGTTTCTGAGTTGCTGCGGCTGCACCGTGAAAATCAGATCGACGGCGGGTTAGTATCAAGTCTTCAGGCGATTTTTTACCATGATCCGTGGGAGGCAGAGGCGGAGCTTTTTGATATGCTGCGCGATTTGCCGAACTATCAGCAGGTGTTCACGGTAAATCCGCGGCTTCCGTCGTGGCGCGCGGAGCTTGCGCGCGCGGTACGCGAGTTTTCTATTTGCGGCGTGCGCATTGTCCCGGGCTATCACGGCTATACGCTGGATGATCCAGAGGTCGGCGCGCTGTGTGCACAGATGAGAGACTATGGGCTGTCGCTGTTTCTCACCATGCACATCATTGATGAGCGCACCGCATATTTAATGCAACCGCGCGCGCTGTCTGAAGTCGAAGTGGTTGAATTTTTAAAGCACTGTGGGCTGCGCGTTATGCTTACAGGCGCGCGTTCGGGGGAACTGCGCACGATTTGGATGAAATTTCGCGATTTTTGGTTTGAGATGAGCGGGCTGAAGGACGAATTGTTCGTTGTTGAAAAGCTGCATCGGGACGGGCTGACCGCGCGCATGAAATTCGGGACGGAAACGCCGATTTTATGCATGAAAAGCACAAAACTGTTGCTCGACTATGCGGAGATCCCAGCGGCGCAAAAAAAGCAGATCGCAGCGCCTTGGGAACCGTGAGACTCTAGAATACGGAATAAAAAAGCAAGCGCATCTATGTGGATGCGCTTGCTTTTTAGCGTGCGGAAAAGGTTGCGCAGAAAATAAACCGAAGCGCGGGCTTGACAAAGCGTGCATATTGTATATAATGAGTATATACAATATACTGAGGTGATGCGGATGAACATGACGATCCACAACGGCGGGGAGCAGCCGATTTACGCCCAGATCAAGGCGCAAATCAAGGAGCAGATCCTCTCCGGAGTGCTGCGCGAGGGGGAGATGCTGCCTTCTATGCGGACGCTGGCGCGCGAGCTGCGCATCAGCGTGATCACGACAAAGCGCGCTTATGAAGAGCTGGAGCGTGAGGGGTTTATCACAACGATGACCGGGCGCGGCAGCTTTGTTGCACCGCTCGATCGCGATTTTTTGCGTGAGGAGATGCTTCGGCGCGCGGAAGAAGCGCTGCGCAGTGCGGTGTCAGAGGCGCGCGCGGGTGGGATCACGCGCACACAGCTATTTGAAATGCTTCAAATGATTTGCGAGGGGGAGTTATCATGAGCGCGGCCATTTCGGTCAAAAATCTTTCAAAAACATATCCGGATTTCGCGCTGAAGGATGTAACATTCACGCTGCCGCGCGGCTGCATCATGGGACTTTGCGGCGAAAACGGCGCGGGGAAAAGCACGACGCTGCGCTTGATTTTAGGATTGGCGCGACCGGACCGTGGCGAAGTGCAGGTGTTGGGCGGCGCGTGTGAGGAGCATCGCGAGCAGATCGGCGTGGTGCTTGATGAATCGTGTTTTCCTGAGAATTTATGCCCGCGCGAGATCGCGCGCGTGATGCAAAAAATTTATAAAACCTGGGATATGGCGCGGTTTTCCTCGCTGCTTGCGCGTTTTCAGCTGCCGGATCGGAAATGCGTGCGCGAATATTCGCGCGGAATGAAAATGAAGCTCGCGATCGCCGCCGCGTTGGCGCATGACAGCCGGCTTTTGATCTTAGACGAGGCGACCAGCGGGTTAGACCCGGTCGTGCGCGATGAGATTTTGGATATTTTCCTTGAGTTTATTCAGGATGGCGAGCGCTCAATTTTGATTTCCTCGCATATTATCAGCGATTTGGAGAAGCTTTGCGACTATATCGCGCTGCTACATCGTGGAACGCTTCTTGTTTGCGAGCAGAAGGATGTTCTTCTTGAACGGTTCGGCATGTTCCGCGGAAGCACGGAGGACCTGGATGCCTTGCCGGATACGGCGGTGTGCGGCGTGCGGCGGCATCGGTTCGGGGTCGAGGCGCTTGTGCGGCGCGATGCGGTGCGCGCGCAGCTTGACCCGGCGACAATGGAGGAGATCATGCTATATCTGATCAAAGGAGAAACGTCATGTGGGGACTGATTTATAAAGATATTTTAAATTTAAAAAAATCATTTCGCGCGTATGCGGCGCTGGTCGTTTTTTACGCGGCGCTTTCGCTATTTGAAGAGGCGGCGTCCGGCATGATGGGCGTGGCGATTGTGCTGAGTGCGATTTTGCCGATCACGGCAATCGCCTATGACGAACGTGCAAAGTGGGATCGTTATGTGCTGACTATGCCGGTTTCGCGGCGAAACGTCGTGCTTGCAAAATATATGCTTGGGTTTTTGATGCTGATCCCCACGCTGCTGGTCTGCTTTGCGTTTCAGGTGGTCAGCCGCATGCCGCTGGAGGAAAACCTGCTGCTTTGCGCGGTATTTTGCGGGCTGGGCGTGCTTTTGCTGTCGCTCGTGCTGCCGATTATTTATCGCTTCGGCGCAGAGCGAGGGCGCATTGCGATGATGGCGGTTTTGTTTGTGCCCACGGTGTGTATTGGGCTGCTTGCAAAAAGCGGCGTCACTCTGCCAGAGCCGGATGCGCTTTTGCGCGTGTGGTAT
This sequence comes from uncultured Oscillospiraceae bacterium, assembly GCA_934646115.1. Lineage (GTDB taxonomy): Bacteria > Bacillota > Clostridia > Oscillospirales > JAAYXM01 > RGIG7332. The sequence goes on from CAKUEM010000003.1 coordinate 5,218, forward strand.
TGGCCGCCGATCGCGCTTATCGTTTTATGCGCGGTTTCGATGTTTCTTTCGGTTCGCATATATCAGAAAAAGGAATTTTAAATAGAAAAAGCTCCCTAAGAACGGGAGCTTTTTTGCGTTTTGAGAATTTTTTTTGCCGTATGCTTTGCGTGAATGAGTGCACGGCAGGTTTTATGCCGGGCGAGGATGCGGTCATAGAACGGAACATGCGTGGCGCGCAGCGGCATATGCGAAAGATAGCGCGAGAACGGCGCATCATGGGCAAACGCGCAGATCGCAGAGTAAATTTCATCGTATTCCGCGCGGCTTTGAATTTGCGTAAAATCAAAAATTTCAAGCAGCTCGCGCAGTGTAAAATATGCTTTTTCGCAGCAAATTACGCGAGGCAGGTCAGAAAACAGCGCGCAAAACTGCGCAAAAAACTTGCGGTATTCTTCGATTGAATGCATTGAGCGGGAATTCATGGTAGATTCCGGATGCTGGCGATAAAAATAGCCGAGCGAATCCATGACCGCAATTTTTTCGGCGCGCAGCAAAAATTCTGCCGTGAAGAGTTGATCCTCGGAAATATGGATATCCTCGGCAAAGCGCAGGCCGGAAAGCGCGCTTTTGCGATAAAGCTTCGCCCAAATTTCGGGAATGAGCCCCTTCAGGATGATAGGAGCGGTTTTCCAGGCGAAGCACGCGCGGATCACGGCGACTTTTTGCGCCGCATCGGTCATATCATATTCTGTTACAGAACCGTCTCCGCGCAGCAGGTTGGTTTTTAATTCATCGCCGTGCAAATCGACCCAACGGATTTTTGACCATACGCCGTCTATACCGGGCGCGATGCAGCGCGCGGCATCGGCTAATAATGTGGGTGCGATAAAATCATCAGAATCGATAAAAGTGACCCAGTCGCCTTTCGCGTGCGCAAGCCCGGTGTTCCGCGCGGCAGACACGCCTGCATTCTCCTGATGGATTAGGCGGATGTCGCCGCGCTCTGCATATTGTGAAAGCAGGGCGCACGTTGCGGCATGGGTGCTTCCATCATCAACAACGAGCGTTTCGAAATCACGAAAGGTCTGCGCGGCAATGCTTGTGAGGCAATGCTCTAAATAAATCGGATCGGTATTATAAACCGGAATAATCACAGTAATCATAGCGCTGTTTCCTTTTTAGAATGTTTGGTTCGAATTTGCCGGAGTGCATGCGACGGGTAGAAAAACACATTGAGATATGGGGTTTGCGCGGCGAGCTTTGCAATGAGAACGGGAAACGCCAGCCCGCACAGGATCCCCGCCGACAGATGCAGCCAATAATTCGTTACGCTCACTTTTAAAAGACAGATCCGAATGGCGGAGGTAAATATCGTGTGCAGCAGATAGATCGGAAAGGAATATTTGCAGACAAACTGCAAAAATACGGCAATCGGCTTGCAGCGCGCGATCAGAGAAATCAGGCAAAGCGAGGCGAAAATGCCGAGCAGCGTTGCCACGTCGTCCATGAGAAATATGTAATAACCATTCGTTAAGAAAAGGGCGGAGACGATCAGGATATGAAGCAAGATCGCGGCGATGCGCGCCGCCGCAGGCAGTTTTTGCACGGCGAGCGAGCGCAGGCACGTGCCAAGTCCGAATGCGAGCACGCAATGCATAGACGAATCTAAAAAACCCAGGTCAATATTTAAATATTTCAGCACGGTAAACACGGTAAACAGAACAGCCGTGATGGTGATATTATTAAAAAAGCGCGAAAGCAGCGCCCAAAACACAAAAAGCCAGAACAGCGAGAACAAAAACCAATATTGCGCCACCGGCTGACGCCAAAGCTGCAAAATATCAGAAAGCGAGGAGGCGGTATTGACCCCGGGCGTGAGCGAATTGATCGCGATATACACGGCGGAAAAGAAAAAATAAGGCAGACCGAGATTTAACAGCTTATTTCCGATAAAGCGGAGGCGGCTGCCTTTTGATGCCGCGTCGCCGGTCAGATGATAGACGTAGCCGGCAAGAAACATGAACAGATCGATATGAAAGCTCATGATAAATCGCTCTGAAAACGGCAGAAAAGCGGGAAGCGAAAGCCCGCAGGATATCAGCCCGAGCAACACGTGTCCCAGCAGAACGAGCAGGCACGCGTAGCCTTTTAATTGATCAACAAAAACGTCACGCTGCAACACGATCCTCTCCCTTCCGGCGCGCGTTGTGCGCGCTTTCTGGAGGTATTATAACACAGAATAACCGTGGAGACAAAAGAAAAAGGAAAATATTTGACAAAATACGAAAAATATTGTATGATAAAGAAAAAATAAAGATAGGTAAACTTATTGAAAGATAAGGACACAAAGTCATCGTGCCTAAGGCTTTATGCTATGGTTGACAGACTGCAATTTGCAAAGACGCTCGGTTTTGAGCTTGCTTTACTGATTGCAGTTTTTTTATTACCGTTTTTAGCGCGGCAAGGGCGGCGATGACTGAGGAGGTTTATGAAGGAAAAATATTATTGTGGGCTTGATCTTGTAAAGCTGTTTTGCGCAATTTTGGTTGTGTGCATTCATACCGAGCCGTTTCTCTCTGTCAGCCCGGCGCTGAATTCGCTCACGGTGAATTATCTCTGCCGCGTGGCGGTGCCGTTCTTTTTTATCTCGTCCGGATTTCTGGCGTTTCGCAAGAATGGGCGCGGCGTGTGCGGTTATATTAAAAAGCTTCTGAAATTATATCTCATCTGGTCTGTCGTTTATTTCCCGCTTACCATGCGAGTCATGAAGTGGGCTTACGGCGCGGGCGGCATGGACGCTGCGCTGCGCGTGCTGCTCAACTGGGCGAAGAACATGATTTTTTCCGCGGGGTATGGCGTTTTGTGGTATCTGCCGGCAACGATCGTGGCGGTCGGTATCGTTTGGCTGCTGCAAAAATGGGGGCTGCGTTTGCGCGGCGTGATCTGCGTGGGGGCGCTGCTTTATTGCGTGGGGCTTTTGGGGCAAAGTTATTTTGGCCTGATCACCCCGCTGCGCGCGTATCCTGCGTTATGGAATGCGCTGCGGGCGGTTTATCACCTGATCGGCACCACGCGAAACGGCGTGTTTGAGGGCGTGATCTTCATCGCGCTTGGTGCGCAGCTCGCGCAGAGTGGGCGGCGTATTCCGCTGCGGCGCGCGCTTTTTGGGTTTGCGGTTTCAATGCTCGCGCTGCTGGGCGAGATCGCACTGGTCACGTGGCTCGAATGGAAGCTTGCCTATGACATGTATCTGATGCTGGTTCCGAGCGTGCTTTTCCTGATGCTTGCTGCGCTGAACATGCCTGATTTCAATGTGCGCCTGTGCAAGACGCTGCGTCCGTATATTGCGCTGATTTATTTTTCACATATGCTGTTTGTGGAGCTATGGCGGCTTACGCCGCTGCGAGAGGCGAATTCGCTGCTCTTTTTTGGGGCAACGCTCGCCGGCACAGTGGCGTTTGATACGCTCATCATACGGCTATCCCGCACGCGGCGGTTCGCCTTTTTAAACAATCTGTTTTAGGAGGATTGCATCCGGCATGCTGCGCACACACGCGAAGAAGATTAAATTCAACTTAATATCCGCTGTGCTCTGCCAGGTGGTCACGATCGCGATCGGATTTATTTTGCCGCGACTGTACCTTGAGAATTTCGGCTCGACGGTCAATGGCGTGCTGTCTACGATCAAGCAGATTTTTACGTATCTTTGTCTGCTTGAGGCGGGCATCGGGCTTGCAACCGCGCAGGCGCTGCTTAAACCGGTCGCGCAGAGTGATTATGCAAGCGTAAACGGAATTTTAAGCGCAACCAAGCGGCATTATGAAAAAACCGGCGTAATTTATGCGCTTTCCGTGCTTGCGATCGCGCTGTTTTACGGGTTTGCGGTTGATACCGGGCTTGCGCCGTATACAGTGATCGCGCTGGTGCTGCTCAACGGGATTCCTTCCTTGGTCACGTTTTTTGTGCAGGGGAAATATCAGATCCTGATGGAAACAGACGGGCGGCAGTATGTGATCACCAATTCGCAGATCGCGCTTCAAATTGTAAGTGGTTTTGGCAAGATCGCAGTGCTGCTGCTGACGGATAATTTAATTCTGGTGCAGGCGTCATATTGCCTGTTCGCGGTGTTGCAGCTTTTGTATCTCACGGTTTACGCGCGGCGAACATATCGCTGGCTGGATCTTCGCGTTGCGCCGGATACCCGCGCGATCGCGCAGAAAAATTCTGTGCTTGTGCATCAGATCTCTTCAATGATTTTTAATAATACAGACATTTTGCTGCTTTCGTTTCTTTGCGATTTCCGCGTGGTCAGCGTGTATTATATCTATAATTTGTTTTTTTCGCAGGTCGAGCTGTTTGTGAGCGGGCTTGCCAAGGGGCTTCATTTCGCGCTGGGACAGCTGTTTTCGGTGGATCGCGCGCGCTTTCTTGAGAAATTTTCGGTATATGAGATGTGCTATATCGCGGTGAATTTTGCGATATATACGCTGATGTGCGTATTCTTGCTGCCGGTTATTCAAATTTATACGGGCGGGATCTCGGATGCGAATTATATTAACCCGCTGCTGCTGTTTTTGTTTGTACTCGCAAAGCTGTTTCATTGCGGCAAGCTGCCGGTCAACCAGGTGGTGGAATATTCCGGGCATTTTTCGAATACCGCGTGGCAGGCGGTTTCGGAAATGGTGATCAACATTACGGTTTCTGTCGTTTGCATCCTGCGCTGGGGCATTTGCGGCGCATTGATCGGAACGATCGCGGCGCTTGTGTTCCGAGCAGTCGCGATTATCGACTTTTCCAACCGCAAGATCCTGCGCCGCAGTGTTTGGAATACATATGCGCTGTGGCTCATTAACGGCGCGGTGTTTACCGCGATCTTTCTGATTTTCGGCACGACGTATTTTTGCGATTTGCGGTTTGGCGCGCTCCTTTGGCGCGGCGTGCTGCATGCGCTTTGGATCGTTCCGCTTTATTTGACGGCGAATTTGGCGCTTCAGCCGAAGCGCGCGCGGCTGCTGCTGCAGATGTTGAAACGAAAGGAGAAGATACATGAGCCAGTGCATAAATAAAGACCTGTATCGCTGGTATGGCGATGCGGGCGAGGATCTTCTGCATCGTTTATTTCGCCCGGGGGAACTGAAATTTTTACTTGCGCTTCGCAAGGCGCAGAAGAGCAAAAATCCGTTTGTGCAGCTGCGCCTTCGCCGCCTGTCTGCCAAGACCGGGATCCAGATCCGCCCGCGTACAAGCATTGGCGAGGGGCTTTATATCGGTCATACCGGGCGGCTGATCATTAATCCGGAGGCGAAGCTCGGGCGCAATGTCAACTTGGCGACCGGTGTAACGATCGGGCAGGAAAACCGTGGCGCGCGAAAAGGCAACCCCACGATTGGCGACGAGGTGTGGATCGGGACGAACGCGGTGATCGTTGGCAATATCACGATCGGAAATGACGTGCTGATCGCGCCGCTCTCTTTTGTTAACTTTGACGTTCCGGATCATAGCATCGTGCTGGGAAATCCGGCGCGGATCATTCCACGCGCACATGCGACCGAGGGATATATTGAAAATAAGGTTTGAAGAATATGAGTATACCAAAAAAAATTCATTATTGCTGGTTTGGAAACGCACCGCTGCCCCGGTCGGCGGAGCGATGCATCGCCTCGTGGCGGAAGCATTGCCCGGAGTATGAGATCATCCGCTGGGACGAGAGTAATTTGGATTTGAAAGAAAATTTATATGCATCACAGGCGTATGAAGCGAAAAAATGGGCGTTTGTCAGCGATTATTTTCGCCTAAAGATCGTTTATGAGCAGGGCGGCGTGTATCTCGATACCGATGTAGAGCTGCTTTGCAGCTTAGATGCGCTGACTGAACAGTACGACGGTTTTTTCGGCTATGAAAACGATACGATGATCGCAACCGGGCTGGGCTTTGGCGCGACGGCGGGGAATCGATTCGTGCAGGCGATGCTGGAAGCGTATCGGGATATCCCGTTTACACTTGGCGAAAACCAATATGACGAAACGCCGTGCCCGCGGCGCAATACCGACGCGCTCCTGCGCCTGGGGCTTGACCCGGCGATCAAAAATCAGGTGATCGACCGCGTGTGTTTTTTAGAGGAGAACGTGCTTTGCCCGCTCAGCTTCTTCACCGGGAAGAAGAATATTACAGAAAAAACGATTTCCATCCATCATTATAACTCCTCGTGGTGCAGTGATGTGACGCGGCGCACGAAGCGCCTGAAACGCTTGATCGGCGTGAAAAACTATGACTTTCTTTATGGAAAGTTCTTGCATAAATCGAAAAGGTGGGAATGGTAGTGCCTTATTTGGAGTATGAATTGGTGGATCGGCGGACCGCCAAGCGCATGGAGGGAATATTAGAGAAGTCTTACGCCACCTATTGGAAGAAAAAACGGATATTCGACGTGATCGTTACCGGGCTTATGCTGATCGTTTTGATCCTCCCGATGCTATTGATCGGGCTGATCATCTGGATAGACGACCCGCACGGCAGCCCGATTTACCGGCAAGTGCGCGTGGGGCGGCACGGCGAGACGTTTTTTATGTATAAATTCCGCTCGATGTATGTGGATGCAGACGCGAGAAAAAACGAGCTGCTTGCGCACAATGAAATGGACGGTCCGGTATTTAAAATGAAAGACGATCCGCGTATCACGCGGGTGGGCAGTTGGATCCGCAAATGCTCGATCGATGAGCTGCCGCAGTTATTTAACGTTTTTGTTGGGAATATGAGTCTGGTCGGTCCGCGGCCGCCGCTTCCGGAGGAGGTGCTGGAATATACGGATTACGAAAAGCTTCGGCTTCTTGTGACGCCCGGTATTACCTGCACCTGGCAGATCGCGCCGCATCGAAACGACATTTCGTTTGAGAAATGGATCGAGATGGATCTTACATACATTGAAACGCGCACCACATGGCAGGATATTCAAATTATCTGTAAAACCCCGCTTGCCATGCTGAAGGCGACCGGCAGATAGGAGATCATATGAATATTGCTATGCTTGGGCATAAGGCGATCCCATCCACGCGCGGCGGGATCGAGACTGTGCTGACAAATTTATGCCCGCTTCTGGTGCAGCGCGGCGCAGCAGTGACCTGCTATAATCGTTCGGCAGATCAGGTCGCGCCGGAGTTTTTGCCAGAGATTCAGAACAAAAGATTTCGCGGTGTGCGGCTGAAAAAAGCGCGCACGCTGCCGATGCGGGGCGTATCCGCCATGCTTGCGTCTTTTACCGCGGCGATCGCGTGTGCATTTTCGCGCTATGACGTGGTGCATTTCCATGCGGAGGGTCCGTGCGCCGCGATGTTTTTGCCAAAGCTATTTGGGAAAAAATGCGTGGCGACTGTGCATGGGCTGGACTGGCAGCGTGAGAAATGGGGGCATGGTCTTGGCTCGAAATACATTCATTTTGGCGAAAAAATGCTGGCGCGGCATGCCGATGCGGTGATCGTGCTCAGCGAGAGCGCGCGCGAATATTTTGCGCAGACCTATCAGAGAGAAACGGTTGTGATCCCGAATGGGATCGCGCGCCCGACGCGCCTTGAGGCGGATCTGATTCAAAAACGGTTTGGGTTGAGCCGCGAGTCATATTTATGCCTGGCGTCGCGCCTGACCGAGGAAAAGGGCGTGCATTATCTGATCGATGCGTTCCGCAGGATCGATACGGAAAAGAAGCTTGTGATCTGCGGGGACAGCAGCGATACCGACGCGTACGTTGCGCGGCTTCGCGAGATGGCGCAGGGCGATCCGCGCATTCTATTCACCGGGTTTCTTTCCGGCGATGTACTTGCGGAAATATACAGCAATGCGTATCTGGTGTGTCTGCCCTCTAACATTGAAGGAATGTCGCTCAGCCTGCTCGAGGCGCTTGCGTATGGAAATGCGGTCGTCTGCTCGGATATTCCTGAAAATACGAGCGTGTGCGGCGAATATGCGCTGACGTTTCGGAAGGGCGATGCAGACGATCTGCGCGATAAGCTGGAATATTTACTGCAACATGAGGAGATAAAAAACGCGTATCAAAGCCGCGCGGCGGATTATATTTGCGGACGCTTTTCCTGGGAGAGCACCGCAGACGCAACGCTGGCGCTTTATCAAACGCTGCTGCAAGGCGGAAAGGAGACGGGCCAATGACCGGAAATTATGATTCTATCTGGGAAAATATTTGCAAAGCGCTGGAAAAGGTGCTTCCGGCAGAGAGCTATGAGGTTTGGAAGCAGGCGTTTTCCCTGTTGAAGCACAAGGGGAGCAATTTCGTGTTTTTCTGCACCGATGAAGTGCGCGGTAAGACATTTTTAGAATGCTACCAGCGCGAGGTTTATGCGGCGGTTTGCACGGTCAGCGCGCAGCTTGCAAGCGTGAAATATCGTTTTGCGGCAGGAGACAAGAAAAAGCGCAAACGCGCGGCGGGTTATCGTCACGGAATAAAAAGCGTTGTGGCGTCGCTCATATGCTTGCTTTTCGCAACGATTTTTGCGATCGTCGGCATCAATTATGTTGCCAATTTGCATTTTAAAGAGAATTTTTATTCGGTTAGCGCAAATCGCGCCTATGATAATTTCAGAATCGTTCAGATCTCTGATCTGCACAGCACATCATATGGCAAGAATAATGAGAAGCTGACCGAGCGGCTTGCTGCGCTGAAGCCGGACCTGATCATGATGACCGGCGATTGCCTGGATATAAACGGCTCAGAGGACGAGATGATGGCGCTTTGCAAGACGCTTTCTGAGCTTGCGCCGACATATTATATTTACGGCAACAACGAATGTCAGCGCGCGTTCGATTGCGATATGACGCTGGAGGTGCTGGATGAAAAGCTTGGCGTATCCAACGACAAGCGCGACCCGAAAAAGCTGTATGCCGCAGACAACGGGCTGCGGGCAAAGCTGGAATCTGCCGGCGTGCGTGTGTTGTTTAACGAATCGGATATGGTGGAAACCAAGAAAACGCGGGTGAAAATTTTTGGAACACTGACGTCGAACCCATCGGCGTTTTGGCCGTATGCGGGCGAGGCGTTCAACGAATTTTTAAACAGCGAGGAAGATGTGGTGAAAGTTTTTCTCTGCCACGAGCCGCTGCTTTTTGAAACGCTTTCGGAAAAGACATGGGGCGATCTTGCGCTGTGCGGTGATACGCATGGGGGCATAGTGCGGCTGCCGGGGACGGGCGCGGTGTATTCGCGCAATTTCGGGATGTTCCCGGAACGGAACAATCACTTGATTTACGGGAAATATCAGGTGGGCGAAACCGATGTGATCGTAAGCTCGGGGCTAACGAACCGCGGATGGATCCGCATTTCCAATCAGCCGGAGCTTGCTGTGATCGATGTGAATAAATATTAACGAAGGGAGTGACTGCCGGTGATGTTCAAACTTGTTCAGTTTGCCGTTTTTGCGGTGACAGCGTTTTGTTTGCTGTTTGCGGGGATTCGGCTTGCAAAGCTTGCGCGCAACCAGATAAAGAGCAAAACGAAGGCGCAGCTGCGCAGGGCAAAGCTTGTGCGCTTTGATGCGCTCGCGCTCGCGCTGGTATTTGCTTTTGTATATACTGTTTTCCTGTATTTTGAAACGGAAAAACAGTCGTCTGCGGTGATCAGCTTAAATTATGCGGAAGCCTCGCAGGGGCAGAATGTAAACGGGACCCGGTATAATATGGGCGAGATCATCTGCGACGAGGTGCTTGCGCGCACGATCGAAAAGGGCGGAATGACCGACATTTCGGTGGAGGATTTAAAACGCTGTGTGAGCGTGAGTCCTCTGATCCAGGGGAACGCTTATTCAAAAGACGCATATCATATTTCAACCGAGTTCGTTCTCTCGTATCAGGGGAGCGGGAAGCTTACAAAATACCCGTCGGATACCGTGGCGCAGCTGCTTTGCAACTCCTATCGTGATTATTACTTTGATCAATACGTCAATGATTTTGATATTTCGCTCGACGGCTATGACGAAATGCTCAAGCAGCTGGATTATATCGACGCGACAACGCTTTTAAGCAAAAAAGCAAACAAGATTTTTAATTACCTTTGCGGATTGCAAAGTAAAAACTCTTCGTTTGTTTCTTCAAATGGAACAACGTTTGCGTCGGTCAGCGCAAAGGTACATAACTTAAACGCCGCGCAAATCAACGAAACGTTGTTCTCATACGTGCTGCAAAACGGAATTTCCAAAAACACGCAGCAGCTTTTAAAACGCTATCAATATGCCAATGTGAGCGCGAGCTTTGATAAGCAGGAAATGGATCAGTCTTACAAGACAACGAATAACGCCATTGCGAAATATGACAAGGACATGGCGCGCGTTGTGCTGGTGCCGACGTGGGACAACGACGGCAAGTATTATATGGGGCGCACGAAGGTCGGAATCGATACGCTCTCGGTGCAGTCGGTGGGGTTCAGCGAAAAGATCGCGGAAATCGAAAAAGGCATTCAGGATAACAGCTTAAAGCTTGCAAAATTCGGCGCGGCGGTCAACAACACGCCTGCAAGCCGGGAATATGCCGACGGGCTGATCGAGAATGTTCAGAAGTCGCTGAAGACGCTGGCAGAAGAGGCGCGCGCGATCGGGCGCGAGTATTATTCCAATCAGATGAATCAGTGCATTTCGGCAACGGTTTATAAAGTCAGCCTGTCTTCGCAATACAAAACGATCCTCTTAGTTTTTGTATGCGCGTATCTTGCCATGCTGGCGCTGAAAACCGCAAATGAGATCGCCAGGGAAGGGAGAACAGGGGGTTAATATGGAAGAGAAAAAAATATTTCAGACGCTAAAACGCCTGCTCCCGGGGATTATTGTGATCTCTCTGCTTGTTTCGCTGTTTATTCATTTTTCGCTCAAGAAAAACTGCACGTATACAGCGTCTGCGGTGATCAATTACAGTTATGACGCGGCAGAGCAGGGCAAAACGCCGATCAATACGGATCTCGATGTCAATGAGATCAAGTCCTCCGCGATCATCAGCAAGGTAATCGACCAGCTTTCACTGTCTGACCGATATTCGGTTGATAAGCTGATCTCGCGCATAACGATCACGGCATGTCCGGATGCAGACAAGGAAGAGCAAAAGGCGGCAAAGCTTAAAGAGGGCGAGGAATACGTGTATGTTCCAACGACCTATATCGTCGCCTTTACCGCAACCAACAGCGAGGGCGAGAGCTTTGCGCAGACCATGCTGGACGAGCTGCTCGACACCTATTTCTCCGTATTTGGCGAGAACTATATCAATGTCGATCACATCAGCAATAAAATTGAAAAAATTTATGAAAATCAATATGATTATCTGGAAATGGTGGAGTATATCGACACCTGCATTGAGGAAACGATCACCGCGCTGTATCAGCGCAATGCGGCGTATCCGTATTACCGCTCCACACAGACCGGGACATCGTTTGACGACCTGGTCGATGAGTTTGATTTTATCCGTTCGGTCACGCTGCGCGATCTGTATGCAAAGATCTATCAATATCAGATCACGAAAAGCCTGAGCCTGCTGAACGCGAACTACAACACGCGGATCGATAACGATGCAATCAAATCGACCAATGAGCTTGCGATGTTTGCAGATATCGAAGAAGTGGTCACGGCGTATGTAACAAAAATGCGCGAGTCGGGCAATACCGATATCAGCCACGAATATATCTTAAACGAGCTGCATAGCAAGGATCTGACGGACGGGGAAGGCAACGTGATCACAAAAAGCGACCAGACCGTAACGTATGACGAGCTGATCTATGCATGGCGCGACCATAATTTAAACGATAAGCTCGCTGCGATCGATACCACCTATTGCCGCTACGTGATCCAGTCGTTTAACACCTGCACCGGCGCGTGCGGCGGGACGTGCAAAAATTCCGGAAAGACCTGCACGGCGGTATCGAACAAGAATTATGCATCGATCGTGAGCGAAACGGAAGAGCAGATCCGCAAAGTTGTGGATGACCTTTCGGCGCTGTACCAGAGAACGGTGCAGACCAACAGCGAATATAACGAATATTTGGGCTGTAAGAATATCGAAACGCTTTCCACGGCGTCTACAGCCGTGAGCACCAACGTGACGTTATACAGCATCATTGCGTTTGTGTTTATCATGGTCGTATGCTGCGGCGGCGCGCTGCTTGTCGGCCGCTTTAACGACATTATTGTTGCGAATTTCTATACGGATGCAAAAACCGGCTTCTATAATCGCGCGTATTTCGACAAATATCTTAAGAAGCGCGGACGTAATATTTTAGATGACGGCACGGTTATGGCGTCTGTTTCGATCGCGAATCAGCGCCAGATCAACGAAAGCGCCGGGCGCGACGTAGGCGATGCGGTGATTCGCCTGTTCGCGGACGAATTGAAGCGCGCTTTTGTGCGGATGAAGCCAATGTGCGTGTATAATGAAAACTCGCATTTTGTACTCGTGCTGGAAAAGACGGATGCAATCACCGTGCAGGATGCGCTTGCGATGTTCGCGGTTGCCATCGATGGGCGCGAGAGCTGCGAGCAGGTTGAGATCGTGTATAAAATGGGCGTGGCAGAAACGTTCCGCGATCGCGTGAATTCGGCGCGCGTGCTGCTGGTCGAAGCGATCAAAAACGCCAAGGAATATCGCTCGGAGGCGAAAAAATAAGCGAGGAGGTGACGGTGTGTTGCAGAGCAAGGCGGCCGATGCGGTCGGTAAGATATATTTTACCGCGCTTGCATTTCTGATGTACTTTTTCATCAACGAAGTGGCATATATCGGCGGCATTGGGGTAACATTCCGTCACATATTCGCGCTTTTGATCATTGCGTCCGCTTTTGTTTATTTTCTGATCCGGTCTGACGTTGGGCGCGCGCTGGTGTCGGTGAAATCCGCGCTGGTTTTTGCAACGCCGCTGCTTGTGGTCGTGGTCGCGTCGATGCTGGTTTGGGTCGTTGACCAGAGCGGCACGGCGACCATCGCGCGCGGAATTTCCGGTTGTCTTGTGTATACAAACTGGCTTTCCTGCGCGCTTGCGGCGGGCGCGCTGCTCTATGTGTTCGGCGAGGCGGGCATCTGGTATAACCTGCTCGCACTGGTCGGTGCGAACCTGCTGATGATCATTCAGATCATTCGCGAGGATGGTCTCGTGGTATTTTTTCAAGAGTTTTTTGAGCTGGTCGCATCATTTGCCGCGAATACCGGGGAAGTAATCATCAAGGCGGAGATCCATGAGTTGGCATTCTGCCTTGGCGCATATTTGATCTATATGCTTATTCGGCCGAAACGCGCCGCCTGGTTTTGGATGCTGTTTGCGCTTGCTGCGTTCTGCTTTTTGGTGGCGTTTAAGCGAATCGCCATGATTGCAATGATGGGCGTGACGGTTATCTGGCTGATCCTGTGGATCGCAAAAAAAGTTTCGCAGCGCGCGGTATGCCGAACCGCAAATACCATAATGCTGATTTTAGTGGCGCTATTTTTCCTGTATATTGCGGCGATCAAGGCGGACCTGTTCACCGTGCTGGAAAAAGCGGGAATCGACACAAGCGGTCGCGCATTCGTGTATGAGCAGGTGGACCGTTATTATGAATTTTCCCCTGACTTTTTGGGCAACGGGATCGGGTTTTTGACCTATCAGCTCAATGAGACCGTGTCTGTCGGCGTTTCTGCGGTACATAACGATTTGCTGCAGTTTTTTATCGACCTCGGCTTTTGGGGCTATCTGTTCTGGCTATTGTCGATGACCGTGCTGCGCACCGCGTATTTCGGGCGCGGCGGCGATGGCGATTCGGCGATGGTTGCGGCATTGTTGAGTTTATATTTATTTATCGTTTCCAGCACGGATAATACGATCAACTATCCGCTGCTGAATACCGTGCTCGGCGTGATTATAATCGGAAATCATTATACCGAACGCGTGGCGCAGGCGAGCGTCCATTTCAGGAGAATCCAATGAGAATTTTAATGGTTAACAAGTTTCTCTATCCGCGCGGCGGCGCGGAAAGCTATATGCTCAAGGTGGGTGCATATTTCCAGGCGCAGGGTCATACGGTGGAGTATTTCGGTATGTATGACGCGCGCAACACAGTGGGAAACCACTGCGGGATCAGCACGCGAAATATGGAGTTTCATTCCACATCGCTAAAGCGCCTGCTTTACCCGTTTCAAATTCTGTATTCATTTGAGGCGCGGCGCAAGATCGGGCGCGTGCTGGATGCGTTTCGCCCGGATGTTGTGCATATGAATAACATCAATTTTCAACTGACGCCTGCGATCATTGACGCGGTAAAGCGGCGGAACATTCCGCTCGTGCAGACCGTGCATGATTATCAGATGGTCTGTCCGAACCACCTGCTGTATGATTTTGAGGCGCAGCATGTGTGCGAGAAATGCGTGGGGCGCAGGAAATGGAACTGTATCAGGCACCGCTGCATCCACGGATCGCGGATCAAAAGCATTCTGGGCGCGGCGGAGGCGCTGCTCTATCGCGTGCGGCATACATATCGAAACGTGGATCGCTATATCTGTCCCAGCCGCTTTTTATATGGAAAGCTGCTTGCCGAGCAGCCGGAAACATATCGCGACCGGGCGATCGTGCTTCCGAATTTTATTGAAAAGCGCGCGAAGCCCGCGCAAACGGAGCGGCGATTCTCATACCCGTATCTCGCGTTTGCGGGGCGGCTGAGCGAAGAGAAGGGAACGCGGATCTTGGCGGAGACGGCGCGCTTGTTGCCGGATGTACATTTCGTTGTGATGGGAGAAGGCCCGGACCGTGCGGCGCTTGCGGGACTGCCCAATGTGGAGCTGACCGGCTTTCTGACCGGCGCGGCGCTCGACGAGATCATGGCGGGGGCAGAGGCGATGGTCGTTCCGTCCGTTTGCTTTGAAAACTGCCCGCTTGCAATTTTGGAGGCACAGATGTTTGGCGTACCGAGCGTGACGATGAATATGGGCGGTATGGCAGAGCTTGTGCGCGATCATGAAACCGGCGTGCTGGCGCGCTCTACCGCGGCGGAGGATTTTGCGGCGGCTGTGCGCGAGATTTTGAGCGATCCTGTGGCGCTTGCACGAATGAAAGAAAACTGCCGAGCGGCGGCGCAGCGCGCGATGACGATCGATCGCTATTGCAAGGAAGTATTGCAAATTTATCAAACAGTAAGGACATGCCATGATTAAAGTAAGTATTATCGTGCCTGTATATCGGGTCGCTGCATATTTAAACCGCTGTGTGGAATCGCTGACGCGGCAGACGCTGCGCGAGATCGAGATTATTCTGGTGGATGACGGATCGCCCGATGAGTGCCCCGCCATGTGCGATGCGTGGGCAGAAAAAGATGCGCGTATCCAGGTGATCCATCAGGAAAATCAGGGGCTTGGCTTTGCAAGAAATTCCGGACTTGCGCAGGCGCGCGGGGAGTTTATCGGGTTTGTGGATTCTGATGATTATGTACAGCCGGATATGTTTTCCCGCCTGTACAACGCGGCGCAGGAGTGCGGCGCGCAGATCGCGATGAGCGGTCTGTGCTGCGTGGGCGGGATCATGGTTGCGCGCGAGCATGAGGTGCAGAATATCAACTGCTTTGCGCAAAAAACCGTGTTTTCCGGCAAGGCGGAGATCGACCGACTGATGCTTGATATTTCCGGCGCACCGCCCGGCGAGCGGGAGGACAGCAAATATGGCTTTAGCAGCGTAAAAAATATTTATCGCGCAAGCGTTTGCCGCGCGCATGACCTCCGCTTTTTGTCAGAACGCGAGGTGATGAGCGAGGATGTGTTCTTTCTACTCGATTTTTTGGCGCATACCGATTGTGCCGTGGGCATTCCGGGCGCATATTATTGCTATTGCAGAAATGATGCTTCGCTTTCAAAAAGCTATCGGGCAGACCGTTTTTGCGCGTGCCAGCGCCTGATAGACGGGATCAACACGCGGCTTGCAGAACGCATGCCGACGAGCGAATATGAGCGATACACCGATCGTCTGTTGCAGGCGTATGCGCGCGCGGCCTGCATGCAGGAAATTCAATTTGCGCGGCAAAACGGTATTTCGGAAGCAGAGCTTTCCCGGCGGCTGCGGGATATTTGTAAATCAGAGCGGCTGCAGCGCGTGCTGCGGAGATATCCGTGGTGGAAGCTTCCTAAAATGCAAGCGGTATTCGCTATGACGATGCGATTTTCCTGGATCAGACTGCAAAAGCTGTTGGTTCGGATGAAAAGTAGGGGATAAACAATGTATTTTTCAATTATTGTTCCGGTTTATCGCGTGGAGGCGTATCTGGAAACTTGCGTAGACAGTATCCTAAGCCAGAGCTTTTATGATTTTGAGTTGATTTTGGTAGACGACGGTTCGCCGGATCGGTGCCCGGCGATTTGCGATTCTTATGCGGCGCGTGACGCGCGGGTGCGGGTGCTGCACAAGCAGAATGGTGGGCTGGTTTCGGCGCGGCAGGCGGGAATCCGCATGGCAACGGGCAAGTATGTGATCCATGTAGACAGCGACGATTGGGTTGAGCCGGGCTATCTGGAAGCAGCGCATGCGATCGCCGAACAGTCGGAGCCGGATGTGATTTCGTTTGCGATCCGTTATGTATACCCTAACCGGAGCATGGCGGACTATGAGCCGATCGCCTGCGGGGCATATCAAGGGGATGCGCTGCGCACGGTGACGGATAATATGCTTCTAACGCCGGATATGCGGCATATGCATTATTATCTTTGGGGCAAGGCGTTTCGCCGCGAGGTTATTTTGCCGCATCAGCTCGCGGTGGACCCGAAGATCGCGATGGGAGAGGATGTGTCCTGCCTGATCCCGACGTATCTGAACGCAAAAAGTGTGTATATTTCAAGCAAGATCGTATATTCCTGCCGCTGCCGTGATGATTCGATGTCGCGCGCGTTCCATGCAGAGCATTTTGAGGACATTGCGCTCGGTGTGCGGCTGCTGCGCGAAAGTGAAAGTCAAGCGCCCGAGGGGTTTGCGTCGGCGATCGACCGATATTGTGCGTTTATGTGCTTTGTTCTGCTGGCGAGCGCGGCGCAGGCGGGAGATCGAAGCGCCGTTGCGGCGACGCGGCGGTTATGGTGCGGGGAATTTACGCGCGCACTGCGAGACGCCAGGTTTCAGAATATCACAAAGAAAAGCCGCATAGCGATCGCGCTGCTGCGCAGAAAACAAATTGGTCTTGCATATCGCTTTTTGCGCGTTTGCAGCAGGATAAAGGGAAACTGAGAGGGAGTAAATCATGCCGGATGTTTCAATTGTTATGGCGGTTTATAATGGCGAACGCTATCTGCGCGAAGCGTTGGAAAGCGTATTGGCGCAAAGCTTTGAAGCGTTTGAATGCGTGATCGTTGATGATGCGTCAACAGATAAAACGCCGGAGATATTGGCGGAATATGCCGCGCGGGACGCGCGCGTTCGTGTGTTTCGAAATGAAAAAAACCGCAAGCTGGCGCACTCGCTCAACCGAGGCGTTGCGCAAGCGCGCGGAAAATATATCGCGCGAATGGACGCCGACGATATCTGCCTGCGGGATCGGTTAGAGCGGCAGTATGCATTTATGGAACAACATCCGGAGATCGGCGTGGCGAGCTGTCGATTTTTTGCGCTGCGTGGGAACACGTTGTTGCCGACCGGGGTAGGGCGCGCGTGCGATGCAGACAGCATGAAAGCAATGTTTCTGTTCTTTGACCCGGTGCTGCATCCCGGCGTAATCGCGCGGGCGGAGCTGATGCGCCGCTATCCGTATGATCCGGCGTGTACCTGCACGGAGGACATGGATCTCTGGGTCAGAATGCTGCGCGACGGAGTTCGCTTTGCGGGGAACAAAGAGTATCTCATGTTGTATCGCATGCATGAGAAGTCAATTTCGGCGACTACGAAGGAACGGCAGGGGCTTGAAATGCAAAAAATCGCGGCTGGGCTTTATCGCGACCTGCTGTTCCCGCTTTCGAAAGAGGAGCTTGTGTTTTACATAAATTATGTGTATTTTCCGGAACGATGCGAGCTTTCTGCGTTGTATCGGTTTTATCAGAAAATTCTTGCGGCGAATGCACAGCGCAAAAGCTTTGTGCGCGGAGCGATTCGGCGCGCGCTGTTTGAGGTGCTGGCGGAATATCATCGGCGCGGCATACTGCGGCGCAGGCAGGCGCTTTCGCTTTTGCGGTTTGGAGCGGTTTCCGCGTGGCTGCAAAACAAAGCGCGTGCGCGGCGGGATATGCGCCTTGCGGAGGCTGCGGCGCGCGCGGCGGGCTTTGCGCGCGACCGGGCGCATACCATGCGCTGGCTGATCGATGATCGGAGGGATGAGAATGAATGAGTGGATCGTGGCTGTGTTGCTGGTTGCTTTGGCACTGTGCATCGCGGGGCTGGGCTTGCTTTTTGTGCGGAATGCGCTGAAGCAGTTCCGAAAATCGGGCGTGGATGGATTTAAAACGATCTTGTGTGTCCAAAAGAATTATGATAAAATCAGAAAAAACGCTCGGATCCCGTGCAGCGTGCTTTATATCAAGGCGACTACGCAGGAGAAAATGACCGGGATGAAGGAGGAACGGCGCGCCCATCAGGTAACGGAGCACCTCAGCGAGATGCTTTTGGCAACGTTTGGAGATCGCGAAAACATGATCGCGCGCTTTGCCAATCATGATTTCGTTGTGCTGACGCGGATGAGCGAAACGAAGCTAATGCACGCTACGGAGCAGATAATACACGAGATGCTGTTGTTTTCCAAGGTGAATGCGCAGACGCCGCAAATGCAGATCAGCTTTGGCGCGTATTTGATCCCGGCGAGCAGCATCAATTTTGAAGAGGCGGTCGCGCGTGCAAGGCTTGCCTGTCTGGAGGCGAAGGAGAGCGGGATCACCTATCTTGCGTGGGATTATAATTTGCAGCGCGAGCATGACAGTAAGCAGAGCCTTGAGCGGCATTTTCGCAGCGGGATCGAGCAAAACAATTTCTTTCTGGAATTTCAGCCGGTCATTGATATTTCAACCGGAGCGATCGTGGCGGGCGAGGTGTTGACCCGGTTGAGCGCAGATTCGCGCGTGATCCTCCCGGCGGATTTTGTTCCAGTGCTGCATGGACAGGATATGAGCGCGGAGTTCGATTATTATATTTTCAAAAAAACATGCCAGTGGGCGGCGCTGCATCCAGAGCTTTGCGCGCGGCTCAAGCACATTTCCATTAATATTTCGCGCAGCACGCTGGCGCGTGCGGATGTTGCGGAAAAGCTCTTTGCGCTTGCGGAAAAGTATCAGATTGCGCGGAGCTTTCTGGCGATTGAGGTGCTGGAGGATCAGCGCGGCAGCCGCGTTCAGATCGAGCAGGTGAAGCATAATATCACGCGCTTAAAGCAGATGGGATTTCCCCTGCTTCTGGATGACTTCGGCGAGGGGTTTACCTCGTTTGACGACTTGCAGAATTATCCGGTCGATTGTATCAAAATCAGCAAAACGATCGTCAGTCATATCAACACGCAGATCGGGCTGCGCATTTTCCACAGTGTGCTGAATATTGCTAAGAACATTGGTGTTTCGGTGATTTGTGAGGGTGCGGAAACGCTTTCGCAAATTGAAATACTCCGAGAGAGCGGATGCAAACTTGTGCAGGGGTTTTATTTTTACTGCCCACTGAGTGCAGAGCAATTTGCGCGGGTAGTGGAAAACGATACAACAAGTGAAGGAGAGAGCTGACATGAAAATAAGCCTGTTTGGATACAACCGGAAGGAAACCGATGAATATTTTAACTATTTAAATCAGGCAAACAGCGAGTTGAACGATCAAATCAGGGAGCTTCAGACGCAAACAGAGCAGCTGCGAAAAACTGCGGAGGAGTATGAGAAGCTTGCCCAGGCAAATAGCGAGGAAATGGAGCTTTTAAAACAGCAAATTGAGGAATATCAGAAGAATGAGGCGGACTATCAAAGCCAGATCGACGCGCTGCGCACGCAGGCTCCGGAGCAGTCACAGGATGAGCGGCTGGGTTTTATTTTCGCCGTTGCGTATCGTGATATGGAGAATAAGAATAAGCTGGTCGGCGAGAAAATCAAGGAATATGCCAACCGGATGTTCCAGCGCATGAGCGCGTATCGCGACGAGGTGTCCGGGATCGTGCAGTCTGTTACGGAGATGCAGAATCAACAGCGCGAGGCGCTGATCAATCTTTGTAACGATGCGACCAAGCGGCTGGAATCGCTGGCGGATGCATCGCAGCAGACTATTGAGGATATGACAATGATCGAGGAGAATCAGGGACGCATCCTTCGCGAAATTGACACGATGGTGGAAAAAACGATCGATACGGAGAAAATGGAAGAGCGCGTACAGAACGTGAAGAAGATCGACCGTTTTTAAAAGAGCAAGTCATCGCGCAAGGGGGGTACATTTATGGTAGAACGGAATTACGGAATTGATTTGCTGCGACTTGTTTTGATGTACTTTATTTGCCTATTGCATGTGTTCGTGCAAGGGGGCGTGATCGCCGCATGCGAGCCCGGGTGCTGCAGGGCGGTCATGCTTGCACTGCAGACGATCTCATATTCCGCGCTGGATGCATTCATGCTGATCAGCGGATATGTCGCGCCGGATCGCCCGCAGGAGCATTGGAAGATCACGGCGCGCTGGCTTCAGGTGTTTTTCTATTCGTTTGTACTGACGCTCGTGCTTGCATGCTTTGGACTTTGCGAAAAATTTGAAGTCATTCCGATGATAAAGCTGGCGTTCCCTGTGACATTTAGGGTATATTGGTATTTTTCTGCTTATTTTCTTTTGTTTTTCGCCACACCCTTGTTGAATCGATTTATTTTCCAAACAACGACCGAACAGGCGAAACGCACGCTGGTTATCACGGTGTGCCTGCTTTCCGGCGTGTATCTGCTGAACGAGCCGTTTCAAACGCAAGGCGGCTACAGCGCAATCTGGCTTATCGCGCTGTATCTCATCGGCGCTTTGATGAAGCGCGTGCAGCTGTTTGAACGCGCGAAAACGTGGGTGCTATTGCTCGTGCTGGGCGCGGATTATGCGCTCATATGGGCAAGTAAGGTGATTTTTGACAAAGATCGGCTGCTTAACCATTTATCGCCCAATGTGCTGCTTTCCGCAATGCTGGTGCTTGTTTTGTTTGCGCGGCTGCGTCCCAACAAAAAAGTGGTGGCGGCGCTCTCGCCGCTGGCGTTTGGTGTGTATCTGTTCCATTTAAACCCGGTGATCTGGGCGCAGCTGGAAAACGCGTGCACCGTGCTGGCGGTACAGCCGGTTTTGCTTGCGGTGGGCGGCGTGCTGGCGGCGGCGCTTGCGATTTTTGTGTGCGGCATGCTGGCGGAATGGGTGCGCAGGCTGGTGTTTCGTCTTTTGCGGGCCGATGCGGCGGCGCGTTGGCTGACGGATCGGATCCGGAGCGGGCTTTGCCGCGTGTGCCGCTGGATATGACTTGACAAATCGGCGCGTTTGCGCTATACTTCTCATACCTCTCGGAGGCGAATCATTCACAGGAAATGATAGCCGGATAAGAGACGGGCTGAAACGCCCGCTTCTTATCCGGCATTTTTGTAATTCACGGCGGCGCGCCGCCGGGTAAAGGAAAGGATGCAGGATGAGAACAGCACAGGATTTTACGAAGGGAAAAATTTTATCGCCGCTTATCGGCTTTGCATTGCCGATTTTGTTTGCGGTTTTCCTGCAGACGATGTATGGCGCGGTCGATCTGCTGATCGTGGGGCAATTCTCCACGGTCGCAGAGGTTTCGGCGGTTTCGACCGGGAGCTGGATCATGACGCTTGTCACCTCGGCGATCACCGGGCTTGCAATGGGCACCACGATCCTGCTCGGGCGCAAGATCGGCGAGGGGCGCGCGGAAGAGGGAGGACGCGTGATCGGCGCGTCGATCGTTCTGTTTGCCGTGGTGGGCGCGGTGATCACGGTGCTGGCGCTTGTGTTTGCGCCGCAGCTCGCGCTGGCCATGCATGCGCCGAAGGAGGCGTTTTCCGCCACGGTTGCTTATATCCGAATTTGCGCGGCGGGAACGGTGTTTATCATCGGCTATAACGTGCTGGGCAGCATTTTCCGCGGCATGGGCAACGCCCGCCTGCCGCTGATTTCGGTTGCGATCGCGTGTGTGTTCAACATTGTGGGCGATCTGCTCCTGGTCGCCGTTATTCCGCTGGGCGCGGCGGGCGCGGCGATCGCAACGGTTGCGGCGCAGGCGGCGAGCGTTTTGATCTCAATGCTCATTATTCGGCGGCAGCGGCTGCCCTTTGTATTCAACCGGCGCGCGCTGCGCGCAGACGGCGTGTTCATCCGCGAAACGGTGCGGCTGGGGCTGCCGATTGCACTGCAGGATGTTTTGGTCGGGATCTCGTTTCTTGTTATCACGGCGATCGCCAATTCGATCGGGCTGATCGAATCGGCTGGCGTGGGGATCGCGGAAAAGGTTTGCGGGTTTGTGCTGCTTGTTCCGTCTGCCTACATGCAGGCGATGAGCGCGTTTGTCGCGCAGAATATGGGCGCGGCGCGGCTGGACCGGGCGAAGCGCGCGCTTTTTTATGCGATCGGAACATCGCTTGCGGTCGGGCTGTTTTTGTCTTATTTCACGTTTTTCCACGGTGATCTGCTCGCCGGGATCTTTGCGCATGAAGCGGCGGTTTTGGCGGCTGCGGCGGAATATTTAAAGGCGTATGCGATCGATTGCCTGCTTGTTTCGTTCCTGTTCTGCTTCATCGGCTATTTTAATGGGCGTGGAAATACCACATTTGTGATGGCGCAGGGGATCATCGGCGCGTTTTGCGTTCGCATCCCGGTTTCGTTTGCAATGAGCCGGGCGACGCCGGTCTCTCTGTTTCATTTAGGGCTTGCGACCCCGTGCTCCACAGTGGTGCAGATTCTGCTGTGTCTGGCGTTCTTTGCGCGGATGGAGAGGAAGGACCGCACCGCGCTGCAAACGCAGCGGAAATCATAAAAAAGGGCATATTGCAGACCGTCCTGCACGTGCGGGCAGTAGGAAAACAGGGGTCTGAGCAGGCGTGTTTAGCTTCAACCGGAGCGGCGCAGCGTTAGCGATGCCGCTCCGGTTTTTTTTATCCGGATGCGCTTGCGCTTATAGGAGTAAATATATCTGTTAATTAAGTCGTTTGCCTCTTTCATTGAACAGCACCCCATCTATTAGACAAGTATGAATAATGTCTAATAGATGGGGTGCTGTTCAAATTTATTTCCCTACATAGGGGGCGTTTTGTCTATTGTCCGTTTTTACTGGTTCGGTTCAAAAACAGGGACGCTCTCATCAACGATTGCTTCTGTGGGGCTCCGCGGTCTCCCGTATCGCGTTTTAACCGAGGAGCCTTTTTTACCCTCTGAAAATCAGGCTCGAATATGGGCTTTCTGGAGTGCTTTAATCTCAGGCTCATAGACTTCGATAAGCTCGTCGCCGTTCTGAATCAGGATAGAATCCTCTTGACGTTCATCTTCGCCGGCGTCTTCCGCGTCCAAGCAATCAATCCACTTACCACGCACGGTCTTACCAGTATACTCGCTTCTGCAAATGCCGATAGTCTCGGTATGAGCGAATCGTTCTTTGTGATTCAAGTCTCCGGCGTTTGTCTTAAAGAACTGACCTTTGCCGGGATGCCGGTCATAGAGCGGGAGCGGATACCGCTTCCGGGTGCTCTCCTGTGCATTTTTGCCCATAACAATACCCCCTATGTAGTTATCATCCTGCATAGGGGGCTGTTTGTCTGTCATCCTGTTGGTTTACAAATCTCCACAGTTCATTTTTGATATCAAATCATTCTTTGGGCGCATTGTCCGTGTTTTCAGGCGCGTCGTCTGTCTCCTCCGGCGCAGGGGATGCGCTCTCTGCCGGGGAATCCTGCTGCTTATTGCTGGTGGACAGATCCATAAACACCTTTGCGCCGATCACGATCGCGAGGATCACGGCGAGTACGAAAAACAACGCCTTGATCTCACCACTTGAGGTAAGCACCACGGCGGAGAGACCGAGCAGCCCGCTCATTAAATACAGGATCGTAACAGATTGCTTCTGATTAAAGCCCATGTCGATCAGCCGGTGATGCACATGCCCGCGGTCGGCGCTCATGGGGTTTTGCCCATGCAGCACGCGCCGCCCGATGGCAAACATCGTGTCAAAAATCGGAAGCCCCAAAATCAAGAACGGCACGGCGAATGAGACGACCGCATAAAATTTAAATAGCCCCTGGATCGACACGGTGGCAAGAATGAAGCCCAGAAATGTTGACCCGGTATCGCCCATGAAAATTTTCGCCGGGTTGAGGTTGTAGGGCATAAAGCCGATGCAAGCGCCGGCAAGCGCCGCCATGAGCAGCGCGATCGTATGCTCCGGCACAATGATCGCGATCACGAGCAGCGAAAACGACGCGATCGACGACACGCCGACCGCAAGCCCATCCAGCCCGTCGATCAAGTTGACCGCGTTTGTGATCGCAACGATCCAGAGCACGGTGAGCGGAATGGACCAGATGCCCAGGTCGATATACGGGTTTTCGCTGAAAATATTCGGGTTGGAGAACCGGGTGATGCGTATCCCATGATACACCACGATCAGCGCGGCGAGGATCTGCACCGCGAATTTTAAAAGCGCGGGCAGCGGCACGATATCGTCCACAATGCCGAGAATCACGATCACGACCGCGCCGAGCAGAATGCCCTGCAGCTGCGGCGTCATATCGACAAACAGCAGCACGGAGAACAAAAAGCCCAGGAAGATCGCAAGACCGCCCATGCGCGGGATCGGAACTTTATGCATCCGGCGCGAATCCTTCGGCACATCGATTGCGCCGACCTTATGCGCTAAAATTTTAACAAGCGGCGTTGCCGCAAAGGCGATTGCCGCGGCGCAGACAAACGCCGCCAGCGCCCTTAAAACAAATTTTACTTCAATCGTCTGCATGGTACAAACCTCCTTTAAAGGACGGCTATTTTTTCACAAAACCGACTTTTTTGCGCACTTTTTCCATCGTGCGTTCCGCAAGCGCGGCGGCACGAAGCGCGTTTTCTTTATACACGGATTCCAGATAATCCGGCTGCTTTAAAAGCTCTGCCGTTTTCTCGCGGATCGGGCGCAGCAGCTCCACGACAGACTCGCCCACCGCGGTTTTAAAGTCGCCATAGCCGCGCCCGGCGAATTCGTTTGTGATCTCGTCCATGCTTTTCCCGGTCGCGATCGAATAAATCGTCATCAGGTTGTTGATGCCCGCCTTGCCCTCGCGATATTCCACGACCGCCTCGCTATCTGTCACGGCGCGTTTGAATTTCTTCATAATATCCTCCGGACGATCGAGGATCAAGACGCGCGCGTTGGCATTTTCGTCTGACTTCGACATTTTTTTCTCCGGCTCGGCAAGGCTCATGATCCGCCCGCCAACCTTGGGGAAATACCCCTCCGGCACGGTAAATGTTTTGCCATGCACGCCGTTAAAACGCTCCGCCACATTGCGCGCAAGCTCCAGATGCTGCTTCTGATCGTCGCCAATCGGGACGAGGTCGGTTTGATACAGCAGGATATCCGCCGCCATCAGCACCGGATAGTCAAACAGCCCGGCGTTCACATTATCCGCATGGCGCGCCGCCTTATCCTTAAACTGCGTCATGCGCGAAAGCTCGCCGAACATGGTGTAGCAGTTTAAGATCCACGAAAGCTCCGCGTGCTGCGGGACGTGGCTTTGAATATACATAATGTTTTCCTTCGGGTCAAGCCCGCAGGCGATATAAAGCGCGAGCAGCGCAAGCGTTTGCTCGCGAAGCTTTTTCGGGTCCTGCCGGACGGTGATCGCATGCATATCGACCACGCAGTAGAGGCAGTGATAGTCATGCTGCATCGCAACGAAGTTGCGCAGCGCGCCGATATAGTTGCCGAGCGAAATATTGCCGGACGGCTGCACGCCGGAAAATACAATTTTTTTGCGTTCGTTCTGTTCCATAAATAGCACCCGTTCTCCTCTTATTTCACATAGTCGGCCAGCGCCTGCGCCATCAGTTCGATACCGCGGCGAATCGTATCATTATCTGCAAGCGAGAAATTCAACCGGAATGTCGGCACGATCTCCTTCTCGTTGACCGAGAACGAGGCGCCCGGCACAGCGGCAACTTTATATTGCCCCGCGCGGCGGCAGAACTCCATCCCGTCATACCCCTCAGGCAGGGCGCACCACAAAAACAGCCCGCCCTCCGGACGCTGGAAGCGCGCGCGCCCGGCAAAGCTCTGCTCCATCGCGTCTGCCATCACGGTCATGCGCTCGAAATACAGCTTGCGGATCGAGGCGATGTGCGCATCGATATCGCACTGCGAAAGATACTCGGCGCAGAGCATCTGGAAAAACAGGTTGGTATGTACGTCCGACACCTGCTTGCACACGGTCATTTTTGCGATGATATCCTGATGCGCGCAGACAAAACCAATGCGCATGCCCGGCGAAAGCACCTTGGAGAATGAGCCGGAGAAGATCACACGGCCGGTTTCATCCATGCTCTTGATCGTTTGAATATCCTCGCCGGTATAGCGCAGCTCAAAATAGGGGCTGTCCTCCAAAATCATCACGTTATACTGCTCGGCAAGCGCAAGCAGGCGCTTTCTGCGCGCGAGCGTCATGGTGCAGCCCGATGGGTTCTGAAACGTCGGGATCGTGTAGATCAACTTGACGTTCGGCTGCGTTTTCAGCATGGTCTCCAGCACGTCGACGTCCATCCCGTGCTCATCCATCGGAATGCCGACCAGATTTGCCTTGTATGAGCGGAACGCATTGAGCGCGCCGACAAAGCTCGGCGCTTCGCACAGCACGGTATCGCCCTCATTGACCAGGATCTTCGCCGCGATTTCGATGACCTGCTGCCCGCCGCTTGTAATGATCAGATCGTCTGAGCTTTTGCCAACGCCGTATTTTTCCTTCATGCGCTTCGCGGTCAGCTCGCGCAGCGGACCGTAGCCCTCGCTCACGCCGTATTGCAGCGCGGTTGCGGAATGATTTTTGAAAAGATCCGCCGCGATGCGCGCCATATCGTTCACCGGGAAGCTTTCCGGCGAGGGATTGCCCGCGGCAAAGGAGATGACCGACGGATCCTGCGTGACCTTCAGGATCTCGCGGATCGCCGAGGGCTGAAGCGATGAAATTCTATCAGCAAATTTGATGTTCACGATGTATGCCTCCAATTTAATAAGTAAGAACTTGGAAAACGAGCGCTCGCTTCGCTCAAAACAGAGAGCTGGAAGTGCGCAAGGCTTTGGAGTTATTTTATCACAAACATGCATGTTAGGCAAGTATTTGCAATTTTACTTGCCACTTTTCTGCGAAATGGGGTATAATAAATATACAGCAAATAGAGAAATAAGCTGCTTTGTTCCGCGCTGTAGTGGGGAAACAAGAAAAAGGAGAAGAAATATGGCAAAAATATTTGATTATTCCAACGCGCAGGAGCCGGGTAGATTCCGCATTCAAACGCGGTTTTTGCGCGTGCTGATCAATTTATTTGTTACGCTCATCGCCGGGTTTCTTTATTTTTATCTTGAGCTTCCGGCGCTCAATTTGCAATCGCAGGAGTTTTATACCTTCGCGGGGCTTTTGTGCGTGGTGTATATCCTCTCATCGCTTGTGACCTCCGGGTTTCGCGTGCAGGGCGGCATCCGCGAATATGGGCGATTTGTTAAGGCGCAGTGTAAGCTTCCGGCAATTCTGCTCGCCGCGCTGATCGCGGTGACTCTGCTTGGCGGCGTGTCCTCGTGGGTCGTGATCCGCGCAAATTCTTATAAAAATTTATTGGAAGTGGAAACGGGCGATTTTTCCGCCGAGGTGGCGGAGATCTCGTTTGATAAAATTCCGATGCTCGATGAGCAGTCCGCCGAGCGCCTGGGCGACCGGAAGCTGGGCGAGCTGTCTGACATGGTCAGTCAGTTTGAGGTTGCGGGCAACTATACGCAGATCAATTATAAGGGGCGCCCGGTGCGCGTGACGCCGCTGGAATATGGCGACGTGATCAAATGGTTCAACAATCGCGGAAACGGCATTCCCGCCTATCTGATCATCGATATGGTCACGCAGAACGTGGAGGTCGTGCGGCTGAAAGAGGGCATAAAATACTCAAATTTTGAGCATTTTGGGCGCAGGCTGGACCGGCATCTGCGGTTTCATTACCCGACGTATATGTTCTCTACCCCGAATTTTGAAATTGACGACGATGGCAATCCATATTGGGTCTGCCCGCGCGTGATCAAGCGCGTGGGGCTGTTCGGCGGCACGGATATTTCCGGCGCGGTGCTGGTGAATGCGATCACCGGCGAATCGCAATTTTATGAGGAGATCCCGAGCTGGGTGGATCGCGTATACAATGCAACGTTGATCATGGAGCAATATGACTATCACGGCGTGTATTGCAACGGATTTTTCAACTCGATCTTCGGGCAGAAGGACGTTACGCAAACGACCTCGGGTTATAACTATATTGCGATGAATGACGATGTGTATGTCTATACCGGCGTGACCTCGGCGGGCGGCGATCAGTCGAACGTGGGCTTTATTCTCTCAAACCAGCGCACGAAGGAAACGCGGTTTTACAGCGCCGCCGGCGCAACGGAATATTCCGCCATGTCCTCTGCGGAGGGCGTTGTGCAGCATTTGAATTATAAATCAACGTTCCCGCTGCTTTTAAATATTTCCGCAAAGCCGACGTATTTTATGGCGCTCAAGGACAATGCGCAGCTTGTCAAGATGTACGCGATGGTCAATGTGGAGCAGTATCAGATCGTTGCGACCGGGAAAACGGTTGCCGAATGCGAGCAGAATTATATCAAGCTGCTTGCGGAAAATCGAATTACAGAGGAAGAGACGTTTGAGACCGAGGTGACGGGCAAAATTGTTGAGATCCGCAGCGCCGTGCGCGACGGGAACACGTTTTATTACCTGCGCCTTGAGAACGACCCGGCGTATTACGCGGTTTCGGCGGGCGAGCAGGAGGCGGCGGTGATTTTAAATCCGGGCGATACGGTGCGTCTGCGCGTTGCTGCGGGCGGCGATACGATCAAGCGCGTGCTTGCGTTGGAGTGATCTCGCGCGGGGAAAGCGCGGTCGCGGGTTTTTAATGAAAGAAAGCAGAGGGAGGCGATTTTATGAAAAAACGGATCTTGGCATTGTTTCTTGGGGCTTGCATGCTGCTCGGCAGCGTGCCGGCGCAGGCGGTAACGGCAAAAACGCCGGACGTGCGCGTGTTGATCGACGGGGAGGAGGTCAAATTGCGCGCATATAACATCGGCGGCGCGAATTACTTTAAGCTGCGCGACCTGGCCTTTGCGCTGCGCAGCACGGACAAGGCGTTCGATGTGCAGTGGGACGCGAAAAGCCAAACGGTCATGCTTTTTTCGCACCAGGCGTATGTTCCGGTGGGCGGCGAGTGCGCCGAAGGGGCGTATGCGCCGGCGGAGGCCAAGCCCTCTACGCATCGCGTGACGCTTGACGGGAAGCCGCAAAGCTTTGCGGCGTATCACATCGGCGGGGCGAATTATTTTAAGCTGCGCGATGTGCTCGGCGCGCTGGATATTGCCGTTGACTGGATCGATGTGAGCCGTACGATCACGATTTCCACAGCGGCTGCGGTGGATATGAACCAGATCGTTACGATCCGCTGCGCAGATGAGGAAGATCGGCAAAGCGGCGCGGGATATGGCGTTCTCGTTAGCAAAGACGGCAAGATCTTAACCAATTATGATATCATGAAGCGCGCCGCGCGCGCCAAAGCGACCTGGAATAAAGACGGGAAGCAGTATGAAATCACGGGATTTCTCGCTTATGACAAAAAACGGAATCTTGCGCTCATGCAAAGTACAATCGTAACGGATACGTTTGCCGTGCTGGCACAGCAACAGCCTTCGGAGAGCGCGCGGATCGTTTTGGCGACGAGCAAGACTGAGGAAGGCTGGATCGGAAGCTGGATTGAAGACGAGTATTCCAAAGGAAGGGTCATTACCCCCACGGTGCGGGAAGGCGAATGGGGCGCTCCTGTATTTACCCTTTCGGGCGAGCTGTGCGGCGTGGCGTTTGCGCGCGGAACTCAGTTTGAGATCGATAGCAGGGTCGCGCCGGCCGATGCGGCAAAAAGCTGGCTGCTTCGCACGGAAGTGACGAGCTTTGAAGCGGCTTATAAGCAAAATTATCCGCTTTCCGGAACGAAAACGATTTCAGACGTGCTTTCGCTGGTGGGTGCGCAGTATGCGACGCTCTCGCTGCCTGAGGGTACGGTGAAGATTTCAAAAATCGGCATGGGATACAACGAGGATTTTTATAAGTGCATCGACTGTCGTATCGAGATCAGTGATGTGCAGGCGGGAACGCGCATGTTTGATCGTATGGAAGCAGGAGACGACGAGGAGCAGTGCCGTGCGCTGAAAAGTTATACGAAAAAGATGGTCGCCACAATTCGGAATTATTTTCCGGAATACGAGGTGTGTGGCGAGGTTTATGTTCGCGCAAGAAGTAATTTAGAGCCGTCTGCCGACGATGAGATCGAGGATGTGACTGCGGTGCATGGCGGCTGGGAGTTTAATGCGCGGGTATTTTGGTTTGAAGCAACAGATCTTAAAGGATTCTGCACGATGCGATAGCTGAGTTGCCGCCATGCAGGCGAAAAATAGGGGCAGTGGCTCGCGCCGCCGCCCCAATTCGCAAAATTTCAGAAAAACGGAGCCGGGAGATCGATCTCCCGGCTCTGCTGCTTTTACAGAATACGCCCGTCGGTCGACAGGATGATCACCTTGCTCGGAATGCGTTTTCCGCACTCGTGCAGCGCGCGTTCCGCTGCCTGCGCAAGACCGCCGCAGCACGGAACTTCCATGCGCACGACCGTGACGCTGCGGATCTCATTTTCGCGCAGGATCGCGGTCAGCTTTTCGGAATACTCCACAGAATCCAGCTTGGGGCAGCCGATCAGCGTAACGCGCCCGCGCATCAGCTCATCGTGAAAATTCCCATAGGCAAATGCGGTGCAGTCTGCGGCGATCAGCAGGTCCGCCTGATGAAAATACGGCGCATTCGGCGCGACCAGCTGGATCTGCACTGGCCACTGTGCAAGCTGCGAAGCGACCTGCGTTTGCGGCGCGTTTGCGGCGCTCGGACGCAGCTGCTGCGCCAGCATCCCGGGGCATCCGGCATGCTGTGCGCGCTGATTTGCGGCAACCGCTTCCGCGTCATAGGCGCTCGCTTCGCGCTCAACAAATGAGATCGCGCCGGTCGGGCAAGCGGGCAGACAATCGCCAAGCCCGTCGCAATAATCGTCGCGCAGAAGCTGCGCCTTGCCGTCGACCATGCCGATCGCGCCCTCATGGCATGCTTTCGCGCATAATCCGCAGCCATTGCAGCGTGCTTCGTTGATCTCAATAATTTTTCTTACCATAAATATATCGCTCCTTTTTTTGCATCCAGCGCACAGGTTATGGCGCAAAGCTCTTGTGTTTACGGTGATATTCTACTATACTGGTGGTATACTGTATGTGGTATTTCCAACAAAGAGGTGATTTTTTTGCAAAAATATTTGGAAATTTTAAAAGAAACGCCGCTGTTTGCCGGAATTTCAGAGCATGCGCTGCCCGAGACGCTCGCGTGCTTGGGCGCGCGCACGGCACAGTATCAGAAGGGCGAATATATTTGGCATGAGGGCGACGCAGCGACGCCCGTAGGGGTGGTGCTGTCCGGCAGTGTGCAGATCGCGCACGAGGATTATTGGGGCGATCGCGTGATCATGGCGCGCGCCCAGCGCGCGGAGCTGTTTGGCGAGGCGTTTGCCATTGCGGGCATTCCCGCAGGGGCTGCCGCGGTGGCGAGCCATGACTGCGAGGTGCTGCTGTTTGATTGCGCGCGGCTGCTGAAGCCCCACGCGCAGGCGTGTGCGCTTGATCCCCGCTTGCTGCGCAATATGCTGCAAATTCTTGCGGATAAAAATCATGTGCTGACGCGCAAGCTGTTTTACGTCACGCGGAAAACCACGCGGGAGAAGCTGCTCGCTTATTTATCCGCCTGTGCGCAGGCGGCGGGGAGCGCGTCGTTTTCCATTCCGTTTGACCGGCAGGAGCTGGCGGATTATCTCGCGGTGGATCGCAGCGCCATGTCGCATGAGCTGTCCCGCTTGCGCGACGAGGGCGTCTTGCGCACGGATAGGCGCAAATTTTGCCTGCTGCAGCCGCAACGGTAAAATTTTCTTTGTCAACCGAACGCGTTTGTGGTAGAATATCTTCATCTGGCGGAGGAGGTGAACCGCGCGGTGAATACAAAATCATGGAGCTTGTTTGAAGCGCTTGTATTTTATTTGGGATATTTGGCGTCCGGGCTGATCGCGCGGCTCGCGCTGCTTTTGTTTCATGCAACGCGCCTTGCGCTTGAAAATCAGCAAAATCATGCGCTGTTTGACGGGCAGCGTTTTTTTGCCGAGGTGCTTTCTGCAGTGGAGCGCCGCCCGATGGTCATTCTGCTGCTTGCGGATCTTGCGGTCGTCTTACTGCTTGTGGTCGTGATTCGCGCGCGGGGCGAGCGGCCTGTGCGCTACCTGGCGCTGACGCGCGCGCCGGTCTCCGGCTTGTTCGGCGCGGTGGGCGCGGGGGTCGGGTTTCGGTATGCGTTCTCTTGGCTTCTCACGCTGCTGCTCGGCGGCAGTGCCACGCTGCAAAACTATAATCAGCATATGGAGCAGTTTGTGGATGATGCGTTCTGGCTGGTGCTGTGCGCGGTGGTGCTTGCCGCGCCGGTGATCGAGGAATTGGTGTTTCGCGGGGCGCTGTTTCGCGCGCTTGAGCGCAGCTTCCATAAGGGCGCTGCGATTTTTGTGCCGTCCGTGCTGTTCGCGCTTGCGCATACCGATCCGGTGCAGATGGCGTATGCGTTTGTGCTGGGGCTGCTGCTCGCGGTCACGCGGGCGCGCTCCGGAAGGCTTTTGCCCTGCATTTTTCTGCATATGGCGTTTAATGCGGCGAATTTTCTGCAATTTACGCTGCCGGTTTGGGCGGTCATGCTGGCGACGATCGCCTGTTATCTCTTAACGCTGCGCGGCGGAAAACGTATAAATCGGAAAAAGCATTGTCAGAATGCTGCGAATTTGCTATAATAAAATTGTCTATCGAATGATGGGAGGGGAATCACGTGAATAAACGCTTTATGCGCATGCTGGAGCCGCGTTTTCGCCTGTGCTTTATCATGCTGGTTTTATTCGCGCTCAGCTCCTTCTTTATTTCGCCGTGGCTTGCGGCGGGCGAGCTTGCGGCGGTTCTGCTTGTGTATCTGCAGTTCCGGCATGCGGTGACGAAGCGCAACCGCGAGGTGCTGCAATACGTTGAAAACATGATGTATAACGTCGACGCGGCAACGAAGGATTCTCTGCTGAATTTCCCGCTGCCGATGGCGATCGTGAAGCTCGCGAGCGATGAGTTGATTTGGTATAACGATGCGTTTATGGATCTTTCCGATGCGCATGAGCATGTATTTGAAACGCATATGCTGGATATGATGCCCTCGCTTTCGCTGCATTGGCTTGCGGAAGGGAAGCACGAGTGCCCGACCGATGTGAAAATCGGCGCGCGCAGCTTCCGCGTTTTGGGAAACCTCGTCCGGGCGGATACGGAGAGCGCGAAGGACGATTTGCTTGCAACGCTGTATTTTCTTGAAAATTCTGAGCTGCGCAGCTTGCAAAAGCAGTTTGCGGACACACGGCAGATCGTGTCTATTCTTCTGATCGATAACTTCGATGAGATCATGAACGGCGTGGACGATTCCGGGCGTAACGCGATTTTGGCGGCAATCGATGAAAAAATTGCAAAATGGATCGAGCCGGCGCACGGGATCATCATTCATTCCGAGCGGGATCGCTATGTCTTTTTGTTTGAAAGCCAGTATTTTGAGAGCTACCGGGAAGAGCGCTTTCACCTGCTCGACGCGGTGCGCGAGGTCGTCAGCGTAAACGGCATTCATGCCACGCTGAGTATCGGCATCGGCAAAGACGGTGCGAGCTTTTATGAAAATTATAAAAATGCGCAGCTCGCGATCGAGATGTCGCTCTCGCGCGGCGGCGACCAGGCGGTGATCCGCAACGCGATTCAGTTTGAGTTTTACGGCGGACGCACCGAAGAGGTGGAAAAACGCACAAAGGTGAAGTCACGCGTGATGTCAAACGCGCTGGCAGAGTTGATCAAAGACGCGTCGAGCGTGCTGGTTATGGGGCATCGCAACGCGGATAATGACAGCATCGGCGCGGCGATCGGCGTGCTTGCCATGGCGCGCACGCTTGGCAAAAGCGGCAATATCGTTCTGCGCAAGCAGGAGAATAACGCGGAAGCGCTGTGTAAAATGATCGCGCAGGATGCGCATTATGCAAACGTTTTTATCACGGCGGAGGACGCGATGGTCGAGGCGGACCGCAACACGCTCCTCGTCGTGGTGGACACGAACCGCCCGCTTTATGTTGAGTCGCAGCCGCTGCTTGAATCGGTCAATAAAGTTGCGGTGATCGACCATCACCGTCGCTCGGCGGAGTATATCGAAAACGCGCTGCTCAATTTCCATGAGCCATACGCTTCGTCCACGTGCGAGCTTGTGACCGAGCTGCTGCAATATCTGCTGGGCAAGCCGGATCTTCTGCGCTGTGAGGCGGAGGCGCTGCTCGCGGGGATCGTTTTGGATACAAAGAATTTCACAATGAAGACCGGCGTGCGCACGTTTGAGGCGGCGGCATTTTTGCGCCGCGCGGGCGCGGATACCGTTGCGGTCAAGCGCCTTTTGCAAAATGATCTGGATACGTATGTGCATCGCGCGCAGATCGTGAAGCTTGCGAAGATCTACAAGGGCTGTATCGCGATCGCCGCATATGAAGGCGCGTCCGACCGGGTGACGGCGGCGCAGGCGGCGGACGATCTGCTGAATATCACAAAAATTCAGGCGTCGTTTGTGCTGTATCAGGCGTCGGACAGCGTGATCATTTCCGCCCGCTCGCTGGGGAATATCAATGTGCAGATCATCTTAGAAAAGCTGGGCGGCGGCGGACATTTGGGCACGGCGGGCGCGCAGGTGCGCGGAAAGAGCATGCAGGATGTGCAAAAAGAGCTGATCGCGGCGATCGACCAGGTTGTTGAGGACGAATAGACGGAGGTTATGATTATGAAGGTTATTTTACAGGCGGACGTGAAGGGCAAGGGCAAAAAGGGCCAGCTCGTCAATGTGTCTGACGGGTATGCGCGCAACTTTCTGTTCCCGAAAAAGCTTGCCGTTGAGGCAAATTCCAGCAATTTAAACGAAATGAAGCAGCGCCAGGCGGCGGAAGAGGCGCGCATCGCGCGCGAGCGCGCGGCGGCGCAGGAGATCGCGGAGAAGCTCAAAAGCTGCATGGTGCTAATCTCTGCCAAGGCGGGCACGGGCGGTCGCCTTTTCGGCTCTGTGACCGCGTCGGAGATCGCGGATGGCTTAAAGGCGCAGTTTGGCATTGAGATCGACCGCCATAAGATCATTCTTGATGAGAATATCAAGGCGTTTGGCACCTATGAGCTGAAGGCAAAGCTTTATAATGATGTGTCCGGGACGGTATTTGTCACGGTGAAAGAGGCGTAATATGGACGAACTTCTCGGTCGGCAGCTTCCCCATAGCATCGAGGCGGAGCAATCTGTGCTGGGCGCTATGCTGATTGATCCGCGCTGCATTTCCGAGGTGGTGGAGACGCTCCGCCCCGAGGATTTTTATATGACGCAGAACCGCCATATCTTTGAAACGATCTATTCTATGTTCACGCTCAGTCAGACGATCGACCCGGTCACGGTGCTCGATCAGTTGACTGTGCGCGGGCTTTCCGATGCTGCCGGCGGGCGCAAGTATTTCCTTGAATTGATGGAGATCACGCCAACCGCCGCGAACGTGAAGCTTTATGTGAAGATCGTGAAGGATAAGGCGCTTTTGCGCGCGCTGGGCGAGGCGTCGGCCGAGATCACAGAGCTTGTTACAAGCGGCGAGGGCGAGGCGGAAGAGGTCGTTGAGCTTGCCGAGCAGAAGGTATATGCGGTTCGTAATTCCAAGGAGCATAAGGGGCTTGCAAGCATTTCGAGCGTTCTGATGGATGTGTATGACCATTTGGGCGAGCTTGCGAAAAATAACGGCCGCGTGCCCGGCATTCCGACCGGGTTTTCCTCGATCGACTCTTTCTTAAGCGGGCTGAATAATTCTGATTTGATCCTGCTTGCGGCGCGCCCCGGTATGGGCAAAACATCCGCGGCGCTCAATATTGCGACCAATGCGGCGAAAGAATCGGGCAAGGCGGTCGTGATTTTTTCACTTGAAATGTCAAACGAGCAGCTGGCGCTGCGCCTGATCTCCAGCGAGTCGCTCGTCGATTCCAAGAAGCTGCGCACCGGGCTGCTGAGCGAGGATGAATGGGTCTCGATCGCACATGCGTCCAGCCAGCTGTCGCAAACGCGCTTGTATTTGGACGATACGTCCGGCATTACCGTGCCGGAAATGAAGGCGAAATGCCGCCGACTCGGCGAAGAGCTTGGACTTGTTGTGATCGACTATTTGCAGCTGATGCAAAGCGGGCGGCGGTCAGAAAACCGCGTGCAGGAGGTCAGCGAGATCTCGCGTTCGCTGAAAATCATGGCGAAAGAGCTGAATGTTCCGGTGCTGTGTCTGTCGCAGCTTTCGCGCGGACCGGAGCAGCGCGGCGATAATGAGCGCCGTCCGCGCCTGGCAGACCTGCGTGAATCCGGCGCGATCGAGCAGGATGCCGACGTGGTGCTCTTTATTTACCGCGATGATTATTATCGGAATGAAGAAAGCGAAGAGCCGGGCGTTGCCGAATTTTTGGTGCAAAAGAACCGTCATGGCGAGGTGGGCACGATCAAGCTCCACTGGGACGGCGAGCACACCAAATTCTCGGAGATCGACCGAATTCATGGTTAAAACGATGTTGGATACTGTGCTGCAAACGATAAACGAATATCAAATGCTTGCGCGCGGAGAGCGTGTGGTCTGTGCCGTTTCGGGCGGGGCAGACTCTGTTGCTATGCTCCGCGCGCTTTGCCTTTTGCGCGAGCGGCTGGGGATTGAGGTGTGCGCGGCGCACTGCAACCATGGGCTGCGCGGCGCGGAGTCTGACCGTGACGCGGCGTTTGCAAAGGCGCTGTGCGCGGAGCTTGGCGTTTCATGCTACACGGAAACGCTGACGCTCGATCCGCATGCACCGGGGCTGGAGGCGCGCGCACGCGAGGCGCGGTATGCGTTTTTTGCCCGTGCGGCGGAGGCGCTTCATGCGCAAAAAATCGCGACTGCGCACCATGCAAACGATAATTTAGAAACGCTTCTTTTTCATCTTGCGCGCGGCAGCGGGCTGCGCGGTCTGTGCGGAATTCCGCCTGTGCGCGGGAATATTATCCGCCCGATGCTTATGGTCACCAAAGAGCAGATCCTTGCTTTTTTGCGGCGCGAGGGCGCGGCATGGGTGGAGGATGCGACAAATTATGACGAGGATTTCACGCGGAATTTGATCCGCGCGCGTATCGTCCCGCTTCTGTGCGAGATTTCACCCGCGGCGGCGGAAAATGCGGCGCGCTGTCAAACCACGCTGCGGCAAGATGAAGACGCATTGTGCCGCGCGGCAGAGGCATGGCTTGCCGGGCAGGCGGATGAAACGGCGCTGCCGATTGCGGCGGGCGCGCTGCCGGATGCGCTTGCCGCGCGCGTCGTGCAGCTGAAATGTAAAAAAATCATGAAAAAAGACAATCAGGTATTGGATTTTTCGCACGTTTGCGCTATAATAAATCTAATGCGTCAACCGGAGACGGTCGGTCGTGTGAGCCTTGCGCAGGAGTGGAGCGCTTGCCGCGCCGGCGATCGCATCTATTTTGTGAAGGCTGCGCCGCCGCTTGCGCAGACAAGGCTGCGATGCGGCGAGAGCCTGTGCGTTTCGGGCTATCGCATCACCTGTACGGATGGGGAGATCCTTGTGCGTGCGCGCAGGGACGGCGATCGCATTCGGCTTGCCGGGCGCAAAACCCGGTTGATTAAAAAAATTTTTTGCGATGCAAAAATTCCGCGCCATCTGCGTGATCAAATTCCTGTGATCGAGCGGGATGGGGCGATTATCGCGATTTGTGGGTTCGGCTTTGCCGAGGGATATGACAACGGAGGTGTTCAAATTGCATTCGATTCATGACGATGTGAAAGAAGTTCTTGCCAGCGCAGAGGAAATTTCTGCGATCGTTAAAAGACTGGGAAAACAGTTGACCGAGGAATATGCAGACAGTAATCCGCTTATATTATGTATATTAAAGGGCGCTGCGCCGTTCGCGATGGATCTCATCCGCGCGATCGACTGCCCGGCGGAGATGGATTTCCTTCAGGTTTCGTCGTATGGCAACGGCACGACGTCGCAGGGGTTTGTGTTTAAAAAGGATGCGGATATTGACCTGGCCGGGCGTGACGTGATTATTGTAGATGATATTTTAGATACCGGCAACACGCTGATGAATTTGTGCGAGCTGCTGAGCACGCGCGGCACAAAATCGATCCGCCTGTGCGTGATGTTTGACAAAAAGCCGCGCCGCGAGGCGCCGATCGAGGCGGATTATGTCGGCATGGAGGTGCCGGATGAGTTTTTGATCGGCTATGGGCTTGACTATGCGGAAAAATACCGCAATTTACCTTATGTTGGTATTTTAAAACCTTCGGTTTACGCGGAGAAATAGGAACGAGAGGACGTGACCGTATTTTGAATAAAAAAGCAGCACGCGACATAGCGTTATTTTTAGCGATTGTCGTTGTACTCATTACGCTTGCAACCACGCTTTGGGATTCGCAGAAACCTGCTGCGCCCACGTATGCGCAGGTCGTTCGGAAGTTCGAGGCGGAAGAGGTGGAATCCTACGTGATCGACGGCGGAATTTTGACCATGCGCCTGAAAAACAATGGCGGAACGATGACCTTCGATCTGACCGACCCGCAGGTCCGTGCGGATTTCCGCGCCGACCTCGGCGACCTGCTGAAGGAACAGCGGCAAAAGGGAATCATCACGGATGACGACCGCAAGCCGGAGAAGGACAGCTCATGGTGGATGATGCTCCTGCCGTATCTGCTTGTGCTGGTCGGCATCGGTCTGATGTGGTACTTCATGTATAACCGGGCGGACGGCGGCGTCAATAAGGCCACGCGCTTCGGCAAGGCGCGCACAAAGCTCGGAAGCGAGGAGAAGAAAAAAGTTACGTTTGCCGACGTGGCGGGGGCGGACGAAGAGAAGGCGGAGCTTGCCGAGATCGTTGAATTTTTAAAGAACCCCAATAAATTTGTTGAGATCGGCGCGCGTATTCCGAAGGGCGTTTTGCTCGTCGGCCCTCCGGGAACGGGTAAAACCTATATCGCGAAGGCGGTTGCCGGGGAAGCGGGCGTTCCGTTCCTCTCCATTTCCGGCTCAGATTTTGTTGAGTTATATGTCGGCGTGGGTGCGTCGCGCGTGCGCGATCTGTTTGAGCAGGCGAAGAAAAGCGCCCCGGCGATCATCTTTATCGATGAGATCGACGCGGTCGGCCGACATCGCGGCGCCGGCTACGGCGGCGGTCATGATGAGCGCGAGCAGACGTTGAATCAGCTGCTCGTTGAGATGGACGGCTTTGGAAATAACGAAGGCGTGATTATCATCGCTGCAACGAACCGCCCGGACATTCTTGACCCGGCGCTTATGCGTCCCGGTCGGTTTGACCGCCAGGTCTATGTGGGTCTGCCGGACATCCGCGGTCGCGAGGCGGTGCTGCGGATCCATACGCGCAAGAAAAAGCTTGCGCTTGACGTGGACCTTGCCACAGTGGCAAAATCGACCAGCGGGTTTACCCCGGCGGATCTGGAAAATCTGCTCAACGAGGCGGCGTTACTTGCCGCGCGCAATGAGCGGACGGAGATCACCATGGCAGACATCGAAAATTCCATGATCAAGGTCATCGCGGGACCGGAGAAGAAGGCGAAGGTGCGCTCTGAAAAGGATAATCGCCTGGTCGCTTATCATGAGGCGGGGCATGCGATCGCGATGAAATTCCTGCCCACGCAGGATCCGGTTCATCAAATTACGATCGTTCCGCGCGGGCAGGCAGGCGGCATGACGATCTCACTCCCACAGGAGGATACATTCACGGTTTCGAAAACGGAGATGCAGGAAAATATTGTGTCTCTGCTCGGC
This sequence comes from uncultured Oscillospiraceae bacterium, assembly GCA_934646115.1. Taxonomy (GTDB): domain Bacteria; phylum Bacillota; class Clostridia; order Oscillospirales; family JAAYXM01; genus RGIG7332. The sequence continues at coordinate 45,360 of CAKUEM010000003.1, forward strand.
GGTCGCGTGGCAGAGCAGCTGGTGCTCAACGATATTTCAACCGGCGCGTCGAACGATATCCAGCGCGCTTCGGCGATCGCGCGCGATATGGTCACGAAATATGGCATGAGCGATGCGCTCGGTCCGATCAGCTACGCTTCCGATCATGACGAAGTGTTCCTCGGCCGCGATTTTGCAGAGCGGCGCAATTTCTCAGAGGACGTAGCTGCGGATATTGACCGCGAGGTCAAGCGCATCGTGGAGAACGCTTATCAGAACTGCGCGAATATTTTAAACGAGCATATGGATAAGCTTCATGAGGTTGCGAATTATCTGCTTGAGCATGAGGTGATGGACGCGGAGACATTCTATGGTCTCTTTGGCGAGAGCGTGCCGTCCCTGCCGCTGACCAAAGCGGTGAAAGAGCAAAACGAGCAGGACGCGCAATAATATCGCAAATTTGGTTTAATAAGGAGAGCTGCAAGCGCTTTGCAGCTCTTCGTTTTTTGCGCACCAGTAGGGAACACCTGCGCTGCGCGGAGTTTAAGATATAATAGAAAAAGTGGAAATCGCTCGCAAAATTGCAATGCGCGGGGGCTCATGATGAATAGGGTCAGGGGCGCGCTGACTGTCTATTTTGAAGACCCGTTTTGGGTCGGCGTGCTGGAACGCGTGGAGGATGGGCGGCTGTCCGTTTCAAAAATCACTTTCGGAGCGGAGCCGAAGGACATGAGGCATACGAGTTTGCGCGCAAATATTATTTTAAGCTTCGCTTTAGTCCGCCGGCCGTGGCGCGCGCGAAGGAATGGAAGCGCAATCCCAAGCGCGTGCAGCGCGAGGTGAAAAAATAGCTGCAAAATAGCGGGATCGGCACAAAGTCGCAGCAGGCGCTCAAGCTGCAGCACGAGCAAAATAAGCAGGAGCGCAAAACAAAAAGCCGCGCGCAGCGGCTGGAGGAGAAGCGGCTGTTTGCCCTGAAGCAGCAGAAAAAGAGGGAAAAACATAAAGGGCATTGATGCGGAAAGATGGCAAAAAATGCCGGGCAAAAAGCGGCGCGCAGCTGCGTCTGGCAGGGCAATGAGCGCGGCGAAAAAAGAGCAAAAAATCGCCCCTGCCCGGCATATTCGGGCAAGGGCGATGCGTTTATCCGGTGATCGTCGCCTCGATTTTAATGCCGAGCGATCCAATCTGATCCTGCACGGTCTGCAAAAACTTTTCGCAGTTTTTGGGGATATCATGCACAAAATAAATAGAGATCACAGCATAAGAAAAATCATGATTTGGATAGCTTTCCTCAAACTGCCGGTTTTCTAAATAGGCGATATAGGTATTGATCTTGTCCTGAAGCAGCATCAGGTGTTCATACTCATTGCTCCAGTCAAGATGATCCGCCAGCATCAGGGAGAGGACCTTTCCATCCTCCGAAACGCCGACCGCATCGATCACTTCTTTTTCTAAAATTGACATGCTCATCATCCTCTCGTTTGCGCGTTTGACAAACGAATGGTCAAGCGCTGGTTTCCAAAGTGTTTTTGGCGCAGGGAGCGGCTTTGCGTCCCAAGCTTTTTGCCGAAAGCGCGGCACATGCTTTTGCGCGCATTGTGCACAGCAGGTGGGACGCTGTATTCAGACGAAGAAAAGATATTCTGCACTACTGTTCGAATAAAGTATATCATAAACGCCGATGCTTGTAAAGCACCGGATCTACAAAAAAGCGTGGTGCGCGGGCAGCAAAGAAATGGGCATGGCGCAAAGACCATGCCCATTATTTCATTAAGCGTGCGGGATCTCTTTATCGCAATAGCTGCAATAGGTGATCCCGTCTGACGAATGGGTGAGTGGCGGGAGGTAACGCTCGGTCTGCGTGATGCAGCGCGGATTCTCGCAGCGGCAGCCGCCGATCGAAACCGGCGCCGGATCGCGCGCCGGGTGCTTTAACATGGTCGCGAGCAGCGCCATGCGCATATACATGCCATACCGCGCCTGCGCGAAATAGAGCGCGCGGGGGTCGTCGTCCACATCGACATGGATCTCGTCCACGCGCGGCAGAGGGTGTAGGATCAGCATATTCTCCCGCGCGCGGGAGAGCTTGGAGCGCTTGAGGATATACGAGCTTTTATGCTTATTATATTCCGACTCGCTCGTAAACCGCTCGCGCTGGATGCGCGTCATATACAGCACGTCCAGATGGTCGATCGTTGCGTCAAGCGAGGTGGTTTCGATATATTTCTGCTTATGCGCGTCCATAAAACGGCGCACATAGGTTGGAATTTGCAGTTCGCGCGGGGAGATCAGATAAAACCGGATCTCCGGATAGCGGGAGAAGGCTTTGATGAGCGAATGCACTGTGCGGCCGTTTTTTAAATCGCCGCAAAGACCGATATTCAGCCCGTCAAACCGCCCGAGATGCATTCGGATCGTGCTCATATCCGCAAGCGTTTGCGTGGGGTGCAGATGTCCGCCGTCGCCCGCGTTGATGACCGGAACGCGCGAGTAAAGCGAGGCGGCGCGCGCCGCGCCCTCCTGCGGGTTGCGGATAACGATCGCGTCTGCGTAATTGGACATCATGGCGATCGTATCTTTTAACGATTCGCCCTTTGACACGGAGGACGAGCCGGGATCGGAAAAGCCGATCACGCTTCCGCCCAGGCGCAGCATTGCGGTTTGAAACGACAGGTTCGTGCGTGTGGACGGCTCATAAAACAAATTGGCCGAGACTTTGCCGCGGCAGCAGTCGATAAAATCGCCGGGTGAGCGCATGATCTTTTCGAACAGGGCATACAGCTCTTCGAACTCCTCGGGCGTGATGTCGATAAAATCGATTAAATTGCGCGTCATAACGATCCACACTGTCCTTTCTGTTTCAATGCATTTTCATTATATTGTAACACATTGCGCGCGATACATCAATTCTTTTTTGCAAAAATTCCGCGATGTATAAAGGCGGCGCGCGGCGGAAAAGCTGAAAATGCGGTTGAATCCCTGTGCGGTTGTGATGTATAATATTCACAGAACATCAGAAGGGACGCGCGCCCCTGTGGCGGGCATATTGATATATGTAGAAAGGACTGGATGCTATGAAACATTTCTACCGCGAAATTTTGCCTGGGATCAACTTGCGCGTGGTGCAGACCGATCGGTTCAAAACCGCGTGCTTTTCCGCGAGTTTCCTGATGCCGCTCAATGTGTCGGATGCGGCGAAAAACGCGCTGATCCCGCAGGTTTTGCGCCGCGGCACGCGCACCCTGCCGGACATGATGCGCATTTCGGCGGCGCTCAACGAGCAATATGGCGCGCGCATTGAGCCGCGCGTGCGAAAATATGGGAATATTCAGGCGACCGGGCTGATTTGTGACATGGTCGCGCCGGAATGCGTGCCCGATGGGGCGGCGCTGCTTGCGGATACGCTGACGCTTGCGTTGGAAATGCTGCTTGACCCGGCAACGGTTGGCGACAGCTTTGTCCCGGAATATGTTGCGAGCGAGCGCGAAAATCTGATCGATCTGCGCCGCAGCGAGATCAATGATAAGCTGGGCTTTGCTTATCGCTCGGCGGTTGGCGCGCTTTATCATGACAGCGGGTTCGGCGCGCATGAATTTGGCGAGTGTGACGCGCTGGAGGCGATCGATGCGCGCGGGCTGTATCTGCATTATCGCGAGCGGATGCTGCGTGCGCCGCTTGAGTTATTTTTCTGCGGCAACGCATCGTTTGAGCAGGTGGAGGCGGCGCTTCGCCCAAGCCTTGCGCGGCTCGGGCGCGAGGAGGAGGGCGGCGCGACGCCGCTCGGTAAGCCCAATCAGCCGCAGGCGCAGGAGCTTTGCGTGCATTATGACGTGAATCAGGCGAATTTGCTGCTCGGACTGTACACCTCGGTGCGCGCGGGCAGCGTGGAGCAGCCGGCGATGCATGTGCTGTCCACCGTGCTGGGCGGCGGGACGGCGTCGAAGCTGTTTTTGCATGTGCGCGAGGAAAAGTCGCTTTGCTATTACACCGGCGCGAAGTATGATAAATATCTGCAAACCGTGTTTTTATACAGTGGGGTCGATCCGGCACGCGTGGAGGAGGCGCGCGGCGAGATGCTGCGCCAGCTGATGGCGTGTCAGGACGGCGACGTGACCGAGACTGAGCTGACGGTTGCAAAGCGCAATATTTTAGATGATTTGAAAACGGTTGCAGACTCGGCGCTCGGGCTGGAGTCCTATTGGCTGGGCGAGAGCGTGATGGGGCTTTCGCGCGAGCTTGCGCTGCGGATGGAGCGCATTCGCGCCGTGACGGTGGATGATGTGGTGCACGCGGCGCGCGGTATGATCAATTGCATGACCTTTGTGTTGACCGGAGAGGAGGAGCAGCATGTTAGAAAAAGCTTACCCGAAAATTCATGAGCGCGTCATGATGGACACGCTGGCAAATGGGCTTCGCGTCTGCGTGATCCCGAAGGAGGGATTTACGAAGGCTTACGCGCAGCTTTCTGTGCATTACGGCTCGATCGACGCGCGTTTTGATGCGGGCGCGGGCGAGATCGTGCCGCCTAAGGGCGTTGCGCATTTTTTAGAGCATAAGGTATTTGAACAGCCGGACGGCGGCAACGCGCTTGCCATTTTTGCGTCGACCGGCGCATCGCCCAACGCATTTACCAGCAAGACGATGACCGCGTATCATTTTTCCTGCACGGATCGGTTTGAGCGCAATCTTGAAATTCTGCTCGATTTCGTGTCTACCCCGCATTTCACCGATGAAAATGTCGCAAAGGAGCAGGGGATCATCGGGCAGGAGATCGGCATGGTCAACGACCGGCCGCATTTTCGCGTGTATGAAAACCTGATGGCGGCGCTTTATTCCGCGCATCCGGCGAAGGACTCGATCATCGGCACGGTGGAAAGCATCGCGCAGATCGACCGGCATGTGCTGAGCGACTGCTATCGCATGTTTTACACGCCGTCGAATATGGTGCTGACCGTGGCGGGCGATGTGGACGCCGCGCGCATTATCCGCACGGCGGAGAGTATGCTGCCCTCGCGCTATATCGCGCCGCCTACGCGCGACTACGGCGCAGAGCCGGAAGAGCCTGCACAACGCGAGGTGGAGGAACGGATGGAGTGCAGCCTGCCGATCGTTGCGGCGGGGTTCAAGCTCGCGGCGGAGACCGAGGGCGAGGCGGGCATGCGCCTGCGGCTCATCGCGGCGCTCAGCTGTGAGGTGCTGTTTGGCGAGTCGTCGCCGTTTTACGCGGAGGCGTATCACGATGGGCTGATCAATCAGGGCTTTGGGGCAGAGCCGATGTTCTTTCCGGACAGCGCGGCGGTTATGATCTCGGGCGAGAGCCGCGACCCGGAGGAGATCGTGCGGCGCATTCTCGCGGTTTCCACAAAGCTTGACGATGCATATTTTTCGCGCGTAAAGCGCGCGATGTTTGGCGCGCGGCTGCGGCAGTTTGACTATTTCAGCGCGCTGTGCCGCGAGGTGGCGAGCGCGGAATTTTCTGGGTATCATTATTTTGATAGCTTTGCGGTATTTGAAAAAATTGAAAAATCTGATATAATAGAGTTTGCAAGCCGCCTGTTCGTGCCACAGCGCATGGCGGTGTCAAAAATTCTGCCAAAATCATAGTTGCGGAGGAAAAAACGATGAATCATATCGCTTTTCCGGGTCTTGGGCTGGAGTTTGCGATCGATCCGGTTGCGTTTTCCATCGGCGCGAAGCCGATTTATTGGTATGCGATCATTATTGCGGCGGGTTTTTTGCTTGCCGCATGGTATGCGATGCGCCGGGCGAACTCGCTCAGCGTCGACCCGGACCGGCTGCTCGACGCGCTGATCTGGGCCACCCCGATCGCGATCATTTGCGCGCGGCTGTATTATGTCGCGTTTGAGTTTGACCGCTATCGCGACAATTTGGTCTCGATCCTTTACATATGGGAGGGCGGCATCGCGATTTACGGCGCGGTGATCGGCGCGATCATCACACTTGCGATCTATTGTAAGATCAAGCGGCAAAACCTGCTCGCCATGCTGGATGTGGGCGCGCTGGGGCTTTTGATCGGGCAGGCGATCGGTCGCTGGGGCAATTTCGTAAACGGCGAAGCATATGGAACGGCGACCTCGCTTCCGTGGCGCATGGTGGTCAACGGCGTGGTTGCGCATCCTACGTTTTTATATGAATCGCTTTGGAACGCGCTCGGCTTTGTGCTGCTGCATTTTCGCTCAAAGCATCGGAAGTTTAAGGGCGAGATCTTTCTGCTTTATGTCGCGTGGTATGGGCTTGGCCGCGGCGTGATCGAGGGGCTGCGCACGGATAGTTTGTATATCGCGGGGACCGGGCTTCGCGTGTCGCAGCTTTTGGGCTTTGCGACCTGCCTTATTGCGGTAATTGTTTTATTTATTCAGTATGTGTTCCGCGATCATCCGGCGGAGGCGCTTGCAGATGCGCCGGAGCAGGCGGAGACGATAGAAAAATTAACGGAGGATGAAACGGATGGCAGCGAAGATCATTGACGGAAAAATGACCTCGGCGAAGCTGCGCGCGGGGATTCATGAAAAGGTAGAGGCGCTGAAAGCGCGCGGGATCACGCCCGGACTTGCGGTCGTGATCGTCGGGAACGACCCGGCGAGCCGCGTGTATGTAAATAATAAGAAGAAAGCCTGCGCCGAATGCGGAATATACAGCGAGGAATATGCGCTGCCGGAGGAGACGACCGAGGAGGCGCTGCTTGCGCTCGTGCGCGAGTTAAATGAGCGGCCGGACATCCATGGAATTCTGGTTCAGCTCCCGCTTCCGAAGCATATCAGCGAGGATAAGGTTATTTTAACGATTCGCCCGGAAAAGGATGTGGATGCGTTTCATAAGCAAAACGTCGGCGCGATCATGACCGGCGATTATGAGTTTGTGCCCTGCACGCCGGCGGGCGTGATGGCGCTTTTGGATGAGTATGGTATCGACGTGACCGGGAAGCGCGCGGTCGTGATCGGGCGTTCAAACATCGTGGGTAAGCCGCAGGCGATGCTGCTTCTGCATAAAAACGCCACGGTGACGATCTGCCATTCGCGCACGCAGAATCTGGCGGAGATCACGCGCGAGGCGGATATTTTAGTCGCGGCGATCGGCAAGCTTGAGTTTGTGACGAAGGATATGGTCAAGCCGGGCGCGGTCGTCATCGACGTGGGCATGAACCGCAACGCCGAGGGCAAGCTGCGCGGCGACGTTGCGTTTGATGAGGTGAGCGAGATCGCATCGTATATCACGCCCGTTCCGGGCGGCGTTGGTCCGATGACGATCACTATGCTGATGCAAAACACGCTGCGCGCGGCGGAACTTTGCGAAAAATAAAAAATATTTGACATTACCGTGCATCTGTGCTATAATGGCAAAAGCCGCATCTGGGTAGGTCTTAAAACGGATTTTCCGTACCTGCCGGAGCGTGACTCTAATTATGAGAGAGAGGTGCAACAGCATGCAGGCAATTTTCGTTACCGGCGGCAAGCAGTACAAGGTCTCGGAGGGCGACGTTATCTACGTGGAGAAGTTAAACGCAGAGGGCGAGAGCGTTTCGTTTGACAATGTGCTCATGCTGATCGATGGGGAGAACACCACCATTGGTACTCCGAAGGTATCCGGCGCTTCCGTTTCCGCGAAGATCGTGAAAAACGGCAAGAGCAAGAAGATCCTGGTCTTCAAGATGAAGCCGAAGAAGAACTACAGAAGACGTCAGGGTCACAGACAGCCGTACACCAAGCTGCAGATCGAGAAGATCAGCGTTTAATGATCACGGCAAATTTTTTTACAGACGGCGGCGAGCCGGTCGGATTTGAAATTTCCGGTCATTCCGGCTACGCGGCGGCGGGCGAGGATATCGTCTGCGCTGCGGTTTCCAGCGCGGTCGGGCTGTGTGAATGCGCGATCACGGATGTGATCGGCGCGGCGGCAAAGATCGAAGTGTCGCCCGAGGATGCCACTGTGCGGCTGCGGCTGCGGGAGGATCGCCGGGAAGCGCGCGACATGATCGCGGCGCTCATGCTTCATTTGACCGCAATACGGGATGATTATCCGGAATATATCGAGGTTTTGGAGGTGTAAATCCATGCTTAAGTTATCGATTCAGTTTTTCGCACATAAAAAGGGCGTTGGATCGACCAAGAACGGTCGTGATTCTGAGTCCAAGCGTCTGGGCGTGAAGCGCGCGGACGGGCAGTTCGTTCTGGCGGGGAATATCCTGGTTCGCCAGCGCGGCACGAAGATCCACCCGGGCACGAATGTGGGCAAGGGCTCTGACGATACGCTGTTCGCGATGGCAGACGGCGTTGTTAAGTTTGAGCGTATGGGGCGCGATCGCAAGAAAGTGTCTATTTTACCGGTTGCTCAGTAAAAACAAAAGTGACAGGGTTGCCCGCATGCCGGACAACCCTGTTTTTCATGCCTGAAATTGCGTAGATCACGCGGTGCGTAGCGCGCCGCGCTGTGTTTTGGCTGTTTGGGCGGCGCATGAATAGATGTGTGCATTTTGAGTGATACTGGGAAGAGACAAAATCCCACCCCTGGGGAAGAGGTGCTACAATGTTTGTTGATATCGCAAAAATTTCTTTGCGCGCCGGTCGCGGCGGCGATGGCGCAGTGGCGTTTCATCGCGAAAAATATGTGGCGAACGGCGGACCGGACGGCGGCGACGGCGGTCGCGGCGGCGACGTGGTTTTTGTTGTGAATGACCATATGTCCACGCTGGTTGAGTTCCGTTATAAGCGCAAATATGTTGCGCAAAACGGAATGCCGGGCGGCGGAAAGCGCTGCAGCGGTAAGGCTGGCGAGGATCTGATCATCCGCGTGCCGCGCGGCACGCTCGTGTATGACGAGGCGAGCGGCGCGCTTGTGTGCGATCTGTCTGAAACCGAGCGATTTGTGGTTTGCAAGGGCGGTCGTGGCGGCTGGGGAAACCAACATTTTGCAACCGCAACGCGCCAGGCACCGCGCTTTGCGAAGCCGGGGCTGGACGGGCAGGAGATGACGGTTCGGCTTGAGCTGAAGCTGCTTGCCGATGTGGGACTTGCGGGATTCCCCAATGTGGGGAAATCCACGCTGCTATCCGTTGTTTCCGCGGCAAGACCCAAGATTGCAAACTATCATTTTACAACGTTGACCCCGAACCTGGGCGTGGTGCGCGTGAATGAGGAGTTCTCTTATGTGATGGCGGATATTCCGGGCATCATTGAGGGCGCAAGCGAAGGCGCGGGACTGGGGCATACCTTCCTGCGGCATATCGATCGCTGCCGCCTGATCGTTCACATTGTGGACGTGTCCGGCAGCGAGGGGCGCGACCCGATAGAGGATTTTAAAAAAATCAACGAGGAGCTTGCGCGCTATAATCCGGAGCTTGCCGCGCGGCCGCAGATCGTGGCGGCCAATAAGTGCGACCTGGTGACGGATCGCGCGCAGATTGATCGATTTCGCGTGTTTATCGAAGGGCAGGGGTATGAGCTGTTTGAAATGTCGGCGGCAACGCATGCCGGCGTGACGGAGCTGCTCTCCCGCATTGCGGAGCGGCTGGCGACGCTTCCGCCCATCAAAACCTATGAGCCGGAATATATTGCGCCGGTTGAAGAGTTTGACCCGGATTATCAGATCGAGATCACGCGGCTTGACGGTGATGTATATCTGGTGGAAGCGAACTGGATCCGCCGCGCGATGGGCTCTGTGAATTTTGACGATCATGAGTCGCGCTTATATTTTGAGAATTTGCTGCGCAAGCACGGCGTGTTTGACCAATTGGAGGCGCGCGGCGTGCAGGAGGGCGACACGATCATCATCTATGATTTAGAATTTGAATATGTAAAATAAAGCCTTTTCAACAGGAAGCGCGCGAATCTCCGACCGGGGGTTCGCGCACTTGCGTTTTTTGCAGGATTTGCCAGGAATGGGTTGACTTTGCGCAGCGCGTTTGCTATAATAAAAACAAGCGTTCTGGATAAAAGGGGGATTTTTTATGAAAAAATATTGCGCGACGCTGATTTCGGTTGGTTCCTGCCTGATGCCTGCCATGGCGGCATATGACATGCGCGCGGACGAGGGGACGGTTGCTTGGGCATTTTTGATCAATTTGCTGCTCACATTTTTGATCTCCACCGTGCCGATTCTGATTTACCGGCGGTTTATTGCGCGCGGTCCGCTAGAGAAAAAGATAGCGAAGATCGTTGCGGTGCTTTATGGGATCGTGATTTTTTTTGTTTCAAGCGCGATCCTGATTTTTGTAGCAAATGGCGAAGGAACGGTGAGCGTGTATAGCGTGGTGCTTTGGAGCTGGATCAATTATCGCATTTTGATCAGCGGATTTGAGCGCGTTGGCTCATCAAAGACCACGCAGCAGGATAAGCTGACCTGCAAAGAATGCGGCGGCAGACTGAGCGAGGGGGCAAGCGTTTGCCCGCATTGCGGCACGTATTTAAAATAACGTGGGGGGAGCGCGATGAAAAAGCTGCTGCTTACGCTTTTTATGGCTGCTATGCTTGTGACTGCCGCGGCGGCGCTGGAGAGCCGGTATTTCCTGCAAGACTACGGGATCATGATGGAAGTTCCGTCAGATTGGTACGCCCTGACGACCGATGAGAGCGGCAGACCGGAGAATCCCAATGAGACCGAAGCCGCACATCTGAAAATGATGGATGAGGATGGGACGGCATTTTATTGCCAAGCGCCGTTTGGGCAAATTTGGGTGTTCTTTTCTGATGATTCTGTGGAAGGAAAGCGCAGCACGCTGTCTACCTATTGGGATGATCTGCAAAAAACCGACGAAGAACATACAAATTATAAGATGCAACGGATCAATGGGCTTGACTATATGAGCTATGATACATATGACGGCGATTACGAGGATATCAGTTATGTCATGGAGTATCGCGGGCGCATTGTGTGCATTACGTTCGCGGCGGATGAGGGCATCACGCCGATGTTTCGCGACGAGGCGCTAAGCGTAATGAGCGCGGTTCGCTCGCTTGGCGAAAATTATGATGCGGCGCAGAGCATTTGCGACGAGGAAGAGATCTTTTTTGACGAAGAGTATCGGGTCGGGCTGCGTTATCCGGCAGGGTGGAGAGCTATGCAGGATGATAATCGTTGGCTCTGCTCCTTCCGGGGCGCGAAGGGCAGCGTGGTGCTGGAACGGATTTTGCCGCTGGAGCCGTATGTCGGCTATGCGGGGGATGACCCGAAGGTTACCGAGGCATTGAAGCAATGCGGAATCACGCGGACGTCTGATTTTGAGCATGAAATGGTCAACAATATCGGTTTTGTGTGTTTTGATGCCACGCGCAAGCTGGATGGCAATGAGGAGCAGGCGCGCGTTTATCTGTTTTACCATGATGAAAAGATATTTGGGCTGAGCTATCTCGGGGTGATGAATGGGAGCGATTATCTGGATTTTATTTCCATGCGAAATTCCATATCGCTTTATTCTGCGCCCATACGGCGTATTCTGATCCTGATTCCATCCCATGTGCGCGTTGAACCGGAGGAGAAGTCTTCTGAGCTCCCGGAGGGAATGACCCTGGATGATTGGGAAGCAAAACAGACTTTTTGGGATAAATTCGGGGTATTTATGATTTTTTCTTTCTTCACTGTTATTTTGCCGTGCGGAATTCAGCGGATTTGCTCTTCAACGGAGAAGCCGTTTTGGAAGGGGTGCGTGACGGCATTATGCTATAGCATCATGCAAATCGGTTTTAGTATCGCCATGATCGTCGATTCGTCGGACAGAGTATTTGGCGCAGCGGGGGCATGGGCGTTTGCCGTGCTGATTGGCGGCGGTTTGCTTGCCATTCCTGCTAAAAAATATCGCAAAACCTGCGAGGGGATGGAGAGGGATCTGATCTATGGCGCGCCGTTGCGCGTTCGCATGAGGTATGGCAAAAGGGAATGGAAAGACCGGGATTTCTATAATAATTCGGACCATTGAGGAAAACTCTTGGTCAAAAAGGATTGCGATAGCTGCCGGGGCGATTTTTCGCGTATGCGGGGCTGCGCTATTTTCCATGCAGAGGACTTGCGCAAAATAAGAAGAGCCGATGGGTTTAACCATCGGCTCTGTTTCTGCTGCGGTCGGAAACGACGCACAGCACGAATTCAATTTTGAGAGGTCAGATCACGGGAAGATGCCGCGAATCTTCTTGACCTTCGCCATTCTGCGAAGCGCAACCATGTAAGCGCCCATGCGCGGAGAAACATTGTGCTCCTGCGAGGTCTCCCATACCTGGTTGATCGCCTTGATCATAGCCTTCTCCAGCGTGGAGTTTACCTCATCCTCATCCCAGGTCAGGGACTGGATGTTCTGCACCCACTCGAAATACGAGCAGATAACGCCGCCGGAATTCGCCAGGATATCCGGAATGACGAGAATGCCCTTCTTCTTCAGAATCTCATCACCTTCGACCGAGGTCGGACCGTTTGCACCCTCGACAACCAGGGAAGCCTTGATGTCGTTTGCATTGTCCGCGGTGATCTGGTTCTCCAGCGCAGCCGGAACATGGATATCGGTATCGCAGGTGATCACATCATTGTTCGAAACGCGGGAAGCGCCAGCCGGAAGCGGGAAATCTTTCAGCAGCTTGCCCGGGTTCTCGGAAAGGAACTTCGAAACCGCAGCAACGTCGATACCAGTCGGGCAATACATACCGCCGGAAACGTCGGAAATTGCAACGACGGTAAGACCAAGCTGATGCAGCAGGCGCGCCGCCGTGCCGCCCACGTTACCAAAGCCCTGAACCGCAACGCGCGTGCCCTCGATCGGGCGACCGAGCTTCTTTAAGATCTCGCGAACGGTGATCGTAACGCCGCGGCCGGTTGCAGCGCTGCGACCGAGCGAGCCAAACATCTCGACCGGCTTACCGGTAACGACGCCCGGAACCGCATAGCCCTTGAACATGCTGTAAGTATCCATGATCCAGCCCATGACTTCAGCGTTCGTACCGACATCCGGAGCCGGAATGTCGCGCTCAGGACCGATCAGCGGAAGGATCATAGCCGTGTAACGACGGGTCAAACGCTCAAGCTCGCCCTTGGTCAGCGTGGTCGGATCGACCTTGATGCCGCCCTTTGCGCCGCCGTACGGGATGTTAGCAACCGCACATTTTAAGGACATCCAAGCGGAAAGAGCCTTAACTTCGTCGATATTAACATCCTGATGATAGCGAACGCCGCCCTTCGATGGGCCAAGCGAGGTCGAATGCTGGACGCGATAGCCTTCAAACACCTTGACCGAGCCATCGTCCATCTTGACCGGGATGGATACCTTGAGCTCACGCTCCGGGTATTTGATGGCAACATACTCTTTTTCCTCGAGACCCAGATGCTGGGCAGCTTCCTCGAGTACTGCAAGCATATTGTCATACGGGTTGTACTTTTTTTTAGTACTCATGATCTTCATCTCTCCTACTCATCTTATCTGGCTGTTATATTTACTTCAGACCGACTTCCGCTGCGACAGTCTTAAAGTATGCGATATCCTGACGAACAAACCACTCGCGGTCGCCGCCGCGCGGCGCCTCGATCCCGATCGGACCCTGATATCCGCTTGCGGCAAGGGCTTTCAGGTAAGGACGGTGATTGATCTCACCTTCGGAAAGCGCGGTCGGATAGCGGCTGCCCGCCATGCCGATCGAGTTTTTCAGGTGCATATGGAAGAGCTTATCGCCGTAGAGCGCGATTGTCTCCTCCGGGGTGGGAACATTCAGGAAATAAACGGTATTGCCATAGTCCATGTTTGCGCCGACTGCCGGAGAATCGATCATATCAAGCAGTTTTCTCACGGCTTTCGGAACATCGTGTATGTAATTCATATGCGTTTCAAAGGCGAGCTTCATGCCCATCTTTTCGCAGGCTTCGCCGATCGCGTGGAAGCCCTCCGCGGTGTATTTCCACTGATCTTCCGTTGCATAGTGTGAGCCGCTGAAGTTAAAGTTGCCGCCACCCTGTGGATTGACGATATCGTCTGCAAACACGTTGCAGATCGTTGTTCCGGTCTGCTCTTTCGCTTTGTGGAAAAAGGCGATCGCGTCGTCAATTGCCTTTGCGCGGGTCGCGGCATCGTCGCTCGAGATGCCGGAAACGCCGTACCCATAAAGAATATCGGTCAAACCATAGCGCGCTTTTGCATCGCGGATCTCTTTAAGATACGCATCCATCGAGCCGGTAAAGCCCTTCGGCAGCGCGCCGCGGAATTCAATACCGTCAAAGCCCCATTCTTTGGCCTTGCGGCAGACCTCATCGATGCTCATGGCGAGATGATAATAGCTGCATTCGCAATAGTTGATGTGCATAATGACAGGATTCATTCTGTTCCACCCCATATATTTCATAGTAAGGATATTAGGAAATCACAGCGCCAATTGATATCATAACAAATGCTGCGAAAAACGGCAAGTGCTTTCTCATGTTTTAATAAAATCTCACAACATTTCGCATGACACCGGCATTAAAGCATGACGGTTTTTCCGGTTTTTGAGGATTCATAGATCGCGAGGATGATCTCGACCGGAAGCTTTCCGTCAAACTGATTGACCGAAGGCAGACGGTTTTCACGAATGGCCGCGACCACATCGGTGAGCTGGCGGACATGCCCCGCAATGCTGAAGTTTGTTGGGTCGCTCGCCGTGTCAGAGTCCTGCCCGCCGAGCGTCACATCTGCCGGGCGGTCCTTCCCCTCTACATCCCAGGCGGTGATGGAATCCTCGGTCAGCACGATCGTGCCGTGATCGCCGCAGATCTCAAGTGTGCGCGCGCTGCCCGGGTAGATGGAAGTTGTTCCGACGATTTGACCGAGCGCGCCGTTTGCAAATTCAAGAATGGCGACCGCAGTATCCTCCACCTCGATGTTGCGCGCGAGCGTTCTCGTGATTGCGGAGACCGATTTAACCGGCCCCATCACATACTGAAGAATATCAATGCCGTGAATGCCCTGATTCATCAGAGCGCCGCCGCCGTCCATCTTCCAGGTGCCGCGCCAACCGCCCTTGTCATAATACTCCTGCGAGCGGTAGAACTTCATGCTCAGATCCGCGACGACGATCTTGCCCAGATCGCCGCGGTCGACCGCGGATTTCAGCGCGCAAACCGCAGGTGAGAAGCGCATCTGAGAAATCACTGCCATTTTCACCTTATTTTTTTCGCATGCGTCCAGCACGCCCTGGATCTCCTCGTGCGTAAGCGCCATCGGTTTTTCTACCACGATGTTTTTGCCCGCATTTGCCGCCGCGATCGCAAGCGGCGCATGCAGCCCGCTCGGCGTGCAGATGCATACCACGTCGATCTCCGGATCGGCGAGCAGCGCCTCGGCAGTGTCAAATGCCTTTACATGATATTTTTCTGCAAACGCAAGGCGCGCCGGCTCGAACACATCGGTCACGCCAACGAGCTTTGCACCGGCGATCTCGCCGATTGCCTGCGCGTGCCAATTTGAGATCACGCCGCAGCCGATAATACCAAAAGAGATTGTATGTTGATTCAAAACGAAAACTCCTTTCTGCTTGACCTCGAGGACACCGCTCGTCAAAAAACATGCCAACAAAGAGCAATATCCGGAAGGTCATCCTAGATAGTATTAGCATAGTACAAGCGGAGCAATTTTTCTTCCCATTTTATATTTTGCGTTTGATTTATTCTGCAAGAGTTCCTGCAAGATGAGAAAATTTTTACAAAATGCGGCAGAAAAACGCAGGCTGCGGCTGCAAAATCATTACGCAGCGCGCTGAAAAGCAGTGGATATTAACAAAGATATATGACATATTTTTGGGGGGATCATGGCAAAAAACGTCGCGGTAAAAAATACGAACGCGCAAAATTATTGCGGGAAAGCACGATTCGGCGCACATGGTCGCAAAACATGTCAATAGTCCATGGAAATAGTTGTGCAAAATATACAAAAAATCTTTCGTGATTTTGCCATACTGACACTTGTTGCACAGCGCGAAATCCTGTATAATATCCTCAAAGAACCGTGCGTATAATATGAAAGAAGAGACTGTGCGTCTGCTAATTGGCGCGAAGTATTTACATATTATATAAAAGCTGCGATCGGCTGGTACGGATTTTTAATCTGCGCCGTGAGATGACGGCGCGCATTACAAATTTCCCCTTTTATGGAATGGTCATTTTAAACAGAAGGAGAGAGAACCTATGAAAGCCTACCCTGCGAAAAATATCAGGAACGTATGCCTGCTCGGTCACGGTGGCGACGGGAAAACTTCTTTGGCGGAGAGCCTATTGTTTATGACGAAGGCGACCGATCGATTGGGCAAAATTTCTGATGGCAACACGATTTCTGACTTTGACCCGGAGGAGATTCGGCGCAAGATCTCAATTTCTACATCACTTTTGCCGATCGAATTTCGGGATCATAAAATTAATATTTTAGACGCGCCGGGTTATCTGGATTTCGGCGGTGAGCGGCAGCAGGCGCTGCGCGTTGCCGGCTGCGCGGTGATCGTTTGCAGCGCGAAAAACGGAGTCGGAGTGGGAACGGAGCTTGCATGGAAGCGCACAGAGGCGCGCAAGATCCCCAAAATGCTCTATATCTCTAAAATTGACGAGGAAAACGCCGATTATTATAAGGCATTTGAGGGTCTGCGCGAGAAATTTGGCGTTTCTGTCTGCCCGATCGTGATTCCGGCGATCGTGGGCGGGGAAACGGTCGGCATCGTCGATGTGGTCACGATGACGGCGTATGAGCTGAAAAACGGCGCGGCGGTTGAGATGCCGATTCCGGACGAGATGCAGGACCAGGTCGCGGCGGTGCGCGGGCAGATCGCGGAAAGCGTTGCCGAGACCAGCGAAGAATATATGGAAAAATATTTCGCGGGCGAAGAGTTCACCAGCGAAGAATATATTCACGGGATCAATCTCGGGTTGATGGACGGGTCGCTGACACCGGTGTTCTGCGGTTCTGCGCTGACCGGGATCGGCTCGCTTGCGCTGCTGCGCGGGCTGATCGATTATGCGCCTTCGCCGCTGGATATGCCGCCGGAGATCGGTGTGGATGCAAACGGAGAAATGGTTGAGATTGAGCGTGATGAAAACGCGCCGGCGCGTATTTTGATTTTTAAAACGGTGTCTGATCAGTATGGAAAGTTCTCGTTCTTCAAGGTCTTGTCCGGCAAGGTGCGCGCGGATATGGCGCTTACGAATGCGCGGACCGGGCAGGCGGAGAAGCTGGGGCATTTATATTTCGTGCGCGGAAAGCAGCGCGTGGAGACGCAGGAGATCGGTTTTGGCGACATTGGCGCGGTCAGTAAGCTGGCGGCAGGAAAAACCGGCGATACGCTGTGTGCAGCGGGCGCGGTGGTTACGCTGCCGGGGCTTGACCTGCCAAAGCCGACGTATTCTCTCGCGATCCTGCCAAAGGTCAAGGGCGGCGAGGAGAAGATCGCTTCCGGTCTGGCGCGGCTTGCGGAAGAGGATCTCACATTTACTGCGGCGACGAATAATGAAACGCATCAGTATGTCATTTGCGGCTGCGGCGACATGCATATCGACGTGCTTTGCTCGCGCTTGAAGGCGCGGTTTGGCGCGGAAGTAACGCTTGAGCCCCCGCGCGTTCCGTATCGCGAAAAAATTCGCAAAAAGGTGCGCGTGCAGGGCAAGCATAAAAAGCAATCCGGCGGACATGGTCAGTATGGCGACGTTTGGATGGAATTCGAGCCGGGCGACCAGGAGGATCTGGTATTTGAAGAGAAGGTCGTGGGCGGCGCTGTGCCGAAGAACTTCTTCCCGGCGGTCGAAAAGGGTCTGCGCGATTGCATTTCCAAGGGCGTGGTCGCGGGCTTCCCGGTGGTTTATTTAAAGGCAACGCTGGTTGACGGCTCGTATCATGATGTCGACTCGTCGGAAATGGCGTTTAAGGTTGCGGCGGGGCTTGCCTATAAGGCGGGGCTTCCGCAGGCGAATCCGGTTCTGCTTGAGCCGATCGGGCATCTTGAGGTGACCGTTCCGGACAGTTACATGGGCGACGTGATGGGCGATTTAAATAAGCGGCGCGGGCGCGTGCTGGGCATGAGCCCGGCAGAGCGCGGCATGCAGACGATCGAGGCGGAGGTCCCGATGGCTGAAATGCATTCCTACACGATTGACCTGCGCTCGATGACGCAGGGGCGCGGCTCGTTTGTATTTGAATTCGTGCGTTATGAGGAAGCGCCGATGAATGTGCAGCAGAAGATCGTGGAAGAGCGCGCGCATCTCCTGCAGGAGGATTAATTGCGAATTCGGGGTATGTAAATAGGGGTTTGAGAGGGGCAGCCGGCGCGTTCGGCTGCCCTTTTCGCGACAAAAATGCGAGACGTATCATACTCGCACGCGATGCATCCTGAAAAATAGCAACGAAGCAGCACGGCATTTTTGCATCGGGCGCTGCGCCGTTTATAAGAAAAATCGATCAAACCGGAAGCAAAGGATAAAAAAATGCACGATTTCGCCGCGCGCCGCATAGAATAAAAATATAAAAAGCGGGAGTAGGGGGCGGTTATCATTCGACGCGGGTTTCGAAAACGAGTTTTCTTTTTTCATGTCCGGCGCATGCGCCCGCATGAGTCGCGCGCGCCCGCTGCGGCGCTGCTGCTGTTTATTTTTGCATTCGGTGGGCTGCTTTATTATTATGTAACGACTGTGCGTCCGCTGCTTGAGCAGTATGTCGAATCGGAGCTTCGAAACCGCGTGAATCTCATGGTGAGCCGCATCGTGGAGGACGAAATCGCCCGCTCGGGCGTGGAATATGCGTCGCTGATCCATGTGGAGAAGGACCGGGAGGGGCGCATTCTTTCGCTCACGACTGATGTGACCGCGATGAACACGCTGAAAACGCGGATCGAATCGAGCATTCTTGAGGGGCTGCTGGAGGAACAGCTGCAGTCGGTGCGCGTTCCGCTGGGCAGCCTGATGGGGAGCGAGTTTTTGTCCGGGCGCGGACCGTGCATTTCCATCCGGGTCGTTCCGATTGCGGAGGTTGCGGTGCAGTATGACAACTCATTTGCGTCTGCGGGCATCAACCAAACGCGGCATCAAATTTATCTTCGGTATGAACTGAGCGTGCAGATGCTTCTGCCCGGGCAGCGCAAGGGAACTTGCATTTCCTCGCAGGTGTGCATCGCGGAAACGGTGATTGTGGGCGCTGTGCCACAGTTTTTTGCGGGTGCGCAGCAATAGAAAAGCGCGCTGCCATAAGGCGACGCGCTTGCTTTTGGGGGAGTTTATGTTATACTACAAAAGAGAAAACGGCGCACAGGAGGAGATCGTATGCAGCGGGATTTTTGGATACAGATTCAGGGGTCTGACCGTGTGATATACATTCAGCGTGAGCGGCGCATGATAGTTGATGTGGGTCTTCGCGACCAGGTCATCGAGTTAGATCCGGAACTGCTGGTGCGCTGGGAGCCGCCGTTTGAAAATGAGCAGATTACGCTCGAGGAGAAGATGCAGATCCTGCGCAACATTCGCGTGTGTTTGATCGACGCGGGATGGAGCAAGCGCAGCGTCCGCGTCTATCAGGAAAGCAGAAGGCAGGGGCGATGGTCGCCGCCTTCTCATGCGATGTACTGGAAACGCTATATTTGTTTTTGTTGCCGTATGGAGCGGCCGGAGGACACAAGCAGATGTTATGAATCATGCTCGGTGCCGGTGATTCCCATGTTGTTTCGGAAAGATCTGGTTCTATTTCCGTCGCCGGAAACATGGGAACGCGTGCGCGATGAATATTCCGATGCGGTGCGGCAATATTTCCTGGAGGGGCTAACAAAAATTCACTGGCGGCGCAGATTCCGCATTGTTGAGCGGGATATCGCGCCTGCGCACGCGCGCTGTTTCAAGGGCGCTTTGGAAGAATGCAACCACTGGGAATGGGTGGAAGATGCGCTTTCTCCAAACCGCGCGTCGCGCCGCCCGGAGGCCTATGCAGCGAAGCCGCGCATTTTTTGTCTGTTCACCAAGGGGATGGCGAAGGTGATGTATACGATTTTTGAGCTGATCCATGCGGTCACAGTGCGCGGTGAGGTGGAAATTCCGGAATATTGGCTGGAGCCGGGAAGCATTTACAATACGTTGGTTTACCCGCTGCTTAAACGCAACCGCCGCGCGCAGCTGCGCGTGATCAAAAACAACTAGCAGGAACCAAAGCCGGCCCAAACGCATACATTGGGATAGAAGCCGGAGGCACGAACGTCTTGAAGCGCAAACGCGCGCATGCCGTTTCACTCAGAGTTTGCAAGGACAGAGCCGTGCAGCACCCCGCTTCTTTCAGATAGAGTGCCCGCGTGGAACAGCTCCGCGCGGGCATGTGTTTTTTGCGCGCGGCAGGGAAACGGGCGAGCATGACAACGAAACGCCCCGATTTTTCCGTAAAATAGGCATTTGAAACATTGACAAGGCAGGGCGAAACCCGTAAAATAATAAGTAGAAATGCTGTGGAGGATCAAATGCTTATGAATGAAGTGTATCGCTGTTATGCAGAAAAACGCCCCGGCTTTGACGTGGAGGCGGCAGGGCTTTGCGCCGAGCTGCGCGAAAACCTTGGCGTGACCCGGCTTTTAAAGGTTCGCATTTTCCATCGTTATGATGTGCAGGGAATCGGCGCGGACGAATATCGTCTGGCGCGCGTTTCCATTTTTTCTGAGCCGCAGTGTGACAACTGCTATGATGAGGCGATGCCGCAGATCGAGGAGGCGCATACCACGCTTGTGGTCGAGGCGTTGCCCGGTCAGTATGACCAGCGGGCGGATTCCTGCGCGCAATGCATTCAGATCATGACCTGCGGGGCGCGTCCGCTCGTGCGCACGGCGCGCGTGTATGTGCTGTTCGGCGCGCTCACCGCGGAGGATCTTCAGGTTATTGAGCATTATTTGATCAACCCGGTCGAGAGCCGCCGTGCGTCGGAGGAGAAGCCGGACACGCTGGAAGAGCAGTTTGCCGCGCCGAATTCTGTCGCGACTGTGGAAGGGTTTATTCATATGGATGATGCGGCGCGAGATCAGCTGCTTCGCGAGCTGGGGCTTGCGATGGATCAGGACGATCTGCGCCTGCTGCAAACCTATTTCCGCGAGGAGGAGCAGCGCGACCCGACGATTACGGAGGTGCGAATGGTAGACACCTATTGGTCGGATCATTGCCGTCACACCACGTTTGGCACGCAGATCGAGCAGGTCTCGATCGAGGATGCGCGTGTGCAGCAGGCATATGACCAGTATATTTCTGCGCGCACGGAGATTTATGGCGACCGTGCGAAGGATCGCGCGATCACGCTGATGGATATTGCGACCTGCGGGGCAAAAGCGCTGAAAAAGCGCGGCGTGCTGCAGCGTTTGGATGAGTCGGAAGAGATCAACGCGTGCAGCGTGCATGTCACGGCGCAGGTTGATGGCGAGGAGCAAGATTGGCTCCTTATGTTTAAAAACGAAACGCACAACCACCCGACGGAGATCGAGCCGTTCGGCGGCGCGGCGACCTGCCTCGGCGGCGCGATCCGCGACCCGCTTTCCGGCAGAAGCTATGTGTATCAGGCGATGCGCGTGACCGGAAGCGGAGACCCGCGCGCCAAAATTTCGGATACGCTGCCGGGCAAGCTTCCGCAGAGGAAAATCACGCAGACCGCGGCGGCGGGCTATTCGTCTTACGGCAACCAGATCGGGCTTGCGACCGGGCTTGTGCATGAGATCTATCACCCGGGCTATGTGGCAAAGCGCATGGAGATCGGCGCGGTGGTCGGCGCAGTGCCGGCAAGCGCGGTTCGGCGCGAAAGACCGGAGGATGGCGACGTGGTCATTCTTCTGGGCGGAAAAACCGGACGCGATGGCTGCGGCGGCGCAACCGGCTCTTCGAAAACGCACACGCTGGAGTCGCTTGCGGAATGCGGCTCTGAGGTGCAGAAGGGTAATCCGCCGGAGGAACGCAAGATCCAGCGCCTGTTCCGCGATGCGGAGGTCACGCGGATGATCAAGCGCTGCAACGACTTTGGCGCGGGCGGCGTATCGGTCGCGATTGGCGAGCTGGCGGATGGGCTGGTCATCGAGCTTGACCGTGTGCCGAAAAAATATGAGGGTCTGGATGGAACGGAGCTTGCCATCTCTGAATCGCAGGAGCGCATGGCGGTCGTGGTCGCCGCGGCGGATGCAGAGCGCTTTATCGCCTGCGCCGCGCGCGAGAATTTAGACGCGGTGATCGTTGCGCGCGTTACGCGCGAGCCGCGCCTTGTGATGCATTGGAACGGGAAGACGATCGTGGATTTATCCCGCGCGTTTTTAAACTCAAACGGCGCGGCGAAATTTGCCGCGGTTCATGTGCCAAAGCGCGCATATCAGGCGAAGCCGCATGCGGGCAGCGCGTCAAAGCGCCTGCGCGACATGGTTTGCGAGTGCAACATCGCGTCGCAGCGTGGACTGGGCGAGCGGTTTGATTCTACGATCGGCGCGGGCAGCGTGCTGCATCCGTTCGGCGGGAAAAACCAGCTCACGCCGACGCAGGTCATGGCAGCGAAGCTTCCGGTGCTTTCGGGCGAAACGGATACCTGCTCGGTCATGAGCTTTGGATTTGATCCGTTTATCAGCGAGCAGGACCCGTTCGGCGGCGCGGAGTGCGCGGTGATCGAATCGGTTGCGAAGCTGGTTGCGGCGGGCTGTGATTATCAAAACGCGTATCTCACGCTTCAGGAATATTTTGAACGGCTGCGCGATGATAAAACCCGTTGGGGCAAGCCGTTTTCCGCGTTGCTGGGCGCGCTGCGTGCGCAGCTTGAGATCGGTGTAGGTGCGATCGGCGGAAAGGACTCGATGTCCGGCTCGTTTATGGATATGGACGTGCCGCCCACGTTGGTTTCCTTTGCAATTTGTGCGGAAAAAGTTGAGCATGTGCTCTCGCCGGAGTTTAAGGCGGCGGGGCATCCGGTTTATTTGTTCCAGGCGGAGTATGCGGAAAACCGCCCGGATTATGCGAGTATCAAGCAGATGTGGGAAACGGTCAATCGCCTGTGCCGCAATGGGAAGGCGGTTTCTGGCTGGGCGTGCGCCATGGGTGGCGCGGCAGAAGGTGTGTTCAAAATGTCGGTCGGAAACGATGTGGGCTTCCGGCTGGCAGACGGAGTTGCGCCGGACGTTTTGTTTGACAATCCGCGCGGATCGATCGTGCTGGAGTGCAGTGCGCCGGTCGAGGACGGTATTTTAATTGGATACACTACAAATGACGGTTGCATTACGCTGGATGAGGCGATTGAGATCGATGCGCTCAAATCCAGCTGGGAGAGCGTGTTTGAACCGGTATTTCCGACAAATGCGCCCTGCGAGGGCGTGCCGCCGCGCATTGCTTATCGCGAGCGCGGGCGTGCGCACAGCACGACGACTGCGCCAAAGCCGCTTGCGGTGATCCCGGTATTCCCGGGGACAAACTGTGAGTATGACACGGCGCGCGCGGTCGAGCGGGCGGGCGGAAACGCTGAAATTCTGGTGGTTCGAAATCTCACAAAATCCGGACTTGAGGAGTCTGTCAAGGCGTTTGCGCAGGCGGTCAACCGCGCGCAGATGGTGGTGTTGCCGGGCGGATTTTCCGGCGGCGATGAGCCGGAGGGCTCTGGTAAATTCATCGCATCGTTCCTGCGCAATCCGGAGATCACAGAGGCGATCCATCGCCTGCTGCAGCAGCGTGACGGTTTGATGCTTGGTATCTGCAATGGATTCCAGGCGCTCATTAAGCTGGGACTGGTTCCGTTCGGCGAGATCCGCCCGATGGATAACGCTTGCCCAACGCTGACGTTTAATTTGATCGGGCGGCACCAGTCGCGTTATGTTACAACGGCGGTCGCGTCGGTCAAGTCGCCGTGGATGTCGAAATGCGAGCTGCATGAGCAGTTTGCGATCCCCATGTCGCATGGCGAGGGGCGCTTTGTCGCCTCGGCCGAGCTTTTGCACAGCATGCTCGCCAACGGGCAGATCGCAACGCAGTACGTCATGCCGGACGGGACGCCGTCGCTCGACATTGCCTATAATCCGAACGGCTCGGTCTGGGCGGTGGAGGGCATTACCTCGCCGGATGGCCGCGTGCTTGGAAAGATGGGGCATGTGGAGCGCACGAGCCGCGGCGTTGCCAAAAACATTCCGGGCGAGAAATTCCACCCGATTTTTGAGGGCGGCGTGGCATACTTTAAGTAAGAAGGGACTGAATCAGGTCGTTTCAGCGATGGAGCGGCCTATTTCCGGTGAGAAAGGGGCGCGTGTATGAAACGATGGATCGCTTGTATCACAGCGCTGTGTCTGCTGTTTGCGCTTGGCGGATGCGGCGAGAAGAATGATTCTGTGCCGGAGGCGGAGGCGTGCGTTCGCGCATATTTTGAGGCGATTAAGCAGGCGGATTTTGCGGGGCTTGACGCAACGCTTAACTTAAAAAAGAATTTCCATGTGGAAAAAGAAACCGAGGATATTCATAAAATTTTGATAGCGATCGGGAAAAAGGTCGACTATGAGATCAAATCCTCGCAAATGACCGGGGACGGCTCGGCGGAGGTCGTGGTCAGCATGACGATGCCGAAGCTTGACCGCATGATCGACCAGTTTATTAACGAATATATTTCGATCGCGATGAAAAACGCATTAAACGGAAGCAAGGCGCAAACAACAGAGGAAATGCTGCCCGCGCTGCTTGCAATTGTGTGCGATCGAATTGCCGAATGCGAGGTTACAACTCGGGATGTGACCATCCCGGTGGCGCAGAAGGACGGCGTGTGGAGCATTCAGGCGGATGCGAAAATGCTCGATACACTGACCGGCGGCGCGGTCAGCACGTTTGGCGATGTGTATAAAACGATCACGAAAAACGCAGCGGCGAAATAGAAACCGACTGTGAAAAATGGAGGAGTTCGGATGAATCATCACGAGCAGATATTAGTATTGGATTTCGGCGGGCAGTATAATCTGCTGATCGCGCGGCGCGTGCGCGAGCTGAATGTGTATTGCGAGATCAAGCCGTATACCATGCGGGCGGAAGAGATCAAAGCGCGCTGCCCGAAGGGTATTATCTTAACCGGCGGTCCTGCCAGTGTGTTTGAGGAAAACGCGCCGAAATGCGACCCGGAGATTTGGAATCTTGGCATCCCGGTGCTCGGCATTTGCTATGGGCAGCAGCTCATGTGCCAAACGCTGGGCGGCGAGGTCTCGCGCGCGGATATGCGCGAGTATGGAAAAACCGAGCTGCTCGTGGAAAAAGAGGGTATGCTGCTGCGCGATGTTCCGAAAAGCTCTACGTGCTGGATGAGCCACACGAATTTTGTGTCGCAGGTGCCGGAAGGGTTCTGCATTACGGCAACGACTGCGCACTGCCCTGCGGCGGCGGTGGAGAATCCTGCGCGCGGGCTGTATGGCGTGCAGCTGCATCCGGAGGTGAATCACACCGAGCATGGCATGCAGATTTTAAAGAATTTCGTGTATGGCGTATGCGGCTGCTCCGGCGATTGGAAAATGAGCACTTATGCAGAGGATACGATCCGCGCGATCCGCGAAAAGGTGGGGAATGGGCGCGTGCTGTGCGCAATGAGCGGCGGCGTGGACAGCTCGGTCGCGGCAACACTCTTGCATCGTGCGGTGGGAGACCAGTTGACCTGTATTTTTGTCGATCATGGGCTGCTGCGTAAAAATGAGGGCGATGAGGTGGAAGAAATTTTCGGTAAGAAATTTCAGATCAACCTCGTGCGCGCCAATGTGCAAGATCGATTTATGGCAAAGCTCGCCGGCGTGACCGATCCGGAGCGCAAGCGCAAGATCATCGGCGAGGAATTTATTCGCGTATTTGAGGAAGAAGCAAAGAAGATCGGTGCGGTTGATTTCCTTGTGCAGGGTACGATCTATCCGGATGTGGTCGAGTCCGGAACGGGGCAGTCCGCGGTGATCAAGAGCCACCACAATGTGGGAGGTCTGCCGGATTATGTTGATTTTAAAGAGATCATCGAGCCGCTGCGAAACTTGTTTAAGGATGAGGTGCGCAAATTGGGGCTGGAGCTTGGGATTCCGGAGAATTTGGTGTGGAGGCAGCCGTTCCCTGGACCGGGTCTTGCCGTGCGCATTATCGGCGATATCACATGGGAGAAGCTCGAGATTTTGCGCGACGCGGATGCGATTTTCCGCGAGGAGATCGCAAAATCGGGACTGGATCGCTCGATCGGGCAGTATTTTGCCGTGCTTACTGATATGCGTTCGGTCGGTGTAATGGGCGATGAGCGGACATATGATTACACACTTGCGCTGCGCGCGGTGGAAACGTCTGATTTCATGACGGCAGATTGGTTTAGAATTCCCTACGACGTGCTGGAAGCCGCCTCGAACCGCATTGTAAACGAGGTGGGACATATCAACCGAATCGTATATGATATTACCTCCAAACCCCCGGCAACGATCGAGTGGGAATAATATCACCAAGCTTACAGCCGTATTTGAAAACTGTATAAAATTTAAGGCTTCTGCCCAAAATGGGCAGAAGCCTTTTTACATACATTTATTGATAGTATTTGATATGTCGTCATTTATACAGATGGATTTATTCCGAATTTCAGCCGGACAAATCGCCTGTCCTTGATTGATACAGGCGTAGATTGCGTTTGGATCCTTTGCTGCCATCTGCCAGAACGGATATTTGATAATAATCGGCGTGTTATAGCCGACGCCCAACTCCAGAAAGAGGATTTTTTGCCCCGCGCGGGTTCGGAGAAAATCCTCATACCGCTCCGCCGCCCGATGCCAACCCTCGTCCTCAACGAATTTATCATCACTTCGCAAGTTCATTGTAAACGGTTTTCCGCAATGCGGACAAACAGGCAAAAGCTCTGTCGGAATTTTCATATTTTTCTGCCGCTCCACCATCTCCCGAATGACCGCTTCGTTATCAAAAGTTTCCTGACAGCACGGCTCACTGCACTGAAGCAGACCGTAATCGCCCTGCGTGTAGAAAAGCCGCTTTTTGTCAAAGCCTGCTTTTTGAAAGCAATGGTCAACATTTGTTGTAATCACAAAATAGTCCTTATCTGCCACGAGCTTCAGAAGGTTCTCATAGACCGGCTTTGGCGCATCTTGATAGCGATTAACAAAAATATACCGGCTCCAATATGCCCAATGCTCCTCTGGGGTTTGATAAGGGTAAAACCCACCCGAATACATATCCTCAAATCCGTATTTTTTGCGAAAATCGGAAAAGTATTTTTCAAACCTCTCTCCGCTGTAAGTAAAGCCTGCGGCGGCGGAAAGCCCTGCCCCTGCGCCGATTACAACAGCGTCAGCCGTGTGGAATTTTTCTTTTAATTTTTCTATATTATCCGAGAAGTTCTCGGTAGATTTCGTAGTCTGAATTCTTGAAAACATTAAATATCACCTTGATTTTACTGTTTGTCAGCTTTTTGTATTCGCCGACTGTTTCGATTGCGATTTTTGCGGCTTTGTCATTCGGAAAATGAAATTCGCCTGTGGATATGCAACAAAACGCAACGCTGTTTAGCTTGCATTTGTCTGCAAGTGCCAAGCAAGAACGATAGCAAGAACGCAGTAATTCGCAGTCTTTTTCTGTCAATTTGCCTGTAACTATCGGACCTACCGTGTGCAGAATATATTTGCACGGAAGATTATACGCAGGTGTGATTTTTGCCTTTCCCGTTTCTTCGTCTTTGCCTTGCATTTTCATAATTTCGGCGCATTTCAAACGAAGCCGGACACCCGAAAATGTGTGAATGGCATTGTCTATACAACCGTGATTCGGGCAAAAGCAACCGAGCATTTGACTGTTTGCCGCATTGACGATTGCATCACACCGAAGCGTTGTAATATCGCCCTGCCATAAATAAATTTCAGGCTTAACAGGCTCTAAATCGCCTATACTTGTTATGCCTTTTTGAGCGATTTCCTCTTGCAAATATTCATCCTGCACCCTGAGAAAATCATCACCTATCGGCAACGGCAAACGAACATTGAAAAGTGCACGAAGCAGTTGCTTTTCTTCCGTTTTGCTGATTGGAACAGGTATATTTGAATATTCAGGCTGTTCTTTCAACAGTTCTGCAATTAAATACTTTCTTCTATCGTCCTGTATCATTGTGTTCCCTCCGTACAAAGGCGGAAAGCCACGCAAGAAAGGGCTTGCGTGGCTCTCGCTCACATTAGAACTTGCCGTTCTGATTCTGCCAAGCGGACTTATCGGCAATAGTCTCCATTACATCCCAATGTTCTGCGATTTTGCCGTTTTCAACTCTCCACAAATCATAATAAGATGTAGGTGCTCCGCCGAAAGTTCCCTCGCTGACTGCAAGCACATAATTGCCCTGTGCAAGCACCTGATGAACAGTAGTATAAATCATTTGAATGCCCTGCTTGTCGAGTGCTTCAAGTGCTGCGCCAAGTCCCGAAAGTCCGTCTGCAATACCTGTATTGTGCTGAATGTAAGTATCACCGTCAAAGTAATCGGGTGTTTTTTCAGGACGATTGCCTTGCATTACATCATAAAGGAAATTCTTTATGAGCTCACGGTTTGCCTCTGTCTTATCAAGGTCATTGATTTCCATAGTGCCGTCTGTTTGCGTGTGACCCGACGGGTTCGGCTCTGCCTTGTTTGCAAGGTTGTCCCAGTGTTCTGCGATCTTGCCGTTTTCGTCAAAGCGGAAAATGTCAAAGGCGACCTGCTCGCCCGCACCCGCAAAATTATAAACCGTCTGCAAGAACACCTTGTCGCCGTCCTCGAAAGCACGAATATTGTTTACAGTTGTTTTTACGGGAGCTGAAGCAAGGTAGGAAACAGAGCCTACAAAAGCATCCCTGCCCGTGCCGTATGCGAGATTGTGCTGAATGTAATTTTCTGCAAGAAGCTCGGAAGCCTTTCCTGTATCGCCTGTGGCAAAAGTGTTAATAAGTGCAAGAGCTTTTTCTGTATTTGTCATTGTGATTACCTCTTTCTTGTCGTTTTGGTTGTTGCCAAAGATTTTCTTAAAAATATTCATTTCGGATTTCTCCTTGCCTGTGCTTTGAGTTACGAAACGGCCGTTCTCCGTAGCTCTTGACTTCATTATATCTGCGTCGGTATTACTTGTAAAGTAAGCACAATATTGTGCCGTAGTTACCAAATAGAAACTATTGGACAGTTACTCAACGGAAACGAAAGCGTAAATACAAGGTTTTTCGGCGTTTTCTAATTTGAAAAAAATTTTCGCTTGACGAAAATAATTTCTGTATGGTATATTAAATCTGTAAGTAACCAAAAGATACTGCTATGGAGGTAGCTTATGAACGAGAAAACAAAAGAGCTTCCGGCTTGTCCTGTTGAAACCACCTTGATATTGATTGGTGACAAATGGAAGGTTCTGATATTAAGGGACTTGATGCCTGGAACGAAGCGGTTCGGGGAACTGAAAAAATCTATCGGCACGGTATCGCAAAAGGTATTGACCGCCCAGCTCCGGGCAATGGAGGAAAACGGGCTTGTTCACCGTGAGGTCTACGCAGAAGTGCCGCCGAGAGTGGAATATTCGCTGACGGAACTCGGCAAGAGCCTGAAGCCCATTCTGGATTCCATGTGGGCATGGGGGGAAGCATATAAGGCTAAACA
>CAKUEM010000004.1 GCA_934646115.1 uncultured Oscillospiraceae bacterium
GGCAACCCCCAGACCGGCGTGTTTGTGGATGTAGCCACCGGCAGCTATTATGAGGACGCCGTGGATTGGGCAGTGGAAAACGGCATTACCAAGGGAACCGATGATACCCATTTCTCCCCGGATGGCATCTGCACCCGTGCGCAGGCCGTGACCTTCCTGTGGCGTGCCGCTGGCAGTCCCGAACCCGAAACCCGCGCCATGCCCTTCACCGACGTCCCCGCGGGCAGCTACTACTACGATGCTGTGCTGTGGGCGGTAGAAAACGGCATCACCAAGGGCACCAGCGACACCACGTTCAGCCCCAACATGACCTGCTCCCGCGCCCAGATTGTCACTTTCCTGTGGCGTTCTGAGAAGTCCCCGGCAGCGGGTACAGCCAATCCCTTTGCCGATGTGAAGTCCACCGCCTACTATGCAGGCGCAGTCCTGTGGGCGGTCAGGGAGGACATCACCAAGGGAACCACCAGCACGACCTTCAGCCCCGACGCGGATTGCACCAGAGCGCAGATCGTGACCTTCCTCTGGCGCTGCAAGAAGTGATCGGCTGACATACGGTCAAGCAGCAAAGCTGCTGGCATGACCACATAAGCGAATATCGGACAGCGCAGCGGACAGGCTTTTGCCTTGACGCTGCGCTGTTTCTTTTTTACCGCTGGAAAGCATATTGCTGAAGCCGATTATTTCAGGGACACAGCGAAAATGTTCGCAGAGCATCAACGGCCGAAATGTTGTTTTTGCGACATCGCAAATGGATGTCTTTGCGGTATAGAGATGAGCATTCGGGGGTTTGTCCTTTATGTACTGCTCCTGCATAGATGCAATTTTCTTCTCCTCAACACCAACAGCCATAGGGCTGACCTGTCTGTCATCTCCAACGATGACAAGTTTCTTGCCCATGTATAGAATGGCAAGAGAGGATACATCCGACTGGCTTGCTTCGTCGATAATGACGACATCGAATTTGTTGGCGCGAGGATCAAGGCTTTCGAGAGCCTTATTGATGGGCATAATCCAGCATGGCACAGCCTTCTGACACTGCACCATAAGCTCTCTTGCCTTTGCCTTGAGCACAGGCACTCTTTTACCGGTTCCTTTGCCTATGCTCTTGACGGTGGAGTCGCCATCCATCAGTGTCTGCTTCATGCTAATGTCAGCTTCTGTTCTCTACAGCAGATGATACCAACCGCTTTTTTCAGCATACTTGGCTGTTACATCGCGATATTCACGACTTAATCGGAGGCTCTCGGCCTGTAGCTCCGCCAAAGGCTTTTGTGTGATTTCTTCGATTATTCCGCAAAGTTGCTTCCACCTCCACGCATCATCAATGCTGCCGGGAACAGAGCAAGAGCCATGAACGCCTTTTTGTGCGCGTATCGCATCCGCCCACTGTGGCGTAACAGGCTCAAGAATTTTCAGCGCCTCATTGCGTCTGCGCTGGAGCTCATACTTTTCATACACTTTCTCCAAGACTGCATAAGCCTCCGAGTATGTTGAAAAATCACCCTTCCGATTTCCAAAACAAGTTTTTTGCAAATATCACTGTTGCCACGTTTGCCGGATGTCAGAATATTCTTCTGCGTATCCAAAGCTAAACGGCATGACATGGATTTCGCGACAGCGATGCATGCCTCGCATATTTCAGGAACAAGTTGCTCAACACAGGGAAGCATCTTATCTGTGAAGCTTATCTCGAAATCAAGAATATCCTTTCAGGACAGTGCATCGCTGGGGATGCCAACGGAAGTCAGCTTTTCAAGAAGCGGCTCATAATCGGTGCTGTACCAGTTAAGGTACTTTTCAATCAGTCCTATCCAGTTTGATGCCACTCTTTCTGGCTCATCTCGGTCGAGGTCAGCAAATACCGGGACATCATTTGGAACAAGCAGTTCATTCCATACGGGGCCGCACTGTTCTTTGCTATTCTGCAATTCAATGTATTTCAGGACAAGAGTGCAGTCTTCAGCAGAAGCGGGATGCTCGCCGTTGATGGCAACAGCGTCAAGTGCTTGGACATATTCTTTATGAAGCGCTAATGTGAACCTGCCGATTTTTCCTTTATCCGCAAAAATCGGCTGCATTTCTTCAAAAGCCGTTTTTAGAAGTCATTCTTCTGTAAATCTTCCGTCAGTGCGTTAATGTCGCTTAGATTGACATCGTCCATCACCTGAAACACCACTGAGTGGAGCTCAACAATACTGATGGTATTACTGTCGGCATCGTATTCTATCTTGACACGATGGGATAGAACCGGGTGACAAATTTCGGGATTATCCGCCTTGCAGAGCATACCGTTAGCGGCGATGATTTCTTCCGTTTCCGACTTGCGCCGCAATTCAAAATACAAGTGATATATAGGCAATCATTGAACGCGACACATATAAAAAGGTGCAGAAAAGGCTGAAAAGCACCCACCAGCGTGCGCCGAAGGAAATAAACGACCCAAAGAGTATCTTCTGTGACATCCTCCGCTGTGCAGACAGCGGCAGTAAGATGTGGTATCACACCAACACGCGGAACAGGGACATTTATTACTTTTCATGCTCCAACTATGTGAAGGACTACCGCGGTACCTGCCCCACACGGCACTACACCCGTGCGGATGCGGTGAAAACGGTGGTGGCGTGAATCTGCTCCGTACATGATAATAACAAAGTGGATGTAACTGATCTCAGTTACATCCACTTGTATGGTTGCGGAGGCAGGATTTGAACCTACGACCTTCGGGTTATGAGCCCGACGAGCTACCGGACTGCTCCACTCCGCGATATATCGAACATATGCAATGCATGCGTCTTGCTTGATTTGGTGCCGCTGACCGGACTTGAACCGGTACGGTATTGCTACCGAGGGATTTTAAGTCCCTTGTGTCTGCCGATTCCACCACAGCGGCATGGGACGAATTGCACATACCGGCGCGCCGCCTTTTTCAGTGCCATAATAGAATACCACATCTGCGCCGGTATGTCAATCCATTTCCCAAACTTTTCTGATTTTTTATTGGCGGGCAAGCTCTGCCGCGCGTTATTTCTGCGCCGCTTTTGCGTTGCACTTTGCAACAAAGCGCTCAGCGCCAACGATAAACCGCTCATGCGTACCCTCGCCGATTTTATCGCAGGCGTCATACGCCGCCACGCGAAATACCAGACGCCGACCGTCTACCTCGATCAGCTCGCTCTTCGCGCGCACTTCCATGCCCAGCGGAGTTGCTGCCATATGCGAGATGTTCAGCTGCGTGCCCACCGTGACATTCCCTTCGCCGATCGCCTCCGCAACGCTGTTTTGCGCGGCGGCCTCCATCATGGCAACCATCCAGGGCGTTGCCAAAACGGGGATCGCCCCGCTGCCCACGGCACATGCGAGCATGTCCTCACGCACGGTCATGCAATGTGTTCCAATCATTCCGGGTTTCAGCTCCATGATCATCACTCCATTCAAGTTGTGTTTATTATAACATAACCGCATGGAAATTTCAATTATTTTTGCTGCGGCTGAAAGATCAGCGCGGCCGCAAAGCCAAACACGATCGAAGCGGCAATGCCTGCGGCGGCGGCGGTCACACCGCCGGTAAAAACGCCCAGCACGTCCTTTTCCGCCACGGCGACCGCCGTTCCCTCTGCGAGAAGATGCCCGAAGCCGGTCAGCGGAACGGTTGCGCCCGCGCCGCCCCAGGCGACCAGCGGTCCGTAAAGCCCCAGCGCGGACAGCAGCACCCCCGCGAGGACATAACCGGTCAGAATGCGCGCGGGGGTCAGCTTTGTTTTGTCGATAAAAATCTGCGCAATGGCGCAGAGCGCGCCGCCCAAGGCGAACGCCCGAAGATATTCCATAGTTGCCTCCTATTCGATGCTCACGGCGTGGCAGATGCTCGGGATGCTTTCGCCCTGCTGCGAGGAAAGCGGCGAGAGCAGCGCGCCCGTCCCCGCAAACAGCACCTTGCGCCAGCGCCCTTTTTTCATTTCATCCAGCACATAACGGCTAAACACCACCGCGCTGCATCCCGCGCCCGAGCCGCCGGAATGCATATCCTGCGCCGCGATCGCAAAGATCTCGTCGCCGCAATCCATGAGCTTTTCGGAAAGATCCAGCCCCTCTTCCCTGTGAAACAGGTCGCAGAGCAGGCGCTTTCCACAAATGCCGAGGTCGCCGGTCACGATCAGGTCATAATCCTCCGGTCGCGTGTTTGTATCGCGCAGCATGCGCGAAATCGTGTCATACGCAGCGGGCGCCATGGCGGCGCCCATATTGTTCGCGTCGCGGATACCCATGTCGACAATGCGCCCCGGCGTGACCGCGCGCACCGCAGGACCTGCGCCGTTTGCGGCAAGGATTGTGCAGCCCGCGCCGGTCACGGTCCATTGCGCGGTCGGCGTGCGCTGCCCGCCGTAATTGAGCGGGTAGCGGTATTGCCGCTCGGCCGAGCAGAAATGCGAGGATGCGCAGCTTGCGGCGCAATTTGCCGCGCCGGAGCTGATAAGCAGCGCCGCAAGCGCCAGCCCTTCGGCAAACGTGGCGCAGGCGCTGTATAGCCCCAGATAGGACGTGCCGCTTGCGCGATGCGCAAAGGCGGATGCGGTGCATTGATTGAGCAGATCGCCGGAAAACAGCACATCGATGTCAGAGAGCTGCTTCCCGGCGCGGTCGAGCGCAAAGTGAAGCGCCTCGCGCTGCATTTCCGATTCTGCCTTTTCCCAGGTCGCCTGGTCAAAGCGCCCATCCTCGCAGAAATAATCAAACCAATCGCCAAGCGGGCCTTCCGCCTCTTTTTTTCCGCCCACAGCGCCGCCGCCAAGCAGGTGCGGCGCGTTTCCAAGCAGGATCGTGCCGCCGGGTAATTGCTGATTCATCAAACCGCCCCCAATCAAAGGAAAATAAGCAAAATCAGTCCATACAGCACAGACGCCGTGGTCCCCATGACCAGAACCGGTCCCGCCAGCGCAAACATTTTTGCACACATGCCGAGCACAAACCCCTCGCTTTTGAACTCCAGCGCGGAGGAGGCGATGGCGTTTGCAAACCCGGTGATCGGGACGAGCGTACCCGCGCCCGCATATTTCGCCAGCTTGTCATATAGCCCAAGCCCGGTCATAAGCGCGGAAAGCCCGATCAGCGTGACCGATGTGAGCGCGCTTGCCGCGTCGTGCGTCAGGCTCATGCTTTTATACCATTCCACAAGCAGCTCGCCCAGCACGCAGATCAGCCCGCCGATGACAAAGGCGCGAAGAATGTCAAGCCGGAGCGTGGATTTCGGCGCGCTCTGCGCGACGTGCGCCTGATATTCTTTTTTTTGCGTGTTCATAAAAAACACCTCCCGGTTATCACTTGACCTAGTTTTTTCGCCGCGCGGTTATTTTATACGAAAATGCACTTGATTTTTTACGCGCGACTTGTTACCATACCATACAGGAGGAGTTTTTATGAACCCAATCGTACTTATCACAGGCGCATCGCGCGGGATCGGCGCGGCGTGCGCGGCACTTTTTGCGCAGCATGGATGGCGCGTTGTGATCCATTATCATAAAAAGGAAGAGGCGGCGCGCGCGCAGGCGCAGAAATGCGGCGCGGCGCTGGTCGTGCAGGCGGATATCTCGCAAAGCGCGGAGGTTGAGCGCGCATTTTCGCAAATTGAGGCGCAGCTCGGCACGGTCGATGTGCTGGTCAACAATGCGGGGATCGCAGCGCAGGGGCTTTTGACCGATGTGACCGATGCGGATTGGAACACCATGATCGGAACGAATTTAAGTGGCGCATTCTATTGCTGCCGCCGCGCGCTGCCCGCGATGATCGCGAAAAAACGCGGAAAAATCATCAATATCTCGTCGATCTGGGGCATGGTGGGCGCGTCCTGTGAGGTCGCATATTCTGCGGCAAAGGCGGGGCTGATTGGCATGACGCGCGCGCTGGCAAAGGAGGTCGCGCCGTCCTGCATTCAGGTGAATTGTGTAGCGCCCGGCGTGGTAGATACGGATATGATGACGGATTTTTCTATGGAAGATCGGCGTGCGCTTGCAGAGGAAACGCCGCTTGGGCGACTGGGAACGCCGGAGGATATCGCCCGCGCGGTATGGTTTCTCGCTTCGCCGGATGCGGATTTCATGACCGGACAGGTGCTTAGCCCGAATGGGGGATTCGTGATTGGATAAGAAACCATTCAGCTATTGGCGCATGTTTTGCGCCACGTTCGCGCTCAGCGCGTTTACGTTTGGCGGCGGCTTTGTGATGATCCCGCTGATGAAGCAAAAATTTGTGGACAAGCTCGGTTGGCTGGGCGAGGATGAAATATTAGACCTAACCGCGATTGCGCAGGCGTCGCCGGGTGCGATTGCGGTCAATGCGTCTATTCTGCTCGGCTACCGCGTGGCGGGATTTTGCGGCGCGCTGGTCTGCATTGTCGGAACCGTGCTGCCGCCGCTGATTATCCTGTCGATCGTTTCGTTGTTTTATCAGGCGTTTCACGCGCAGCCCGCGGTTGCGGCAGTGCTGCGCGGAATGCAGGCGGGCGTTTCGGCGGTGATCTGCGACGTAGTGATCACGATGGGCGGCGGCGTGCTGCGCGCCCGCGATGTAGGCGCGATCTGCGTGATGCTTGCTGCGTTTTGTCTGGTATATTTTCTGCGCGTGAATGTGATCTATGTCATTTTAGCTTGCGCATTGTTTGGGCTTGCGCGCGGCTGGATCGAGAGGAGGCGCGCGGGGGAATGATTGCGCTGGAGCTGTTTTGGAGCTTTTTTCAAATTGGGCTATTCAGTATCGGCGGCGGCTACGCGGCGCTGCCGCTGATTCAGAGCCAGGTCGTGGAGCAGCATGCGTGGCTGAGCCTATCGGAATTTACCGATCTGATCACAATCGCCGAAATGACGCCCGGTCCGATTGCGGTCAATTCTTCTACGTTTGTCGGGATGCAGCTGATGGGTCTGCCCGGCGCGCTGATCGCGACGTTGGGCTGCGTGCTTCCGTCGTGCGTGATCGTGCTGACGCTTGCGGTGCTGTATGCGCGCTATCAAAAGCTGCGCGCCATGCAGGATATCTTATCCGGTCTGCGCCCTGCCGTGGTCGCGATGATCGCGTCTGCGGGGGTGACGATCCTGCTGGGTGCGGTGTTTCCGGCGGGGCGGGTCGATCTGCTTGCGCTACTGATCTTTGCGGCGGGGCTTATTGTCCTGCGCGTTTGGAAGCCGAGTCCGATCCTTGTGATGCTGGGTGCCGGCGCGGCGGGGCTGCTCGCGCATTATATATGCTAAAAGAAAACGCGCCCCATGACAGGGCGCGCAATAAAAAACAGAGCGGCAAAAACCGCTCTGTTTTTCTTATGCAAAGAAGATCCACTTCCACTTGATTGCGAAATACAGGATCACGATGATACCGAGGACGATGCGGTAATATCCAAACACTTTAAAGTCGTGCTTGCGGATATAGCCCATCAGGAACTTGATGGCAAAGATCGAAACGATAAACGCAACGATCACGCCGGTGATCAGAATCCCGATCTCCGGACCGGTGATCGGCGTTCCGGAAAGGAAAAATTTCGCGCCGCGGAGCAGGCTTGCGCCGAACATGACCGGGATCGCGAGGAAGAAAGAAAACTCCGCCGCAACCTCGCGCGAGGTGCCGCAGATCATGCCGCCGAGAATCGTAGAACCGGAGCGCGAGGTACCCGGGATCAGCGACAGAACCTGAAAACACCCGATTTGCAGCGCGTTTTTATAGCTGAGCTGATTGAGCGTTTTGACCTTTGGCTCGCGCGGGCGCCGCTCCAGCACGAGGAAGAGCACGCCATATGCGATGAGCGCGATGGCGACCACGATCGGACCGGAGAGCGCGCTTTCCACAATATCATCAAACAGCACGCCGATCACCCCGGCGGGGATGATGCCGACGATCACCTTCAGCCAAAGCCGCAGCGTGTCGCGCTTTTGCTTTGCGCTTTTGCGCGGGGAAAACGGGTTGAGCTTATGGAAATACAAAAACAGCACCGCGAGGATTGAGCCGAGCTGGATCACAACGAGGAACATGTTCCAAAACGCTTCGGAAACCGGAAGCTTGATCACTTCATTGGCGAGGATCATATGCCCGGTGCTGCTGATGGGCAGCCATTCGGTAATGCCCTGGATGATGCCGATGATGACCGCATATAAAAAGTCTAAAAAATGCATGAACCTGATCTCCTTTTCGATAATGCTTTGCGCCGCAGGGCGCACACTGTGCCAGCAGCTATTATAGCACAAAAAGCGCGCGCTGCCTATCTGTTTTAGAAAAAATGCCCTTCGCATCGTAACAGTATACGCTGCGAAGGGCGAATGCTATGCGGAAATTTATTCGATTACAGCCACGTCGTACACGCCGTTCACATCAAACGAGAAGGACACCTCATCGCCCTGCGTGGTAAACGCGATCTCGCGCCCAGTGCGCATGGAAAGCACACGCGTGACTGGGTGAGAAACGCGCAGAGAGACCTGCATTCCCTGACAGGGGATCGTATGCTCCAGCGGACGCCGCATAGCAGCAGTGTAGTTGGTAAAGTGAACCAGCGTGCGCGCTTCCTGCTCGCGCACATTGACTTCAACCGTTTCAAACGCGTTCGCGACCCGGATGGACGGCGCGATCATCCGCGTGACCATGAGGGGCAGCAGCGTTTTGAAATCGGCAACGCCATACTGCGCAAAGGTTGCGCCCAGCGCGCCGGAAAGATAGATCACGCGCCCGCGCCCCACGTGCCGCTCGATCACTGAGGGGTAGGTGCTGCTGGGCAGCATACTGTAGCGCCCGGGCAGCGCTTCGTGCATGCTGGCGAGCACGGTGCAGTCATCCGCGAACTGCGCGCGCAGAACCGAGCCGGCGAAGCCCGCGGTTGGGTTCGAGGTCATCTGCTCGGCAAACGCCGGGTCATTCATCGACAGATAGCCGCAGCCCGCGTCATAATTAAGCAGCGTGCTGGACTGAATGCCGAACAGCTCGGCGAGCGCGCCGGTTGCGCGCGGATTTCCAAGCTCGTCGCACATTCCGGTGCAAAGCGTGGCGATCACATTGCCGCCAGCGTTGACATAAGCGCAAATTTTCTCTGTCGCGGCATCGTCCAGACAGACGGCATTTGGCAAAATAAGCAGCGGATAGGCGGAAAGATCATCCTCGCGCAGATTCTTCTCGTCGAGAATCGCATAGGTGAGCTGATTGCGCGCAAGGATCTCACACACACCGTCAAATTCCTTCTGCGCAGAGCCGAACCGGCTGATGCCATGGCGCTCCTTCGTTGTGAAATCCGTTTCCTCTACAGCTTCCGGGAATGCGTGGATCGACTCCTTGCTCCAGAGCACGGCCACATCCGCGCGGCGGCGGGTATCGGTGTAATATTCTTTGTTTTCAGCAAGCTCGCGGATCAGAGAAAGCGCAGCCTCACCGCTCTTGGTTTCAAAATCGTGGATCGAGCCGTGAATACCATACCAGAGGTTTGCGCCGTTTGACACGGTCGCCGCGGCGAGCAGCTCGTTCTCCTCCGGGGTCATCATATAACGCGCCCATGGCTGGTGGTTGCCGGCGCAGAACACCACGTAGGGCTTCCCGCCGGATTTCGCCTCCAGATAACGCGCGGTGTTGCTCGTTTTATACAGCGACACGTTGTTCGGATCGCCATAGAAGAGGAAGCCGCCCTCGCTGCCGATAAAATCCACCTCGTTATAAATTTCATCCACATCGCCGCCGGTCACATTTTCAGAAAGACCGGGGCTGTTTGCATAGAGAATCACGTCCGGGCGCGTTTCATGAATGATCGTGCGCACATCATGGATAAACCGTGTGGCACAGGCGCTTTTAAAGTTGCGCAGCTCACGGCGCGTGGCTTCGCTGAGCGGGTGACCGTATTGCGCAAGGAACAGACGCTGGCAATCAGGACAGAAGCAGCCTCCGCCAATGATGGACGGACCGTCAAGGAAAATGCCCTTGATCGGCAGCTCGAGCATCTCGCGCAGACGATCGAAGAAATAATCGCGCCAGGGCGAATTCATGCAAATCATGATCTCGTTGGTATAGCCGGGCGCGGCATTGCCGTCCGCCGTACGCTGCGCCCAGTTGTCGTGCGCGGCAAATGTTTCTTTCGATACGATGTGTGCATTGGCGTAAAGAATAATGTTCCGGTCGGGCGACATGCTGATATAGCGGCGCACGCGCTCTTCGTCGCGCTCTTTGATGTAAAGCCCGATGACCTCCTTGCCAAATACATGCAATAGCTGCTCGGTATCGAATTTCGCGCGGTCTAAGATCGGGGGAGCAAGGAACGACTCGTCATGCTCCTGCTCAAACTGGATCGCGGCGATCAGAAGCGGGTCTTGATACCACTTTCTTGCGTTTTTCGTTGTCATGTTGCTAACTCCTTTATTTGCAAATGAAGTGCGTTTCTCTCTCAAAATGCTCTGAAAAGAGCAGAAACGATGTCAATGCGCGTGATGAATACAAGAAGCGCAAGGCTTGATATCTTGATTCTAAAGCGTGAGGCGCGCATTGTCAATGCACTTATGTTTGAATTCAAAATAAAAACATTGTCTAATGTTATATTTTCAAGGGAATCTGTCTCTAAGCCGCGAAAAGGGGAAACTACAGGGAAAAGATTGCAGATTCGCGCAAGAAAACGGCGCACACTATCTCAAATAGCGCGCGCCGCAAAAGTGTTTACAGCGTTCCAAACAGGCGGTCGCCGGCGTCGCCAAGACCCGGAACGATATACCCGTTTTCGTTTAAATGATCGTCCACCATGCCGCAGAAGATCTCAATATCCGGATGCGCTTCGCTGAGCGCGCGGATGCCCTCCGGCGATGCGATGATGCACATCAGCTTGATTTTCTTCACGCCGCGCCGCTTTAAGCATTCCACCGCGGCGA
The DNA here is from genome assembly GCA_934646115.1 of uncultured Oscillospiraceae bacterium. Classification (GTDB taxonomy): domain Bacteria; phylum Bacillota; class Clostridia; order Oscillospirales; family JAAYXM01; genus RGIG7332. The sequence continues at coordinate 10,866 of CAKUEM010000004.1, forward strand.
TCGCGCTGCCGCCCGTGGCGAGCATCGGATCGGTCACGATGACCTGCCGCTCGGCGATATCCGGCGGGAACTTGCAGTAATATTCCACGGGCTTTAGCGTGTCATGGTCGCGATAAAGACCAATGTGACCGACCTTTGAGGCCGGGATCAGACTCATGAGCGAATCGACCATGCCCAGCCCTGCGCGCAGGATCGGAACGATCGTGACCTGCTTTTCCACCACCTGACCGCGCGTTTTGGCGACCGGTGTTTCCACGTCGATCTCGGTCAGCGCGAGATCACGCGTCGCCTCATAGCCCATCAGGAGGGCGATTTCGCCCGCCAGATTACGGAAGTCCTGAACCGAAGTATTTTTGTCGCGCAGAATGGTAATTTTATGATGGATCAACGGATGGTCCATGATATGCAGCTTGGAATTCATAAGACAGATCCTTTCTTTCTTTCAATTACTTATACATCCTTTGGGAGAATCAGGTTCAGCAGAACGCCAACGATCGTTGCGATAAAGAGACCGGAAAGGTTCAGCGACACAGCGCCGATCGTAAGCGGAATGCCGCCGATTGCGCCGAAGCCGAGGCCGGTTGTTAAAATCAGCGCAACGATCACGAGGTTGCGCGAGTGCGTGAAATCAAGCTTTGCTTCTACCAGCGTGCGGATACCGATGCTCGCGATCATGCCGAAGAGCATGATCTCAACGCCGCCCTTGACCGGACCCGGAATCGTTTGCAAAAAAGCGCCGAGGTAGCCGATAAAGCCGAAGATGATCGCGAAAATTGCGGTTATGCGCAGAAGGCGCGGGTTATAGTTCTTTGTTGTGGCGAGAACGCCGGTGTTTTCAGAATATGTGGTGTTTGCAGGACCGCCGAAGAAGCCTGCCACGCAGGTTGCAAGCCCGTCGCCCAGCAGCGTGCGATGCAGACCCGGGTCTGCAAAGAAGTTTTTGCCGACTACAGCGCCGTTGGTTGTGATATCGCCAATATGCTCCATAAACGTGACGAGCGCGACCGGCGCGATCGACAGGACCGCAGCCCAGCTGAATTTCGGAAGGGTAAAGAAATTTTCGGTAACATACGGGATATTAAAGAACGTTGCGGTTTCAAACGCGGTATAATCCATCGCAAATACGCCGCCCAGATCAAGACAGACGCACAGCAGATAGCCGGACGCCATGCCGATCAGAATCGGAACGAGCTTAAAGAAGCCCTTGGCAAAAATCGTGCAGATAATGACTACTGCGAGCGTGAAAGCTGCGATGCCGAGCGCGACCCACGCATCCGGCGTCATGCCGGCGGAGATATCCGCGCCGCCCAGCGCGTCCGTGATCGCCGTGCCGGCAAGACCGATACCGATGACCACGATGATCGGACCGGTCACGACCGGCGGGAAGATATTTTTGATATGATCCGCGCCGACGAGATAGACGATCAGCGCAAAGAGCAGGTAAACAAGACCCGCGGCGATAATACCGCCCTGCGCATAGGGGATGCCCATTTCATTTACGATCATGGAGATCGGCGCGATAAACGCAAACGATGAACCGAGGAAAACCGGAACTTCAAATTTTGTGCACAGGTGGAAAATCAGCGTGCCGATACCGGCGGTCACCAATGCGGTCGCCGGGCTTAAGCCGGTCAGCAGCGGGACGAGAATGGTTGCGCCGAACATGGCGAAGAGATGCTGAACACTCAGTGCGAGATCTTTTCCTGTGAGTCTTTGCATATGTAGACACCCTCCCATTTGTAATTGCCACGCGCAGCGCAAAACCCGTCCTCGCAAAAACAGCGCCGCAAAGAGGCGCGGCGCGACCATGCAGGGACCGTTTGACCGGCATGGAATATAACCTTAAAAATTATACACTATAAAAATCGATTTGAACAGTCTTTTCGCGAAATTTGTAAAATCTGTGCAAAAAGCACGATGAATATTGGTAAAGTTGCGAAAAATCTGTCGCGCCGAATTGGCGCTTTGCACAAGGGGCGCAAGAAAAGGGACTTGCCCAAAAGACAAGTCCCTTTTGTTACACAAACTAGATGCGAGCCACGCCGCTCTTGCGCGCAGCGTCTGCCACCGCAGCGGCAACCGCCTTGGCAACACGCGGATCAAACGGAGCCGGAATGATGTAATCCGGGGTAAGATCCTTCTCGTCGATCAGGTTCGCAATCGCGTATGCGGCAGCGACCTTCATCTCATCATTGATATCGGAAGCACGCACGTCAAGCGCACCGCGGAACACGCCCGGGAACGCAAGCACGTTGTTGATCTGGTTCGGGAAGTCGGAACGACCGGTACCGATAACCGCGGCGCCCGCAGCCTTCGCCTCGTCCGGCATGATCTCCGGAACCGGGTTACTCATAACAAAGAGCATCGGATCCTTGTTCATGCTCTTAACCATATCCTGCGTGATGATGCCCGGGCCGGAAAGGCCAAAGACGACGTCAGCGCCAACGAGCATCTCGGCAAGCGTGCCGGCCTTCTTCTCGCGGTTTGTGATTTTCGCCATCTCTTCTTTTGCGGCGTTAAGACCTTCGCGGCCTTCGTAGATCGCGCCCTTGCGGTCGCAGAGGATCACTTCCTTCAGACCGAGCGCCATGAGCAGGCGGGTCACAGCGATAGCCGCAGCGCCTGCGCCGGAAACGACCGCCTTCAGATCGCCGATGTTCTTCTTGGTCAGGCGGCAAGCGCCGATCATCGCAGCGGCGGAAACGATCGCCGTACCATGCTGGTCATCGTGGAAGATCGGAATATCGGAAACCTCTTTCAGCTTGCGCTCGATCTCGAAGCAGCGCGGCGCGGAGATATCCTCAAGATTCACGCCGCCGAAGCTGCCGAGCAGCATCTTCACGGTGTTGACGATCTCATCCACATCGTGCGAGCGGATGCAGAGCGGGAACGCATCGACATCAGCGAATTCCTTAAACAGAACGCACTTGCCTTCCATAACCGGCATACCGGCCTCCGGACCGATGTCGCCCAGACCGAGAACCGCCGTACCGTCGGTAATAACAGCAACCAGGTTGCTGCGGCGGGTGTACTTATAGCTTAAATCTACGTCTTTGCTGATCTCAAGGCACGGCTCGGCAACGCCCGGCGTATACGCAACGGACAGCTCGTCCTTATTCGTGACCTTGCAGCGGCTGATGACTTCGATTTTGCCATGCCATTTTTCATGGTCAATGATCGCTTGCTTTTTGTAATCCATTTTCATTTACCTCCAACAAGAATATTTGCCAATATGCACTCTAATAAAACCATTGTACCATTTTGCGAAAAAATTATCAATCATTTTGCGCAGTAAAATGTGTTATATTTTTTCCAGAATTGCGGTTAAATTTTGATTATTATCACAAGATAGGCAGGAAATCTCCGGCGCAATGCGGCGCGCAAGCCCGGAGAGGACCTTGCCCGGACCATGCTCGATCGCCTGCGTGATCCCGGCGCTTGCAAGGTTTTGCACGGTATCGACCCAGCGCACCGGGCTGGTCATCTGCCGCGCGAGATAGGCGGGCAGATCGGAAAAATCATCGATGGGACGCCCGGTTGTGTTTGAATACACCGGGATGCTCGGCGCGGAAAACGAAATTCCGGCGATGCGCGCGGAAAATTCCTCCGCCGCGTCCTGCATCATCGCGCTGTGAAATGCGGCGTTTACGGCAAGACGCACCGCGCGCTTTGCGCCCGCATCCAGGCAGCGCTGCGCCGCCTCCGCAACGGCGGCTTCCTCCCCGGCGATCACGGTCTGCACCGGGGAATTGTAGTTGACCGGCAGCACATAGCCCGGCGTTTCGTCTGCAATCTGCGCGATTTTTTCGGCGCTTAAGCCGAGAACTGCGACCATCGCGCCGCCGCTTTGCTCCGCGGCCTTTTGCATACAGTCGCCGCGCGCGCGGATAATTTGGAACCCATCCTCCAAACTGACCGCGCCCGCCTGCGTGAGCGCCGAGATCTCGCCCAGCGAAAATCCGGCCACAGCGTCCGGCTGCATGCCATGCTCCGCAAGCACCGCGCACGATGCGAGCGACATAGTAAAAATTGCGGGCTGGGTGTTCTTGGTCAGCGACAGTTCTTCAGTGCTTGCCGTGAAGCACAGCTTCATCAAATCAAGCCCCAGCGTGTCAGACCCCAGCTCAAACACGCGCCGCGCCGCTGCGTGATTTTCATAGAGATCACGCCCCATACCGGACACGGCAGCGCCCTGTCCGGCAAAGAAATAAGCCAAATTCGACATGGTTTTTATCACTCCCATATGTTTTAATAACATTTTAATTCGTTCTGTATGATTGACAAAGCATACGCTACGAAATATAATGACATAGTAGTATGCCTGCGCAGCAAGTAAATTTTGGGATATCCTGCGCCTGCACTATGGATAGTATACCACGGCGAGCGCGTCTCGTCCAATAAAGAGCATATATAAGGAAGGGATCGCATTGAAAAACGCCAAAATCGTAGGCACAGGGCGGTATTTACCGCCGTATCGTCTGACAAATGATGCGCTTTCCCGCATGGTTGACACCTCGGACGAATGGATCGTTTCGCATACGGGAATTCGCGAGCGGCGCATAGCGCAGGGCGAAACCACGGCGGAAATGGGCTATTATGCGGCACAGCAGGCGCTGGAAAACGCGAAAATCGCGCCGGAAGAGATCGATTTGATCATCGGCAGTACGGTCACGCAGGACTCTACCTGCCCATCCATGAGCTGCATGATCCAGGGGCAGCTTGGCGCGAAAAACGCGTTCTGCTTTGATCAGGTCGCGGCGTGCAGCGGCTTTGTGTTTGCGCTCGAAACCGCGCGGCAGTATATCGCGACCGGGCGGGTGAATACTGTTTTGATCGTTGCAAGCGAGATGCTTTCTAAAATTACGGATTATACCGACCGGGCGACCTGCGTGCTGTTTGGCGACGGCGCGGGCGCGGCGGTCTTGCGCGCGGCGGATTGCGGCGGCGTGCTCGCAAGCTACATGATGTCTGATGGGGCGCGCGGCGATGTGTTGTCTTATCGCGCATTTGAAAATAAAAGTCCGTTTGCCGTGCCGCGTGAGGATACGCTGAGCGAGCATCTTTTTATGAATGGGCACGAGGTGTATAAGTTCGCGGTGCGCGCGATGCGGCAGGGGATGGAGGCAATTTTAAACGAGGCGGGGATCTCGGCGTCTGATCTTGCGTATATGATCCCGCATCAGGCGAATATCCGCATCATTGCGTCTATGGTCGATAAGTTTGGCATTCCGATGGAAAAAGTATATATCAATTTAGAACAATATGGAAACATGTCCTCTGCGTGCATTCCGGTCGCGCTTGATGAGCTCAACCGTGCAGGGAAGCTGAGCCGGGGCGATAAGCTCGCGCTTGTCGGCTTCGGCGGCGGCTTGACCTGCGGCGCGGCGCTGCTTGAGTGGTAGCGGAGGGAAGATTACGAAGAAAGGAGATGTCATTGCGGAACGAAATCTGCAATGATACGTGGAAAGCATGAGTAAAACAGCGTTAATTACCGGCGCGTCCCGCGGGATCGGGGCGGCCATCGCAAAGCGCCTTGCAAAGGACGGCTTTAACATCGTGATCAATTACAGAAACAGCATCGAGGAAGCGATGCGGCTGGAAAATGTTCTGGCGGGCTACGGCGTGAAAACGCTGACTTGGAAAGCGGATGTTGCGGATTATACCCAGTGTCAGGTCATGGTGAACGCCGCAGCGGAGGAGTTCGGCGGAATTGACGTGTTGGTCAATAACGCCGGGATCACGCGCGACGGGCTGCTCGTCCGCATGAGCGAGGAGCAGTTTGATCAGGTGATCGCGGGCAACCTGAAAAGCGCATGGAATCTGATGCGTCTGACGGGCGAGAAGATGCTGCGCGCAAAGCACGGCAAGATCATCAACGTCAGCTCGATCGTGGGCATCGAGGGCAACGCGGGTCAGGCAAATTACGCCGCGGCAAAGGCGGGCATCATCGGCATGACAAAGGCGGCGGCGCGTGAGCTTGGCTCTCGCGGCATTACGGTCAACGCGGTCGCGCCCGGCTATATCGAAACGGATATGACGGCGGCGCTCCCTGCGGCGGCGCGCGATGCGATGAAAGAGAAAATCACGTTAAAACGTGCGGGGACGCCGGAGGATGTGGCTGGCGCGGTCGCATTTCTTGCGTCGGAGGACGCGGATTATATCACGGGGCAGGTTCTCGTAGTAGATGGCGGGATGGCGTTTTAGAAATGGATGGTGAACGTATGAATCGAGTGGTTGTGACCGGGATGGGCATCATTTCGCCGATCGGCAATGATCTTGACGCGGTGTGTCAGGCACTGCATACCGGGAAAAACGGGATCGGCGTGCTGGACGCTGCGGATACGACCGGCTATAAAACAAAGCTTGCCGCGCAGGTGCGCGATTTCCAGGTGGAAGACTGGATCGATAAGCGCAAGGCGCGGCGGATGGACCGGTTTTGCCAGTTCTCCGTGGCGGCGGCTACGCGTGCGTATGAAGACGCGGGGCTTGCAGACGCAGAGTTTGACCCGTATCGTGCCGGCGTGATCACAGGCTCCGGGATCGGCGGGATCCACACGTTTGAGGTGGAGCATACGAAGTATATGGAAAAGGGGATGCGCGGGATCTCGCCGCTGTTTATCCCCATGATGATCCCCAATATCGCGGCGGGCATGATCGCAATGGAATTTGGGCTTCACGGCGCATCATACTGCACGGTGACCGCTTGCGCCTCCGGGTCGCACGCGATCGGCGAGGCGTTCCGCGCGATCAAGCATGGGTATCTGGACCTTGCGATTACGGGCGGCGCCGACGCGGTGATCACGCCGATGGCGATCGGCGGTTTTGCGAACATGACGGCAACGACCGGCGCGGAAGATCCGAACGAGGCAAGTCTTCCGTTTGATGCGCGGCGCGGCGGCTTCGTGATCGGCGAGGGCGCGGGAATGCTGGTTTTAGAAAGTCTTTCACACGCGAGAGCGCGCGGCGCGAAAATTTATGGCGAGATCACGGGCTATGGCGCCACGTCAGACGCATATCACATCACAGCGCCAGATCCGGAAGGGAAGAGCGCGGCGGTTGCAATGCAGCTTGCTCTGCGTGAGGCGGGGCTTGCGCCGCAGGATGTGTCATACATCAATGCGCACGGCACAGGAACGCCCGCGAATGACCAGATGGAAACGCGCGCGATCAAGCTTGCGTTTGACGATGCGGCAAAGCATGTTGCGATGAGCTCAACAAAATCGATGACCGGGCATCTGCTCGGCGCGGCGGGCGCGGCGGAGGCGATCTTCTGCCTGCTCGCGATGCGCGATGGATTTGTTCCGCCAACGATCAATTATAAAGAAAAAGATCCGGAATGCGATCTGGATTGCACGCCCAACAAGGCGCGGGAAATGCCGATTTCAAGCGCGCTTTCAAACTCGCTGGGCTTTGGCGGGCATAATGCGAGTTTGCTGTTTCAGAAAGTGGAGGACTAGTTGCGATGGACGAAAAGAAGATCCAGGCGATCAAAAAGCTTGCGTTTGACATGGCGGATAAGCTGAAAAAGAACGAGCTGACCGCGTTTGATCTGGAATATGATGATTTAAAAATCTCCGTTCGGCGCGAGGGGATAGTCAGCGCTCCTCCGCCTGTTGCCGCCGCGCCGCGCGCGGAAGCGCCTGCCCAGCCCGAGCACGCGGAGGAGCGCCCTGCGGGCAACGTAGTCAAAAGCCCGATCGTCGGCACGTTTTATCAGGCGGCGGCGCCCGGGGGCGAGCCGTTTGTCAAGGCGGGCGCGAAGGTGCAGCGCGGCGACGTGCTCTGCATCATCGAGGCGATGAAAATGCTCAATGAGATCGAAAGCGAATTTGAGGGCGAGGTCACGCAGATCCTCGTTGCGGACGGCGAGCTGGTTGAATTCGGCCAGCCGCTGATGGTGATTGAATAAGAGGGATCATGATGTTGGATAAAAAGCAGATTCAGGAGATCATTCCGCATCGCGGCGAGATGCTTTTGCTTGACCGGGTGCTTGAGCTTGTGCCGGGCGAGCGCTGCGTTGCAGAAAAAACGCTGACGGGAGACGAATGGTTTTTCAAAGGGCATTTCCCCGGCATGCCGGTCATGCCCGGCGTTCTGACGATGGAAGCGCTCGCGCAGGCGGGCGCGGTTGCGGTGCTTTCCATGCCGGAGTTTGCGGGGAAGATCGGGCTGTTTGCGGGCATTGACAAGGCGCGGTTTAAGCGCAAGATCACGCCCGGAGACACGATTCGGCTGGAGGTCGAGCTGATTCGTCTGCGCGGTCCGATCGGGGTCGGCAAGGCGGTTGCGTTTGTAGACGGCGAAAAAGCTGCGTATGGCGAGCTGACCTTTGCAATCGGCAACGCGACAGAGTAAGGCGGGATGGCTATGACAATCAAAAAAGTGTTGATCGCAAACCGCTCGGAAATTGCCGTGCGGATCATTCGCGCATGCCGCGATATGGGGATCATCTCGGTTGCGGTGTATTCCACCGCGGATGCAGACGCGCTGCATACGCAGATCGCGGACGAGGCAATTTGCATCGGTCCGCCGCGTCCGGCGGACAGTTATTTGAATAAAGAGCGAATCATCAGCGCGGCGCTTGCCATCGGCGCGGATGCGATCCACCCGGGGTTTGGATTCCTATCTGAAAATGCGGAGTTCGCGCGCCTGTGCGAGCAGCATGGCATTTGTTTTATCGGTCCTCCGGCTGATGCAATCGCCCGCATGGGCGATAAGATCGAGGCGCGGCGCACCGTGCAGGAGGCGGGCGTTCCGGTTATTCCCGGGTCAGACGGGGCGGTCGATTCGTACAAGCAGGCGGAGACGATCGCGGTGCGCATCGGCTTTCCGCTGATGATCAAGGCGTGCGCAGGAGGAGGAGGCCGCGGGATCCGTCAGGTGGATTCTATGGAGGAGCTGCGCCGTCAATATGACGCGGCGCGCGCCGAGGCGAAGGTCTCGTTTGGCGACGATCGCGTGTATATAGAAAAATGCATTCTTTCGCCGCGCCATGTGGAGTTTCAGATCCTTGCGGATGCGCATGGCAACGCGGTGCATCTGTTTGAGCGCGACTGCTCTGTGCAGCGCAAGCATCAAAAGCTGGTGGAAGAGTCGCCTTCCACGTTTATCGATGACGAAATGCGCCGCGAAATGGGCGAAAAGGCGGTGCGCGCGGCGCGCGCGGCGGGTTATGTCGGCGCGGGAACGATAGAGTATCTCATCGATGAAGACCGGAAATTTTATTTTATGGAAATGAACACGCGCATTCAGGTTGAGCATCCGGTCACGGAGATGGTGACCGGGGTGGATATCGTACGTGAGCAGATCCGCATTGCGGCGGGCGAGCCGTTGGGCTATACGCAGGCGGATATCCGCCTGGACGGGCATGCGATCGAATGCCGCATCAATGCGGAGGACCCGGAGCGGAATTTTGCCCCCTGCCCGGGAACGATCCATGCGCTGCATATGCCGGGCGGACCGGGCGTGCGCATTGACAGCGCAGTGTATCAGGGGTATACGATCCCGCCGTTTTATGATTCGATGATCGTGAAGCTGATCGTTCACGGAAAAGACCGCAAAACGGCGATCGAGCGTATGCGCCGCGCCTTGGCGGAATGCCTGGTCGACGGGGTCACGATCAATGCAGATTACCAGATGGCGATCGTGAGCCACCCGGACTTTATTTCGGGAGAGTATGGAACGGATTTCATCGAGCGGGACCTGCAGCTCTGATAAAGGAGTGAGCGAAGCTGTTACAGGATTTATTTAAGAAAACACGATATGCCACGGTGTCGCCACCGCGGAAAACAGAACAAACGCCGCCGGAAAGTGGCGTAAAATGCCCGAAATGCGGGAAAATATACACGGAAGAGGAATATGCGCGTGCGCATGCCGTGTGCCGCGTGTGCGGGCATCATGGGCGCATTGGCGCACAGGAGCGAATCGCGCTGCTTGCCGATGCGGAAACTTTTGTGGAATATGACGAGGGATTATTCACGGAAAACCCCTTGAAATTTGAGGGATATGAGGGTAAAATAAATGAGCTTCATACTCGTACCGGGCTGCGCGAGGCGGTCGTTTGCGGTGAATGCGAAATTGGCGGCGCGCGCTGCATGCTCGGCGTGATGGATGCGCGCTTTCTGATGGCGTCCATGGGCAGTGTGGTCGGCGAGAAGCTCACAAGGCTGTTTGAACGGGCGACCGAGCGGCGGCTTCCGGTCGTGCTGTGCTGCGCGTCCGGCGGCGCGCGGATGCATGAGGGGATCTATTCGCTCATGCAGATGGCGAAGGTCTCGGGCGCTGTGCGGCGGCATAGCGACGCGGGTCAGCTTTACATTACGGTGCTGACCGATCCGACTACGGGCGGCGTGACGGCGAGCTTTGCGATGCTGGGCGATGTGATTTTATCTGAGCCGGGCGCATTGATCGGCTTTGCCGGGCGGCGCGTGATCGAGGGTACGATCGGTGAAAAGCTGCCGGAGGATTTCCAAAGTGCGGAGTTTAATTTGGAAAACGGCTTTGTGGATGCGATCGTGCCGCGCGAGAAGCTGCGCGATACGCTCAATCTGCTTTTAAACCTGCATAAGGAGGTTGAGCGCGTTGAGTAAAAAGCAAAGATCGGTTGCCGAGCGGATCGAGATCGGGCGGCATAAGGATCGACCAAATATTACAGATTACATTTCTCTTATTTTCGAGGATTTTATTGAGCTGCATGGCGATCGCGCCTTTGGCGACGATTCGGCAATATGCGGCGGAATCGCCCGGTTTCAGGGCGCGCCGGTCACTGTGATCGGTCACAAAAAGGGCAAGAATACTACAGAAAATATCAAAATGAATTTCGGTATGCCATATCCGGAGGGATATCGCAAAGCGCTGCGGCTGATGCGGCAGGCGGAGAAATTCCATCGCCCGATCCTTTGCTTTGTGGATACGCCGGGCGCGCATTGCGGCGTCGGCGCGGAGCAGCGCGGGCAGGGCGAGGCGATCGCGCGAAATCTATATGAAATGATGGGGCTGCGCGTTCCGATCATTTCCGTGATCACCGGGGAGGGCGGAAGCGGCGGCGCGCTGGCGCTTGCTGTGGCCAATGAGGTGTACATGCTTGAAAACGCGGTGTATTCCATCAGTTCGCCGGAAGGGTTTGCCAGTATTTTATGGAAAGACCCGACGCGTGAGCTGGAAGCGGCGGAACAGCTGCGCATGACGGCGCCCGATTTATTAGAGTTTGGCGTGATCGAAAAAGTCATTGCAGAGCCGCGCGGCGGCGCGCATGAGGACGCAAACGCGGTTGCGAAAAACTTAAAAAAAGCGTTCGCAGAGGCGCTTGCGCGTATGGCAGATATGTCGGGCGAGCAGCTTGTAAACGAGCGGTATCAAAAATTCCGTAATATCGGCGTGTTTGGCGAGGAAACAATTACTGAAAAGGCATAAAATGTGCGGCTTTCGGGGGAATTGCCCGGGCAGAGCCATGCTTTGGAATTGGCGCTGTGTTTTGCAGCGTGTATTCGGCCCGCATTGGTATATAAAATATCTTTATGGAGGAATGATTCATGGTAATCAATAAGGTGAAAAAGATTCTGGCGGCTCAGCTCGATATCGACGTGAACAAGATCACGGAATCAACGGATATCGCCGAGGATCTGGGCGCGGATTCGCTCGATGTGGTGGAGCTCATGATGTCGATCGAAGAGGAATTCGGCATTGAGATTTCCGATGAAGAGGCGCGCAACTTTAAAACGGTTGGCGATGTCGTTTCTTATATCGAGTCTAAGGCGTAAATTTTGCCATCAAGACGGGCAGGAAATGCGAGTAAGCATTTCCTGCCCGTCTTTTTATAGCAGCGCGATATGGGGATAATAAAAACGGGGGAATGCAGCTAGCATTCCCCCGTGATATGAGGCGTTATTATTCGGGAATTAGCCCTCGTAATGATATCCGAGCTCTACCGCTTTGATGTTTTTATCGATCAGCGCCGCCTTGCGCGCCGGAACGACCTTGCGGATCGCCGCCGTGATCGATTCTAAGTTGCAATCCGGCAGCTCGCGCACGACCTTACCCAGCATGATCATATTCGCCATGCCGCTCAGATCATTGTCATTTGCCATCTGCGTAGACGGGATGTAGAAGCACTTCACATCCGGGCGGTTGACCTTGCGCGTGATAAGCGTACTGTCGATAAACGCGATGCCATTTTCTAAAATTGCATTTTCGAATTTATCCAGCGAAGGCAGGTTCATCGCAATTAAGATCTGCGGATCGTTGACGATCGGAGAGCCGATCGGCGTGTCGCTGATGATCACGCTGCAATTCGCCGTGCCGCCGCGCATTTCGGGGCCGTAGGACGGAAGCCAGCTCACCTCATGCCCGTCCATCATGCCGGCATACACCAAAACCTTGCCGGAGAACAGGATGCCCTGTCCGCCGAAGCCTGCGATTACGATCTCGTTTTTCATTATGCCTTCGCCTCCTCTCCGATGTCCTTAAACACGCCGAGCGGATAGTAGGGAAGCATGTTCTCTTCCAGCCACTCAAGCGCTTTGACCGGGCTGAGACCCCAGTTCGTCGGACAGCTGGAGACGACCTCTACGATCGAGAAGCCTTTGCCCTCAAGCTGATATTGAAATGCCTTTTTGATCGCGCGCTTTGCGTTGTTGACGTTTTTTATGTTGTTTACCGTCACGCGCTCTGCATAGGCGGTACCGCTCAGCGTGGCGAGCATCTCGCAAACGCGAACCGGATAACCGTCAAGCTTGACGTCACGGCCATACGGCGTGGTCTGCGTGATCTGCTCAGGCAGCGTGGTCGGCGCCATCTGACCGCCGGTCATGCCGTAAATCGCGTTGTTTACGAAAATGACCGTGATGTTCTCGCCGCGCGTTGCGGCATGCACGGTTTCCGCCGTGCCGATTGCGGCGAGGTCGCCATCGCCCTGATAGGTAAAGATCACGTTATCCGGCAGCGCGCGGCGCAGACCGGTCGCCACGGCGGGCGCGCGTCCGTGTGGCGCTTCCACCATGTCGCATTCAAAATAATTATAAGCAAGCACGCTGCATCCGACCGGCGCCACGCCGACCGTGCGCTCCGTGATTGCAAGCTCGTCCATCGTTTCAGCCACCAGGCGGTGGATGATCCCGTGGGTACATCCCGGACAGTAATGCGTCGGGACATTGGATAAGGATTTCGGTCTTTCAAATACCACAGCCATTATTTCAGCCCTCCCGCAATTTCTTTGATTTTCGCAAGCACCTCGTCCGGCTTCATGACCATGCCGCCGGTGCGGTTGCAGAGATAAACCGGGCGCGAGCAATCGATCGCAAGCTTCACGTCCTCGATCATCTGACCCATGGACAGCTCCACGCTTAAAAACGCCTTCGCCGTGGCAGAAACCTTCTTCAACGTATCCTCCGGGAACGGCCAAAGCGTGATCGGGCGGACAATGCCTACACGAATGCCCTGCTCACGCGCCGCAAGGACCGCGTTTTTCGCAACGCGCGCCGCCGCGCCGTATGCAACGATCACGATATCCGCGTCGTCCGTCATGAAGCACTCTGCCTTCTGCTCGGTCGCTTTGATTTTTGCATAACGCTCAAAACGCTCAAAATTCGTGCGCTCCAGTTCATCCGGCGCGAGATAGAGCGAGTTTACGATGTTTTTCTTGCGTTTGCCATGCGTGCCGTTGGTCGCCCAATCCTTCGGCGGGAGCTTGCGGCTGCTCTCGGTCGGGAATTCCGCCGGCTCCATCATCTGACCGAGAATACCGTCGCCCAGGATCATGACCGGCATCCGATACAGATCCGCCATATCAAACGCATCGTAAGTCAGGTTGACCATCTCCTGCACCGTGCTCGGCGCAACAACGATCACATGGAAGTCGCCATGGCCGAGGCCGCGCGTCGCCTGAAAATAGTCAGACTGCGACGGCTGAATGCCGCCGAGACCCGGACCGCCGCGCTGGATATTGATAATGACCGCCGGCAGGTCGCTGCCCGCGAGGTAAGAGATGCCCTCGCCCTTCAGGGAAATTCCGGGGCTGGAGCTGGAGGTAAGCACGCGCATGCCCGCGCTGGACGCGCCAAGCACCATATTGATCGCGGCGATCTCGCTCTCCGCCTGGAGATATGTACCGCCATTTTTGCGCATATGCTTTGCCATATACGCCGCAACCTCTGTCTGCGGGGTGATCGGGTATCCGAAGAAGAACCGGCAGCCGGCGCGCATCGCCGCTTCTGCAAGCGCTTCGTTCCCTTTCATTAATACTTTTTCTGACATGAGACCGCCCTACCTTTCTACTGTAATTACCACGTCGGGACACATGGTTGCGCACATAGCGCAGCCGATGCATGCGCCCTGATCGATGATCTGCGCGGGGTTATAGCCCTTTTTGTTGATTTTATCCTGCGCCATTACCAGGATCTTTTTGGGGCAGGCATTGACGCAAAGCCCACAACCCTTACATTCATCTTCGCGGAATGTAACCTTAGCCATAACAAAAACCTCCTTTTATCCTATCCGAAAGGCAATGCCTTTGCTCGAACGAGCCCGCGAGATCGCGGCGGGAGTTTACAAAAATCAAAGCTGCCAAACGTCTTTTTCCATCACATCGATCGCAAACGGATGCGGAAGCCGCGGCGGCTCAAGCTTGTGACTATAGCTTGTCATCACAAGCGGAAGCCCGGTCAGCTCGCTCACATGCTGCGCGAAAGCCCCGGTCTCTTCCACCGTGGCGCGCGTGGTCTCGCGCCCTAGATTGCTGTTGTTCACCAGCCCGGTAAAGCGGACATGGCAGGCGTCCTCGATCTCGCGGCGGATTTCCAGAACCTGCTCCGGCGTGCGTGTATCCGGCCGATATTGGTTTAAAACCATAAGCATATCATATTCCGCCGGGTCAGAAAGAAATTCCGCAAAACGCCCGAGCGCATAGGCGCCGCGGTCGTCCCCGCCCAGGTCGATGACCGAATAGGCAGGCGAGTGCGCGAACACGGAATAGGCCTCTGCCGGGATCGATGGCAGATCCACATTTGAGTTCGCAAACGGTGAGGAAATAAAGCGAATGCCCGCGGCTTCAAGCGCCGCCTGGCTGTCTTTCGACCGGAAATAGGGATTTACGATATCCAGGTCGCAGATCGAGCAATCGCGCCCCTGCTTTTTGTGATAGAAGGCGAGGTTGACCGCAAGGTTCGTTTTTCCGCTGCCGTAATGCCCTGCGAAAATCGTGATTTTTTTAAACTGCAAGTCACGCCGCCTCCTTATAATTTGGGATTATACATTATCATATCACCGAAGCGAGCGTATTGCAAGGGCAATAATCTACTTGAAACAACAAAATTCGCGCAATATTTTGTGAAAAACGTCATGACGCGCGGTCAAAAAAGAGAAAAGAGGGAAAGTTTGGCATGACGCGCGCAAAATGCGCGCAAAAAAACCAGAGCCGAAGCACACGTCATCAGCTCTGGTTTTAAAATGCTTGAAGCATGCAGATACTAACGGCGGAGCGGCTTAGCCCGCCACGCGCTGCTTATACTGCAAATGCAGCTTATCGGCGATCATCGCGATGAATTCAGAATTCGTCGGCTTGCCCTTGGTGTTTGAGACCGTGTAGCCGAAGAAGCTGTTGAGCGTGTCGATGTCGCCGCGATTCCACGCGGTTTCGATCGCATGGCGAATGGCGCGCTCCACGCGCGAGCTGGTCGTTCCGAATTTTTTCGCAACGGAGGGATAGAGAACCTTTGTGATCGCGTTGATCACTTCCATATCTTCCACAGCCATCATGATCGCTTCGCGGACATAATGATAGCCTTTGATATGCGCAGGAACACCCACTTCGTGAATAATATTTGTTACAGCGAGCTTAAGCGCGGCGCGCTGCTCATCTGCAAATTTTTCCTGCGGGGTAAAACGTTCGCTGTAAAACGTGCGGATCCGGTGGATCAGCGCGTCTAACGAAAACGGCTTGATCAAAAAATAAGTCACGCCAAGCGTGTTCGCCTCTGCGATCAGCGACTCATTGGCAAACGAAGAGATCATGAAAAACAACGGTCGCTTCGGAAGCTCCATCGCATTGACCGCCTGCATGACGCCAAGCCCGTCTAACTGCGGCAGAATGTTGTTTAAGATCACAACGTCCGGCGTGTCAGAGGCGATACGCTCTACCAGCTCGTTGCCGTCAGAAACCGTGGCGGTCACTTCAAAGTCCGCCTCCTCAAGCAAACGGTCAGAAATCAATGTGCGAAAATCAAGGTTATCATCGGCTACAATGGTTCTGATTAAAGTGTTCATATGTCCCTCCAAAAATATAACTGTAAAAATATGGGTAATCTCGATGTGATTAATTTACCATAAAATCTCAGAAAATGCAACAACTTTTTGGAAAATATTTCAAATAATTTACAAAGGGATTGCGCGCCGAAAAAAATATTTGAAAAAGCATGCGAAAAAACAGGAGATCCGCCGAATGCTGTCACACCCGGCGGATACGAAAAAATCACAGCGCTGCACACAGGAAACCGGCGCAGACGGGGAATGCCGGGGCTACGGCGAAGCCATTATCACGAACATATGATTATATTATGCCACACTTTTATATATTTTGTCAAATGCTGTCGAAATCATATGGTCGATAAAGATGCCGTAGCCCTTCTGCGGGTCGTTGACCAGAACGTGCGTCACCGCGCCGACAAGCTTTCCGTTTTGAAGGATCGGCGAGCCGCTCATGCCCTGCACGATGCCGCCCGTTTTTGCGATCAGGCGCTCATCGGTGACGCGGATGAGCATATTTTTGGTTTCGCCAGACTCTTCTGGATAAATTTTTGTAATTTCAATTTGATATTCTTCCACATGGTCGCCCTCGATATTGGACAAAATAACGGCAGGACCGGTCTTTATTTCATTTCGCGCGGCGATCGGAACGGCGCTTTTTTCAAACTGCGGAAGCGCCGCCTCTGTTTGACCAAAAATTCCGCTTTCCGTGTTGGCGGAAAGCGTGCCGTAGTCCTCGCGCAGGTTATAATCGCCCACCAGCTCGCCCGGTGCGCCCGCCGCGCCCTTCTTCACATCCGTCACGCGCGATTCCATCACAGACCCATGCCCGAACGGGATGAGCAGGTTGGAATCCGTATCGCACACGCCGTGCCCCAGCGCGCCGAAAATGTGATGCTCCGGGTCATAGAACGTGATTGTTCCGATGCCGGCCATGCTGTCGCGGATCCAAAGCCCGAGCTTGCAGTCGCCCTGCGTATCACGCACCGGGGAAACCGTAACGCTGCGTTCCTTCTGCTCGTGCAGCACGGTGAGAACAAGCGGCTTTTCGCCGTTTTTGAGCAGGCATTCGCGAAAATTTTCGTTGCTTTGCACCGGGGTATCATTGATTTTTGTAATCACGTCGCCCGGCGCAATGCCGGCGTCGGCAGCGGGGCTTTTCTGCCCTTGCCCGGTCTCGATCGGCGTGACTCCCGCCACGACAACGCCGGAGGAATAAAGCTTGATCCCGGTCGTGTGACCGATCGGAACGACCTGCTTGATGTCAGAGGCTTGCAGCGCAAGTGCAGGCGTGCTGACGCCTGCGAAAAAAAGAATTGCGAGAAAAAGGGAGATTCCTTTGTTTCTTTTTAGCATGCGATCACTCCTTTCTGAATCGCCCGCTTTTACTATGCGCAATGCGCGGCGAATTAGTGACGCCCGGATGTGACAAATGCTGACTTCGCTTCCTATGCAAGCAGTATAGCGCCGCGCCGGCGCTGGCTGCGAAGTTTATACATGAGATTTTTGCGCCGCATGCCGCAGATTTCCAATTTTTAGAGGGGGTTTCAGGAAACGCTTTTGCGCGCATCGCGGCAAATAAAGCAAAAAGCGGAGAGGGGAAATTTCCCTCTCCGCTTTGGCTTCAAAGCTATGATTCTGCGGGATAAAACGCATCCTTGCCCAGGCCGCAGGTCGGGCAGAGCCAATCCTCGGGCACATCCTCCCAGGCTGTACCGGGCGCAACGCCGTTTTCCGGATCGCCCAGAGCGGGGTCATACACATAGCCGCAGGGGCATTCATATTTCATCAGTCACACCTCTTTCTTATTTGCCGAAATAGCGCGCAAGCAGCCCTTCAAAGCCGCGACCGTGGCGCGCCTCGTCCTTTGCCATTTCATGCACGGTATCATGGATCGCGTCTAAATTCAGCGCCTTGGCGCGCTTTGCGAGCTGAAGCTTGCCATCGCATGCGCCGTTCTCCGCCGCCGCGCGCAGCTCCAGATTTTTTTTGGTCGAATCGGTCACGACCTCGCCCAAAAGCTCTGCAAATTTCGCGGCATGCTCTGCCTCCTCAAATGCATAGCGCTTATACGCCTCGGCGATCTCCGGATAGCCCTCGCGGTCCGCAACGCGGCTCATCGCAAGATACATGCCGACTTCGGTGCACTCGCCGTTAAAGTTCATGCGCAGACCCTCGAGGATCTCCTCGTCAACGCCCTGCGCAACGCCTACGCGATGCTCATCGGCATACACGGTCGCGCCTGCCGCCTGCTCCACGAATTTGGAAGCCGGCGCGTTGCACAGCGGGCAGGAAGCGGGCGGCTCGTTGCCCTCATGGACATAACCACATACGGAACATACAAACTTTTTCATAATAAATTTCCTCCTAAAAATTATTTTTTATCCTTACAGTTCGCGCAGCGCCCCCAAAAGGTGATGTCATAATGCTCGGCCGATACGCTGTACTGCTCGTTAACTTCCTGACACATCGTGCCGCCCGCCGCGGCCACATCGACGTCGATCACCGCGTGACACACGCGGCATACAAAATGCGGGTGCGGGGCAACCGTCCCGTCTAACCGCTCATGCCCATCCACCACGCCGACGGAGATGGCAAGTCCGTCCTCCTTGAGCTGCGCAAGGTTTCGATAAACCGTTGCCAGGCTCAGGTTCGGATAGGTCTCCCGCGCCTTTTCGCACACCCACTCGGCGGTCGGGTGCGTTTTGGTGGAGCGAAGCGCCTGTAAAATCGCCTCGCGTTTACAGCTGAAATTTCGTTTTGTAATCATGTGCTTTCTCCAAAAATAGTAATCATTCCTGATTTCGAGATTATGATACCACCGTTCCGCCGCGCTGTCAAGTGTTTTTTTTAAAAAATTTTTTTGGCGCGCCGAAAGTGCGGAAAAAACGCAAGAAAAGTATGGGAATCGCGGCGCGGTTGTGTTATAATAAATTAAAAAGAATGTGCTGCTGATAAAAAATGCCCGCAGGGCGGGATATCACATAGAACAAAGCGGAACCAATGCCGTGGTGTGCCGCGGTGTAGAGGACGGTGGGGACAGATGTCAAAAAAGAAAAAACCATGGAATCACGAGGATTTGATTTCTCAGGACATGGAGGAGGACCTTCAGCTGGAGGATTTTACGCTGGAGGACGTGCTGGCTGAGTTTGGCGAAAAGCGCAAGCCGCTGCAGGCGATCGCCGCGGAGGAGTTTGACCTCGGCGCGTTTGAGACGCTTTATGAGGAAAGGAATGCGGAAGCGCCAAAGGCGACCGCGAAGCCTGCGGAAGAAAAGAAGAGGGCCCCGGCGCAAAAAAGCGAGCAGGCGCCGCCCAAAGCGTCCGTCAGGCAGGAGGAGGCTGCGCGCCCCGCGCCGAAGCCTGCAATAGCAAAGCAGGACGAGGAAACGCCGCGGACCGTGCACGCAGTGTCCGCCAAACAGCAGGAGAATGCGCCGCACCATACCGCGCGCTTAGACGAGACGTTGCGCCTCAATGAGTTTTTTGAGAGCGAGGAGGATTATGACGAGCCGATCGAGGAAGAGGAATATGAGCCGGAGCAGCCGGGCGCCTATGTCAAGCGAAACGCGCTGCATGTGCGAAATATGGCGATCCGCTCTGTGTTTGCGTTTCTGCTCTGCCTGCCTGCCTGCTATTTGACATTTGCGCAGAATCTCGGAATCCCCGTTCCGGGCTTTATTTCCTGGGCGGAGCATCCGTTTCGCTTTTTGCTGCTTCTTGCTGGGCTGCAGCTGATCGCGGTTGCGCTGCATCTGCGCATGATCGCGCGCGGGCTGAAAAATCTGTTTTGCTTCCGCGCGGATCTGTTTTCTGTGCTCAGCGCCTCCACAGTCGCCACGCTGCTGCACGCGGGCTATATGATGCTTGTGCGTGATGCGCGGCACACGCCGCCGTATTGCGCGGTCAATATCGTGCTGCTGTTTTTCGCGGGGCTTGGGCTGTATCTGCGCGATTCCGCGCGCCTGCGCGCCTGCAAAACGGCAAGCAGCTCGAAAGAGCCGCTCGGCGTGTTCATCTCTGAGTGTGACACGCGGATCAATTTGATCAAGCACCCGGTCAGCGAGACCGAGCCGTTTACAAAATACGTGCAAATGCCGGACGGCGCCGAGCGGTTTTGGAGCTATCTTGCGCCCATCCTTCTGATCGGCGCGCTGGTTTTTGCGGGCATCTCGTCCTTCGGGCGGCACGATGCGGGGCGCTTTTTCTGGGCATTTTCTGCGATTTTATCCGTGTCTGCGCCGTTTTTCCTGCTGCTTTGCTATCCGCTTCCGTTTTCAAAAATCACGCGGCGGCTCTCACAGCTGGGCGCGGCGCTTGCCGGGTGGTATGCGGCGTTCTCGCTCTCCGGCGAGCGGAATTTGATCATCCGCGATGTGGATCTGTTCCCGAAGGGGAGCATTACGCTGCACGGGCTGAAGGTGTTTAATAATCATTCTCTGGAAAAGTCGGTCAGCTATACGACCAGTATTTTAAATGAGTCGAAAAGCGGGCTTGCCCCGGTGTTTGCCGAGCTTTTGAAAAGCCAATACGGTAAGTGCGAGCGCGTGTATCACCTGCTGCATCACGAGTCCGGCGGGATGGAGGCGGACGTCTGCGGCGACCATGTTCTGCTTGGCACGGCGGCATTTCTGCTGCGCATGGGCGTGCGTATTCCCGAGCAGGCAAACGCGAAAAGCGCGATGTATCTCGCGGTGAACGGCTCGCTTGCGGCGCTGTTTAATTTGCAGTATAAATTACCGAATGACGTGCGGCTCAGCCTGGAAAACGTGGTGCGCAGCCGGGTGAAACCGGTCATGGCGACGATCGATTGCAACCAGAACCCGATCATGATCGAGCATGCGCTGCGCGTGCGTGCCGGCGCGATCGAATATCCGCATATCGAAGAGCGGCTGGCGCTCGCTGCGGACGATCAGTTTTTGGAATATGACCCGAGCGCGATGATCGCGCGCGCAGGGCTTACCCCGTTTGCAAGCGCGGTGCTCGGTGCGCGCCGCCTGCGCCGGGTCACGATCCGCAACGTGGTGCTGTCCACGGTATGCGCGGTGATCGGGATGCTTTTGATGTTTTATATCACGTTCGCCGGAAGCTATGAATCGGGCGCGGCGTATAATGTGCTGCTTTACCAGCTGCTGTGGACGCTTCCGGTCTGGCTGCTGTCCATGCGCAGCGGCGCAAATTAAGAAAGGAACTTTTGCGGATGAATATTAAAAAATCCGGCATGGTCGCGATCGTAGGGCGGCCGAATGTGGGAAAATCTACGCTGATCAACGCGCTTGCGGGCGAGAAGGTCGCGATCGTTTCCAATAAGCCGCAGACCACGCGCAACCGCATCTGCGGCGTGGTCAACCGCGATGACACGCAGTTTGTATTTATGGATACGCCGGGGCTGCATAAGCCGAAGAGCCAGCTCGGCGAATTTATGGTGCGCGTTGTGCGCGAATCGGTCGCGGATGTGGACGCGGCGCTTATGCTGGTCGCCCCGGTCGCAAAGCTCGGCGCGCCGGAGGAGGCGCTGCTCGCGCGCTTGGCGCAGGCGAAGATCCCGGTCGTGCTTGTGATCAATAAGATCGACACGGTCGCGCCGGAGGCGATTTTCCCCGTGATCGAGCTGTATCGCAGCCGCTTTTCGTTTCAGGCGATCATTCCGGTCTCGGCAAAAACCGGCGACGGAGTTTCGCTGATTTTAGATGAGCTGTCGCCGCTGATCCCGGAGGGACCGCAGCTGTTTCCGGAGGACATGGTCTCTGACCAGCCGGAGCGGCAGATGATCGCAGAGATCATCCGCGAGAAGATGCTGCTTCTGCTTGACCGCGAGGTGCCGCATGGCGTTGCGGTTGAGATCACGCAGTTTTCCGAGCGGGAGAATGGGATCATCGACGTGGGCGCAACGATTTTTTGCGAAAAAGAGAGCCATAAGGGCATTATTATCGGAAAGCGCGGCGCGATGCTGAAAAAGATCGGCGCGTCGGCGCGCGAGGAGATCGAGCGCTTTATGGGGACGCGCGTCTATCTGGAGACCTGGGTCAAGGTCAAAGAAAACTGGCGCGATAACAATGCGATGATCCGCAATTTCGGCTATGAATAAGGTGTGAGACGATGCATCGTGTGGAAAAGGGGCTCGTTTTGCGCGTTGCGCCCTATCGCGACGCGGACGAGATGCTCACGATATTGACAGAATGCGATGGAAAAATCACGGCTGCGGCGCGCGGAGTCCGGCGCAAGAGCAGCCGTATTTCCGCTGCGGTGCAAAGCCTTGCGTATTCCGAATTTACGCTGTATGAAGCGGGCGGGCGCTTTACCGTGAACGAGGCGGAGGCGCTGGAGCTGTTTTTTTCCTTGCGGGGCGACCTGGTGCGGCTCGCCTGCGCGAATTATTTTGCCGAGGTGCTTGACCAGGCGGCGGACGAGGAGGTCGCCAATCCGGAGCTGCTGCGCCTGGGGCTCAACGCGCTGTACGCGCTGTCGCGCGGGGTGGGCGAGCTTTTGGCGATCAAGGCGGCGTTTGAGCTGAAAATCGCGGCGTTTTCGGGCTATATGCCCAATCTTGCAAGCTGTGCGCAGTGCGGCGCGCCGCTGCAGGAGGGCGTGTTTGACCCACGGCTTGGTCTTTGCTTTTGCAGGGCTTGCGCGCATGGCGGCGTGCCGGTCACGCCGGGCGTGCTGCAGGCGATGCAGTTTATTTTAAAAAGCGATGTGCGCCGCATGTTTGCGTTCCGCCTGGGCAAGGAGGGGCTGCGCGCGCTCGCCGACATTTGCGAAATGTATCTTGCGCAGCAATTTGACAGGGAATTTAAAACACTGACGTTTTATCATAGTATTGAGGGACTGATATGAAAGATTTTGATCAAAAATCATTGCAGATATTAGAGCTGCCGCTTGTGTTAGAGCAGCTGGCGAAATGCGCGGTGTCTGAGGCGGCGAAACTGCGCGCCCGCGCGCTCACGCCGTTTACGCATGAGGAGGATGTGCGGCGCGCCCTGCGCGAGACCAGCGACGCCAAGGCGCTTTCCGGTCTGCGCGGCGCGCCGCCGTTTGCGGGCATTCGCGATGTTTCAGCGTCGCTCACGCGCGCGGGGCGCGGCGGAAGCTTAAATTGCAAAGAGCTTTTGGATGTCGCCATGCTGCTGAAAACCGCGCGGATGGTGCGCGGATATCGCGGCGACGATGCACAGCAGAAAACCAGCTTAGACGGGCTGTTTTCCGCGCTCAGCGCCAATAAATTTTTAGAGGATGCGATCACGGGCGCGATCCTCAGCGAGGAGGAGATCGCAGACGGCGCGTCGCCCGCGCTGTCAGATATTCGCCGGAAAATGCGCGCCGCCAACGCGAAAATTCGCGACGTGCTGCAGCGCATGATCTCAAGCCCCACGCAGTCGAAGCTGCTGCAGGAGCCGATCATTACGCAGCGCGGCGGGCGCTATGTCGTGCCGGTAAAAAGCGAGCATAAGGCCGATGTCGGCGGGCTGGTGCATGACATTTCCTCCTCGGGGGCAACGCTGTTTATCGAGCCGATGCCGGTCGTTGCGCTCAATAATGACCTGCGCGAGCTGGAGGCGAAGGAGAAAAAGGAGATCGAGCGGATCTTGATGGAGCTGTCCGCCTCGGTCGCCGATTTTACCGAGACGATCGCGCGTGATTATGACCTTCTGGTCAATCTGGACTTTATTTTTGCAAAGGCAAAGCTTTCCTATGACTGGAATGCGGACGCGCCGGAGGTCAATACCTGCGGGCAGGTGTCGCTGCGCCGCGCGCGCCATCCGCTATTGGATGCGAAAAAGACCGTGCCGGTCAGCATCCGGCTCGGGCTTGATTTTGATACGCTGATCATCACCGGCCCGAACACGGGCGGCAAAACCGTTGCGCTGAAAACGATCGGGCTGCTCAATATCATGGCGCAGTGCGGGCTGCATATCCCGTGCGATTCCGGCAGCTGCGTGTCGGTATTTGGGCATGTGTTTGCGGATATTGGCGATGAGCAGAGCATTGAGCAGTCGCTCTCTACATTTTCGTCGCACATGACAAATATCGTGGGCATTTTGCAGCAGGCGGACGATGCGTCGCTCATTTTGTTTGACGAGCTTGGCGCGGGGACGGATCCGGTCGAGGGCGCGGCGCTTGCGGTCTCGATCATTCAGTATGCGCGCGCGCTCGGCGCGAAGGTCGCCGCGACCACGCATTATACTGAGCTGAAGACCTTTGCGCTGACGACAAATCGCGTGGAAAACGCGAGCTGTGAATTTGATGTGGAAACGCTGCGCCCAACGTATAAGCTGCTGATCGGCGTGCCGGGAAAGAGCAACGCGTTTGCGATCTCCAAGCGTCTGGGTCTGCCGGAGCATATTATCGACGATGCGCGCGGGCTGATCGATAGTGAGGATCAGCGCTTTGATGAGATCCTCGCAAAGCTTGAGGAGAAAAACACCCGCCTGGAGGAAGAACTGCGCGGGGCAGAGCGCGCCCGCCGCGAGGCGGAGGAGCTGCGCCGCCGTGCGGAGGAATTTGACGCCACGATCGAGAAGGACCGCGACCGCGCACTGGAGCGCGCAAAGGCAGAGGCGGAGCGGCTGATCGCCTCCGCGCGCGACACGGCGGACCAGGTGTTTGAAGAGCTGGATTCGATCCGCAAAAAGCGCCGCCGCGAGGAGAATTATCAGCAGGTCAACGATGCGCGCGCCGCACTGCGCCGCAGCCTGAACGAGGCGGAAGGGAAGCTCGATGCGATCGGGAAGAAAAAGCAGAAGCCCAAGGCAGAGCCGATGAAGCGTCCGCTGAAAATCGGCGATACGGTGGAGCTTATTTCGCTGGGCACGCGCGCGACCGTGCTCACCCTGCCGGATAAAAACGGCAATTTGCAGGTGCAGGCGGGGATCATGAAAGTAAATGTCAAGCTGCGCGAGCTGCGCCTTGTGGAGGAGAGCGGCGATAAAACCGTGCGCGATTTCGTGGCGAAAAAGCAGGCGGAGCTGCGCAATATTCAGGTCAGCCCGGAGATCGACCTGCGCGGCATGATGCCCGAGGAGGCGGAGAGCGTGCTTGAGCGCTATATCGACACGGCGTTTCTCGCGAAGCTCAACACGGTCACGGTGATCCACGGCAAGGGCACGGGCGTTTTGCGCCGCACCGTGCAGGAGCATTTAAAGCATAACCGGCAGGTAAAAAGCTTCCGGCTCGGCGTGTATGGCGAGGGCGAAAACGGCGTGACTGTGGTGGAATTGCGGCAATAGGCGCAAAATGTTCTTTTAAAATCGCGCGCAATGTGTTAAAATGTGTTTACTTATATAATACGAGGAAGGATTGGTTCATGCTATGCTGGAAAAGCTGGCTTTATTGGAGGAGAAATTTCATGCGCTTGAGCAGCAGCTTGCTGACCCTGCGCTGTATAACGACCCGCAGGCGGCGGCGAAGCTGCTCAAAGAGCAGAAGGAGCTTTCGCCGATTGTAGACGCGTATCGTGCCTACCGCCGGGCGGAGGAGGATATGAACGCCGCGCGCGAGATGTTAGACGGCAAGCTCGATCCGGAGATGCGCGAGTTTGCGCAGGAGGAGTTTTCCGCCGCGAAGGATACGCTGGCGCAGCTTGAGCAGGAGCTGAAGATCCTTCTGCTGCCGACAGACCCGAACGATGATAAAAACGTCATTGTTGAGATCCGCGGCGGCGCGGGCGGCGAGGAGGCGGCGCTGTTTGCGCATTCGCTCTATCGCATGTACAGCATGTATGCCGAGGCGCGCCGCTGGAAGACCGAGATCGTGAATTTAAACGAGACCGAGCTTGGCGGCGTGAAGGAGATCAGCTTTGTCATCGAGGGCGCGGGCGCATATTCGCGTCTGAAATTTGAAAGCGGCGTGCATCGCGTGCAGCGCGTGCCGGATACGGAATCATCCGGGAGAATTCATACCTCAACGGTCACGGTCGCGGTCCTGCCGGAGGCTGAGGATGTTGAGGTGGATTTCAATATGACAGATGTTGATGTGGATACGTTCCGCGCTTCCGGCGCGGGCGGGCAGCACGTCAATAAAACGGAAAGCGCGATCCGCCTGACCCACCGCCCGACCGGGATCGTTGTGGAATGCCAGGACGAGCGCAGCCAGCATAAAAATAAGGACCGCGCGATCAAAATTTTAAAATCCAAGCTGTATGATATTCAGATGCAGGAGCAGATGTCGCAAATCGCGGCGGAGCGCAAAAGCCAGGTGGGAACGGGCGACCGCAGCGAGCGGATCAGGACGTATAATTATCCCCAGGGCCGCGTGACCGATCACCGCATCGGGCTGACGCTTTATAAATTAGAACAGTTTTTAAACGGAGATCTAGACGAGATGATCGACGCGATCATCACGGCGGATCAGGCGGAGAAGCTGCGGGCAAGCGAGGAATAGACGCGCGCCGGCTGCATAAAATAGAACGAGGCGAAGCGATTGAACACAGAGATACTCCATGTGGAGAATATTTTAAAAGACGGCGCGGGGCTTCTGCGCGCGGCAAAGCTTCTGCGCGCGGGCGAGGTGGTCGCGATCCCGACCGAGACGGTATATGGGCTTGCGGCGAACGCGCTGGATGCGCGCGCGGTCGCAAAAATTTTTGAGGCGAAGGGCCGCCCGCAGGATAATCCGCTGATCGTGCATATTGCCGAGCTTTCGGCGCTGTATGCGATCGCGGCGGAGGTGCCCGCGTGGGCGGAGGCGCTCGCGGCGGAGTTTTGGCCCGGTCCGCTTACGATGATTTTAAAAAAGCGCGACTGCATTCCCGATGCGGTCAGCGCAGGGCTTTCCACGGTCGGCGTGCGTTTTCCGGCGCATCGCGTGGCGCGCGCGGTGATCGATTCCGCGGGCGTGCCGCTTGCCGCGCCTTCGGCGAATACGTCCGGGCGTCCCAGCCCGACGACGGCGGAGCATGTGTATGAGGACCTTTGCGGAAAGATCCCGATGATCGTGGACGGCGGTCCGTGCCGCGTGGGCGTGGAGTCGACCGTGGTCGACCTGACCGGGGAGAAGCCGCGGCTTCTGCGTCCGGGCGGGATCACCCCGGCGCAGCTGCGCCGGGCGCTTGGCGATTTAGAGATCGACCCGGCGGTCACGCGCGAGATCGCAAATGATGCGATAGTGCGCGCGCCGGGCATGAAATACCGGCATTATGCGCCCAAAGCGCCGGTCGTGATTTTAGACGGGGATGCTGCGGCGGCGCGCGAATATATTCTTGCACATAGCGAAAACGAGCGCGTGGCGGTACTTTGTTTTTCTGAGGAACGGGCGATGTTTGAAGGCGTGTGTGAGTACGTGTTTGCTTATGGAAGCGAGACGCAGCCGGATGAGCTGGCGCATGGATTGTTTGACGCGCTGCGCCGGTTTGACGCGCTTTCGGTTACAAAAATTTATGCGCGTGAGCCAAAAATGGGTGATGGAATGGAGCTTGCGGTGATCAATCGGCTGCAAAAAGCGGCAGGGTTCACGCGAGTCACGGTTTGATCGGGGTGAGTGTGTGATAATCATCGGCATGACCGGCGGCAGCGGCAGCGGCAAGTCTTATATCGCGGCGCGCATGGTAGAGCGCGGGGCGAAATGGGTCGATGCAGACGCGGTGTATCACAAGCTGCTTGCGGAAAGCCGCGCTTTGCGCAATGCGATCCTTGCGCAATTCCCCGCGGCGAATGATGGCAGCGGGCATATCAACCGGAAGAAGCTGGCAGCGATCGTTTTTACAAACGATAAGGCGCTGATGGAGCTGAATGCGATCACGCATCCGTTCGTTATCCGCGCGATCGAGGAGGAGATCGGCGAATATTATCGCTGCAATCAGGCGTTTGCGGTGATCGATGCGGTCGCGCTGTTTGAAAGCGGACTTCATCAGATGTGCGACGCGACAATCGGCGTGTTGGCCGATGCGCCAACGCGCGTGCGCCGGATCATGGCGCGCGACGGGCTGGATGAAACGCGCGCCCGCGCGCGGATCGCGGCGCAGCAGAAGGATGAGTTTTACCGCAAAAAATGCGATTATATCATTGAAAATAGCGACGATTCTGTGCTGGATGCGCAGATCGGGCAGGTGTTGGAAAAAATTCTGGAAGAAACGGAGTGAGCCGGAATGAGCGAGAAGAACACGGCGGAGCAGCTGCGCGAGGCGCTCTGCTATCAAAGAAAAAACGGATATCATGGGCTGGATGCGGCGGCGCGCGCGGAGATGGAGCGGTTCTCCAAGGGCTATCGCGAATTTTTAACGCGCGGCAAAACCGAGCGCGCGTGCGTGGCGCAGATGATCAAAGAGGCGGAGCAGCGCGGATTTCATGCGTTTTCCCGCGGGGAGAAGCTTGCACCGGGCGACAAAATTTATGCCTGCAACCGCGGCAAGGCGCTCATCCTCGCCGTAATCGGCACAGAGCCGCTTGAGCGCGGCGTGCATATTGCGGCGGCGCATATCGACGCGCCCTGCATCCATTTAAAGCAGAACCCGCTGTACGAGCAGAACGGACTGTGCCTGTTTAAAACGCATTATTATGGCGGAATTAAAAAATATCAGTGGCCGGCGATCCCGCTGGAGCTGCGCGGCGTGGTCGCGCTGAAGGACGGGCGCACGGTTGAGATCGAGATCGGCGCCGCGCCGGACGATCCGATTTTCACGATCACGGATCTGCTTCCGCATCTGGGCAAGGATCAGATGCAGAAAACCATGCTGGAGGGCGTTCCGGGCGAGAGCCTAAATATCCTGGTGGGCAGCGAGCCGCTGGCGGGCGACGAGAGCGAAAAGGACCTGATCAAGCTCAATATCCTGCGGATTTTGCACGATGCGTATGGGATATTAGAAGAAGATTTCCTCTCGGCAGAGCTTGCCGCGGTCCCGGCGTTTAACGCGCGCGATCTGGGGTTTGACCGGTCGCTCATCGGCGCGTATGGGCATGACGACCGCGTGTGTGCCTATCCGGCGGCGCAGGCGCTTTTGCAATGCGAACACCCTGCGCGCACGGCGGTATGCGTGCTGGCGGATAAGGAAGAGATCGGCTCTGAGGGCGTGAGCGGGATGCAGAGCGCGCATTTTGACACGTTTATGGAGGATCTGTGCGAGGCGCTCGGCGGGCGCGCGCGCGTCTGCTATGAAAATTCCTGCTGCTTATCGACCGATGTGGTCGCGGGGTATGACCCCACGTTTCCGGACGTGCTGGATCAGCGCAACGCCGCATTTATCAACCACGGCATCACGCTTTGTAAATACACAGGCTCGCGCGGAAAATCCGGCGCGTCTGACGCGTCGGCCGAGCTGGTCGCGCGCATGCGGCGCATTTTTGATCAGGCACAGGTCGCCTGGCAGATGGGCGCGCTGGGCAAGGTCGATCAGGGCGGCGGCGGCACGGTCGCGATGTATATGGCAAAACGCAATATCGACACGATCGATGCGGGCGTTCCGGTGCTCAGCATGCACGCGCCGTTTGAAGTGATCGCTAAGCTGGACCTTTTCATGACGTTCCGCGGCATCTGCGCTTTTTTTAACGAAAAGTAAACCCATTATGAGCGCCGGGGGCGGCTGTCCCGGGCGCTCTTTTGCGCAAAAGGCGCGAATGTTTTCGCCCTGCGCGGGCATACTACCCGTAAAGGGGGCAGATGCGATGAGCAGCGAAAAGAAAGATACCGGCGTGCGCAGCGAGGACCGTGAGGATATTATAGAAACCGGGTCGATCACCGCGCATTCAAAAAAAGGGAATATCCATTGCATTACGATCGCGGGGCAGATCGAGGGGCATATGGTGCTTCCGCCGGAAAATAAAACGACGAAATATGAGCATGTCTGCCCGCAGCTCGCCGCCATTGAGGAGAGCGACGAGATCGATGGGCTTTTGATCCTGCTCAATACCGTGGGCGGCGATATCGAGGCGGGGCTTGCGATTGCCGAGCTGATCTCGAGCATGAAAACGCCCACCGTTTCGCTGATTTTGGGCGGCGGGCATTCGATCGGGCTGCCGCTTGCGGTGGCGGCGCAGCGTTCGATGATCGCGCCGAGCGCCGCGGTTACGATCCATCCGGTGCGCATGAACGGCGTAATCGTCGGCACGCCGCAAACCTATAATTATTTTGAGCGCGTGCAGGAGCGCATCGTTCGCTTCGTCTCCAAAAACTCGGATATCTCCGAGGATCTGTTCCGTAGCTACATGCTGCGCGTGGGCGAGCTGGCAAGTGATATCGGCAGCGTGATCTACGGCGAGGAAGCGGTAAAGGTCGGGCTGATCGACCAGCTGGGCGGGCTGTCTGATGCGCTCAGCTACCTGCATGCGCGCATCAAGAAGCGCCGCGATGCGAAAAATAAATGAAAAATGTATTGAAATTTACGCTTTTTACTGTATAATAATAGTAACAGGGCTTGCAAAACGCGCGCCCGTTTGAGAATGATAACGGAGGTTTTATACATGACACAGGTCACGAAAGATACCATCATTGGCGATGTGTTGGATGCAGATCCGAGCACTGCGGCATATTTTTTGCAGATCGGAATGCATTGCCTGGGCTGCCCGGCTTCCCGCGGGGAGACGATCGAGCAGGCGTGCGCGGTACACGGCGTGGATATGAATGCGCTGATCGAGAAGATCAACGCGCATTTGGCTGAGTAAGCGTTTACGAAGCGGAGTGTCCCCCTGCTTTTTCTCTTTGCGGAAAAGGCAGGGGATTTTCGTGCCTTAGGCAGAGAATATGTCCTGAAAGCGCGACGAAAAAGCAGATTTTTCGGATGTCATCATGATGGCGCAAGGCAAGCGCGCTTTTTTTGCCGGCGCAAAACGGATCCATGCGTCATTTGAAAATACATATGGATAAACGCTCTTATCGTCTCTTTGCCTTACGGATAAGAGAAGAGATTTTTAATTCATTTGATGCTGGCGTAGGGCAGCGGAACGGAGAGTTTTATGATAAAAGGCTGCTGCGCGCGTTTGAAAACGCTGTTTCGCTTAGATCAGCTGTCGCCCGAATTTTTGACCTTTATCAATGCGTATTTCTGCTTTTCTACCGCTGTGAATTTGTCTAATATTTTTATCAGCACATTTTTATTCTCGGCGGGC
Source organism: uncultured Oscillospiraceae bacterium (assembly GCA_934646115.1). Lineage (GTDB taxonomy): Bacteria > Bacillota > Clostridia > Oscillospirales > JAAYXM01 > RGIG7332. The sequence goes on from CAKUEM010000004.1 coordinate 42,136, forward strand.
GGCGAGATGTCGACCATCGCGATGTATCATATTTTCTTTTATTTTTGTGAGATGCTCGGTACTTATCTTGCTGTACGTTTTTCGCATAGGATCAGCAGTATTGCTTTCTCGGTCGCCGGGATCGCTTTGCATCTGGCGGCATATCTTGTCCTGCTGATCGCGCAGGAGAGAACGATACATATTTATCCGGTGATCGGTATCGTTTCCGGTATCGGCAGCGGGTTTTACTGGATCGCCTATTTCACGCTGATTCAGTTTTATACAACCGAGCAGAACCGTCAGTACGGGATGTCCTATTCCGGTCTGATCGGAAACCTGATTATTTTAATTGCGCCGAGCTTTTCCGGCATTGTGCTGGTATGTATTCCGGGGCATTGGGGATATATGACGGTGTTTGGCATTGCGTTTTTGTTTTTCGCGTGGTCGGTTTGGATCATTCGCAGGCTGAAATCTGCGGGGAAAAGTGAAAAAAGGCGCGTTTTATTTCCAATCATCCGTGAGTTTTGGCGTGAAAGAGTTCTGAATGACTCGATCTTATGCGAGTTTATCCGCGGGCTGCGAAGCGGATTGTATGTGTATTATTTCAATATTTTAATTTTTTCAATGACGTCGAATGAATTTGTACTCGGCCTAACCAGCACGATCAAAGGCGCGGCAGCCATGCTGATTTTTTACCTGTTGGGGCGGCGCCCGATCAGGCGAAAGAGCCGCTTTGCGCTCTTTTTCGTTGCGAGCATTCTTGGCATCTGCGTGACCTCGTCGCTCTTTTTCTGGTATACTGCGGTGGCGGTGGTGACCTATTCTGTATTGGACAACTCGACTAATGTGATTATTGACAATTATTCGGTATTCACAGGATACCAAATTACGGAATATATATCCAGAAAGCGCGATCTGCGCATGGAAAATGCTGCGATTCGTTTGATTGCGCTTGAATGCGGGCGTATTACCGGCATCGTGATTTCTTTGCTTGTGCCGACGTCCGGAAAAGGCATCATTGTATTTTTCCTTGTGCTCGGCTTCCTCAACCTGCCGGTTTGGTGGCTGTATCGCCGCGCATCAAAAATCTGTGAGGAGGGACACTATGGGAACGGCAATGACGCCGCGACTCCGTGCAATTGTTGAGCAGGTGCAGCCGGTCGAATCGGCGATCGACGTCGGCTGCGACCATGCGCAGGTTGGAATTTGGCTTGCGCGCCACGGAGTGGTGCGGCATATGACGGTGAGCGACGTCAATGAAGGTCCGCTGCGCCGCGCGGCAGAGGCGGTTCACGCGGCGGGACTTTCGGATCAGATCCGGTGCGTGCGCTGCGACGGGCTGGACGGCATCCCCCCGCAGGACGCGGTGATCATCGCGGGCATGGGCGGCGAGCTGATCGCCGAAATTTTGCGCCGCGCGCCGTGGACAAAGCGCGCACGCCGCCTTGTGCTGCAGCCGATGACCGCGCGCGAGGAGCTGCGCCATTTCCTGCTTACCAATGGATATTGCATCAAAAAGGAGGCGCTCGCGCAAGAGCGCGATAAGCTGTATGCGGTGTTGTGCGTCGAGGGGGGCGAGCCTGCGCCGTTTGACGAGGCGGATCTTGTGCTGTCTGACCTGCGCGACCCCCTGGCGGCGCAATACCTTGCGGCGCAGATCGCGCGGCTTGAGCGCACGGTGCGCGGCATGCGCGCGGCGGAAACGCCGGATACCGGGAAGATCGAGCGTGCGGCGGCGCTGTGCGCGGCGCTGCGTGCCCGGCAGGCAGACATTTTAAGGAAAGGGACGGAGAAACATGGCGAAGGTTGCGGAAATTCTTGAATTTTTAGATCAGCGCGCACCGATGCGCACGGCGCTGAGCTTCGATAACGTGGGTCTTTTGGTAGGCGATCCGGCGGCGCAGGTCGGGCGCGTTCTGGTTGCGCTTGACATTACGACGCCGGTCGTGGAAGAGGCGCGCGCGTGGGGCGCGGAGCTGATCGTTGCGCACCACCCCGTGATTTTTGACGCGTTAAAGCGCGTTGTTGCGGGCGACCCGGCGGCGGAGCGCGTGATCGCGCTGGTGCGCGGCGGGATCTCGGCGATCTGCATGCATACAAATTTAGATGCGGCGCAGGGCGGCGTGAATGATGCGCTCGCCGCCGCGCTTCATGTGCAGCGTGAAACGTGGCTTGATCCGATCGCGGACGATGCGGGCATCGGCTGGGTGGGCGCGCTGTCCGCGCCCATGCCGTTTGCGCAATTTTTAGAGCATACGGCGCGCGCATTGCAGGTGTCCGGGCTGCGATATCAACAGTCCGGCGCGCAGGTGCGGCGCGTTGCGGTGGGCGGCGGTTCGTGCGGCAGCAGGCTTGCGCAGGCGGCGGCGCTCGGCTGCGATACGTTTGTCACGGCGGATGTCAAGCATTCGCAGTGGCTGGACGCGGCGGAATATCGCATCAATTTGATCGATGCAGGTCATTTTGCAACCGAAAATGTGGTCGTTGCGCCGCTGGCAGAGCAACTTGCACAAGCGTTTCCGGCGCTTTGCGTGCGCGTGTCGCAAGAGCAGCGTGACCCGGTTTCTTATTTTACAACAGAGGAGGCGCACCATGGCGCTTGACGCACTGTTTCTTTCACATCTTGCGCGCGAGCTGAACAATACGATCGCGGGCGCGCGCATCGATAAGATCCACCAGCCGGAGCGGGATGAGATCGTGCTCAATCTGCGTGCGGCATCCGGAAATAAGCGGCTTTTGCTGTCGGCGGGCGGAAATTATCCGCGCATTCATTTAACGGAAAGTTTGCGCGAGAACCCGCAGACGCCGCCGATGTTCTGCATGCTGCTGCGCAAATATTTTGCGGGCGGGCGCATTCTTTCCGTGTCGCAGCCGCGGCTTGAGCGCATTGTAGACATTACCGTTGAGGGCAAGGATGAGATGGGCGTCGCCACGCAAAAGGTGATCACGATCGAGCTGATGGGGCGCTATTCCAACCTGATTTTGCGCGACCAGGCGGGGCGTGTGCTCGATTGTCTCAAGCGCGTGGATCTGGCGACCAATGAGAAGCGGCAGGTGCTGCCCGGATTGTTTTATGAGCTGCCACCCGCGCAGGATAAGCTGGATGCGCGCAAGCTCACCCGCGCGCAGCTGCTTGATATGATTTTGGAGGATGCGTCCGGCGCGGCGGATCAGTGGGTGCTGCATCACTTTTTGGGGTTTTCGCCGCTTTTGTGCCGCGAGGCGGTCTATCGCGCGAGCGGCGCGTGCGACACGGCGATCGAAGCGCTTTCCGGTGCGCAGAAGGAGCGGCTTGCCGCCGCGATTTTGCAGCTTGCGAACGGGGATGCGGCGCCGACGCTGCTGCTTGATGGCGAGCTGCCGGTCGATTTTTCCTTCTGCGAGATCACGCAGTATGAGGGGCATTACCGGGCGGTGCGCGCCGAGAGTCTGTCCCGGCTGCTGGACTTATTTTATGGAAAGCGCGATTTTGAAGAGCGTATGCGCGCGCGGTCGCAGGCGATGGTCAAAACGGTGCGCAATGCGCATGCGCGCGCGGTGCGCAAGCTCGCCGCGCAGAAGCAGGAGCTTTTAAACGCGCAAAACCGCGAACGGCTGCGCGAGCTGGGCGATCTGGTCACGGCGAATTTATACCGGATGCAGCGCGGCGACAGCACGCTGCGCGCGCAGGATTTTTTTGACCCCGCCGGGCGCGAGGTCGAGATCCCGCTGGATATTCGCTTAACACCGCAGCAGAACGCGGCGAAGCTTTATAAAGATTACACGCGCATGAAGCACGCAGAAGAAAACTTGCGCGGGCAAATGGAAAAGGGCGAGGGCGAGATCGAGTATTTAGAGAGCGTGCTTGAGATGATCGCCTGCGCGGAGGGCGAACAGGATCTGGCTGAGATCCGCGAGGAGCTGAGCGAGCTTGGCATCCTGCATGCGCCGCGCGCGAAGAAAAAACCGCGCGCGCTTGCCCCGCGCGAGTTTGTTTCAAGCGATGGATTTCGCATTTATGCCGGGCGCAATAACCGGCAGAACGATCTGCTCACGCTGAAAAGCGCGCTCAAGGGCGATGTTTGGATGCACACACAGAAAATCCCCGGTACGCATGTGATCATCGAATGCGCCGGGCGCGACGTGCCGGACCGGACGTTGACCGAGGCGGCATGCATCGCGGCGTATTATTCGCGCGCGCGCGATTCGCAGAATGTGCCGGTGGATTACACGCAGGTGCGCAACGTGAAAAAACCGCCGGGCGCGCGGCCGGGCAAGGTGATCTACAGTCGGTTCCAAACTGCGTTCGTTTCGCCGGATGCTGCGCAGATCGAACGAATGATGAAAGGGTAATATGCTATGATAGAGATTGAAAAGCTTCGCGAATTTTTTAAAAAAGACCGCTTCGCCATGGGGATCGGCACGGTGATCGAAGAGGTTGCGCCGGGGCGCGCCGTCTGCTCGCTCACGCCGACCGAGCAGCATTTAAACGCGGGCGATGCGGTGCAGGGCGGCGTGATCTTCACGCTGGCGGATTTTGCGTTTGCACTCGCGTCAAATTGCGAGGGAGAGATGATCGTGTCGCTCGAAAACAGCATCTCGTTTATCGCGCCGCCAAAAGGGAAAATCACCGCGACGGCGACGGTGTATAAAAAGACCGGAAAAATTGCGTTTTGCGATGTTGTTGTGCATGACGAGCGGGAACAGCTTGTTGCTAAAATGAGCGTTTGCGGCTATCGGAAGGGCATAAACCTGCCGATCGAGTGATGAAATCGGGGCTTTGCACCAAAGGTGCGGGGTCCCGCGCTGTTTTTTCGGCAAAATTTTGGCTTGTCAATGCGCAAAGTTCGTGATATGATAATGAGAAACAAAAGTAGGAATAAGGCGGTGATCGGGTTGCAGAATATAACCGAAATTCGCGTGGGTGATCTGCTCGAAATGCGCAAGCCGCACCCTTGCGGCTGCAAGGTTTGGGAGGTTTTGCGCGTCGGGATGGATTTTCGGCTGCGCTGCACCGAATGCCGACGTGAGCTGATGCTGCCGCGCGTCCGCGCGCTCAAGGCGGCACGGCGTGTGATTCGGGGCGATCAGATCATCGCATTGTCTTAATGAGAAAAGATGTTTGAAAGGAGTGTCTTTTATGATGCAAAATCCAGCGGACGTAGCTGCGCGCCTGCGTGAGCTGCGCGAGGTTTGCGGTTATTCGGTCGAGCAGCTCGCAAGCGAGCTTTCTATTGACCCAGAGATCTATGCGGGCTATGAAACGGATGGCCGCGATATCCCAATCAGCGTGATTTTTGAGGTCGCGAACCTGTTCCGCGTTGATTTTAACGAAATTTTAACCGGCATGGGCGGGAAACTGGATACTTATCATGTTGTCCGCGCGGGCGAAGGTCGCCCGACAGATCGACTGCCCGGCTATCGCTTTTCTGACCTCGCGTTTCGGTATGGACATAAGGTCATGCAGCCACTCCTGGTCACGCTTGACCCGTCGGACGAGATGCCGAAGCTGGTCACGCACAAGGGGCAGGAATTTAACTTTGTGCTTTCCGGCGCGATCACAGTCGTGTTTGGCGACCGCGAGATCACGCTGCATGCCGGCGATTCGATTTATTTTAACCCCGCACTTCCACATGGTCAGAAATGCGCGAGTGACGTTCCTTCGAGCTTTCTTACCGTGATTGCTGAATAAAAGAAGGAGAATGCTTCATGTTACTCGACCGCTATTTACCCCGCATGGAATTTGAGTCCTATGAGGATTTTAAGGAAAATTATAAAGTGAATGTTCCGGAGGATTTTAACTTCGGCTACGATGTGGTAGACGCTTGGGCGCAGCAGGAGCCGGAGAAGCGCGCGCTCGTCTGGTGTGACGATCACGGTCATGAAAAGGTGTTCACCTTTACAGATATTTCGCGCCTTTCCAACCAGGCGGCGAACTTTTTCCGCTCGATCGGCGTGAAGCAGGGCGATGTGGTCATGCTGATCCTGCGCCGCCGCTGGGAATACTGGATCTGCGCCACGGCGCTGCATAAGCTGGGCGCAATTTTGATCCCGGGCACGCTGCAGCTGACGAAAAAGGACATCGTATATCGCGCGGACGCGGCGGGGATCTCCACAATCGTTTGCGTGAATGATCCGTTTGTCATCGAGCAGGTCGAGCAGACCATGCAGGAGACGAAAACGCTGAAAAACCGTATCCTTGTGGAGGACCACCGCGAGGGCTGGCTGAATTTCGGCGATGAGATCGCCCGCCAGCCGGACACATGGGAGCGCGTGCAAACCCATGTGAAGGACACGATGCTTGTGTATTTCACTTCCGGTACGACAGGGATGCCGAAGATGGTCGCGCATAATTTTTCTTACCCGCTTGGGCATATCGTTACCGCGAAATACTGGCAGCAGGTGCAGGAAAATAAGTTACATATGAGCGTGTCAGACTCGGGCTGGGCGAAGTTCGGCTGGGGCAAGATCTACGGTCAGTGGCTGTGCGGCGCGGTGATTTTTGCCTATGATATGGACAAGTTTGTGCCGCTGCATCTGCTTGAAAAAATTACAAAATATCAGGTCACAACATTCTGTGCGCCGCCCACGATGTTCCGCTTCATGCTGCAGGAGGATCTTTCGCAGTTTGATTTAAGCTGCGTCAAGCACTGCTGCATCGCGGGCGAGCCGCTCAACCCGGAGGTATTCAACCGCTGGTATGAGCGCACGGGTCTGAAGCTTTATGAGGGATTCGGGCAGAGCGAATCTTCCGTCATGCTGGCGAATTTCCAGTGGTTTGAGCCGATTCCCGGCTCGACGGGGAAGCCGTCGCCGTTATATGACATTCACCTGATCGATGCGGACGGCAATGATTGTCCGGACGGCGAGGAAGGCTCGATCGTCGTGATGGACGTGAAGAATCATCCGCCCACAGGGCTGTTTGTCGGCTATTACGGCGACGATGCATTAACCGAAACGAATTTGCATGGGAAGTATTACGATACCGGCGACATGGCATGGCGCGATTCCAACGGCTATTATTGGTTTATCGGCCGCAACGACGATGTGATCAAGTGCTCCGGTTATCGAATCGGTCCGTTTGAGGTGGAGAGCGCGCTGCTCACGCACCCGGCGGTGGTCGAATGTGCGATCACGGCGGCACCGGATCCGATTCGCGGTCAGGTCGTGAAGGCGACCTGCGTGCTTGCCGCGGGGTGGGCCCCGTCGGACGAGCTGGTGCGCGAGCTGCAAAATCACGTGAAGCATACGACTGCGCCGTATAAATATCCGCGCGTGGTCGAATTTGTGGAGGAACTGCCAAAAACATTGGGCGGCAAGATCAAGCGCGCGCAGATCCGTCATGAAAACCACGAAAAGGCGAAGCAACAGTAATGATTGAGCGAAAAAGCGCTCGGGTCACATGACCCGGGCGCTTTTTGTGTGTAAAAAACAGGTGTTACGGCGCGAGCGGCGTGGTGAAAAATCCGGTCGGGCGGTGGCAGACCGGGCACTGCGCGGGGACGTTGCTGCCGGTAAACGTATGCCCGCAGTTTTCGCATTTCCAGGTGATCGGGTTCGGCTTTGCATAGAGCGTGTTGCCGGAAAGCTGCTCGCGCATGGTCGTGAAGATCTGATTATGCGAGGCTTCGATGCGGGCAATTTGCTCGAATGAAGCGGCGATCTCCGAAAAGTTTTCGCTCCGCGCGATCTCCGCAAATTTCGGGTAGATCTCGGTCGCCTCCTGCGCCTCGCCATGCGCCGCGCTTTGCAGGTTTGCCAGACTGTCGCCGCCGGAAAACGGATAGCCCGCGTCAAACGCGATGTTTGGAAATCCGCCCGGCGTGCCCTGCACCAGATAGTCCCAAAAAATGCGCGCGTGCGCATGCTCATTGCGCGAAATTTCAGAGATCACGCGGTATAGATACTCCTGCCCTTCTTTTCGCAGCTGCTCCGCCGTGAAGTCATAGCGGTTGCGCGCCTGGCTTTCCCCTGCAAATGCGCGCGCCAGATTTTTTTGTGTTTCCGTTCCTTCCAAATGCATCGTGATCGCTCCTTTCAAAGCAGAGTTTTTCCGGTTTGGAAGAAATTATACAAAAAAAGGAGACGAGCCTGTTGCGTTCAAGCTCGCCTCTAAAAAAGGGGGGGTATGTAAATTGGGACCTTGCTCAATCCCAATTTGCAAGTTCATTATAGCATTGCATGCTGCGAAATGTGTGAATAATTTGTGAATAAAAAAAGAATGTTTTGCAACGAATATTTTTCCGCCTGCGGCAAAAAATGAAGAAAAAGCATGCAGGAGGGGAGCGCATGACATTTTGCGGAGATCTCAAGAAGGACATGGCGGCGCTGCGCGAGCGGCTGAAGGACGATGATACGATCGTGTTCCGCACGTTTGAAAATAAAACATCGATGCAGCTGCGCGGCTGTGTTGTGTATACCGAGGTGCTGGTCAGCACGCCGGTGATCGATCATTATATCGTTGCGCCGCTGATCAATACAGACATGAAAGCCCTGCGCCCCAAGCCGTATCTGGTCGATACCGTGATGGAAAAGGTACTGGAAGCAAACGAGGTGAAGGCGCATTCCACGCTGGAGGATGCGATCAGCGCGCTGCTGATCGGCGACACACTCATCCTGTTAGACGGCGCGCCATGCGTGATCGCGGCGAACTCAAAAAGCTATCCCGCGCGCGGTGTGGGCGCGCCGGAAACGGAGACCACGGTCGCAGGACCGAAGGAAGCGTTTACTGAGGTTTTGGTGTTTAACATGGGACTTTTGCGCCGCAAGATGAAAAATCCCAAGCTCAAGCTCAAGACAATGGAGGTTGGAAAAATCACAAAAACGCGCATTTGCTTAAGCTATGTGGAGGGATTGGTCGAGCCGATGCTGCTGGAGGAGCTGACCGCGCGGCTGCAACACTTTGAGATCGACGCGGCGCTGGATTCGAACTATCTTGCCGAGCTGTGCCGCGACGATCGCGCCTCTCCGTTTAAAACGGTCGGAACGACGGAGCGCCCGGACGTGGTTGCGGGCAAGCTGCTTGAGGGGCGCGTTGCGATCCTGTGCGACGGCAGCCCATTCGCGCTGACCGTGCCGTTTCTGTTTTTAGAGAATTTTCAATCCAACGAGGATTATTATAATCATTTTTATTTTGCAACGTTTACGCGCATCATGCGCTATTTTTCGTTTTTTTTAACGATCAGCTTGCCCGGACTGTATGTTGCGCTCATCGCGTATCATAAAGAGATGATCCCGCTCAATCTCCTGCTCAGCATTGTGAATTCGCGCGATGCCGTGCCGTTTCCGGCGGTCGTTGAGATGGTGATCCTGCTGGTACTGTTCGATCTGCTGCGTGAGGCGGGGCTGCGCCTGCCCGCGCCGATCGGCGGAACGATCGGGACGGTGGGCGGCATTGTGCTGGGGCAGAGCATCGTGACCGCGCGCCTTGTTTCCGCCGAAATGATCATCATCGTTGCGGTTTGCGCGATCACGTCGTTTTTAACGCCGAAGCTCGATATTGAGCTGATTTTATGCCGGATGCTGATTTTATTTTTCGCCGCAACACTTGGCATCTATGGCTATGCGATCGGGATCATCGCGATCCTTGTGCATCTTGCGAGCCTGCGCTCCTTCGGCGTGGAGTATTTGAGCTATCTGTCCGCGACCAGCGCGCAGACCGCGAAGGACGTCTATGTGCGCGCGCCGTGGTGGATGATGCGGCGGCGCCCCGCGGCGATCCAGCGGCGGAACCTGACGCGTCTGCGGCACAAGGGGGCAAAACGATGAAACGGCGGCTTTTTGCGGCGCTTTTGCCGCTTTTTCTGCTCACCGGCTGCTGGGATTACAACGAGCCGAATATGCAGAGCTATGTGCTGGGTATGAGCGTGGATTTTATAGAAAATCAATACCTTGTCTGCATTGAAACGGTGAAGATCACGGGCGAGCCGGAATCACTAAGCTCCAGCGGCGGCGTGATGCTGGAGGCGCGCGGTTTAACGATGTTTGATGCGGTGCGCGATGCGATCATGTCCGCCGGGAAGAAGCTGTATTGGGGCCACGCAGAGCTTGTGATTTTGGGCGAGCAGGTCGCGCGCGAGCAGCTGGTCGCCGTGACGGACGTGCTGTCCCGCGCGCAGGATGTGTATTCCAACGTAAGCCTTGCGGTGGCGAGCGATGGCTGCACAGCGAAGCAGGTGCTCAGCGCCAAGTCGCCGCGCGGCACGATCGCGAGCGAGCATATCTCGCATGTGCTGCAAAACGAGGAGGCGTCGCGCCGGTTTGTCGATACCGAGCTATGGCAGCTTCAGCGCGGGTTTTCCTATACGCTGCTGCCCGCTGTTCATCTGGATCACGGGCAGCGGTATCCGGTCGTTGAGGGCTGCGCTGTGATTCAGAATAAAGCGCTCGTCGGCTATCTGAGCGGCGAGGAGGTGCAGGCATATTCGCTGGTCGATTCCGCGTGCGCAGGCGGCTATTTGCCCGCGATCACGCTGGATTCCGGGGCGGTCGTGTCGCTTGAGGTCCTGCGCGCCGTGCCGACGCGGCTGAAAGACCAAACGCGCCTGGATGTGATCGTCTCGCTCTCCAGCGTGGATGGCGTTTGCGATATCATGGATTCCGCGCTGCGGCATGAAATCTGCGAAAAGGCGAGCGCGCTGCTTTCGCGCCAGCTGGGCGGACTGGTCGCAAAGCCGTTTGGCAATCCGCTGCCGGATTCGCGCTTTGACGTGCATGTCAGCCTGCACAGCGCCGGGCTGCTGCGCCGCAGCACCTAAGGGGGTGAGTGGCTTGGGCTTGATCATTGTTCCGGCGCTATATGGTGCGATTTTATGGCTCGATCACCGTCTGTGCGCAGGCGCTGAACCGGAGGGACGCGCGGCGCGCACGCTGTATCGCGTTCTGGCCGTGCTGGCGCTGGTTTTCGCGCTGCCCACTTCGTTTGCGCTTCGGCTGGATCATGTGGGCGCGTCGCTTTCCGGGCTGGTTTCCATGTTTGCGCGGTAAGAGGAGAGAACTATGACAAAAGAGATCATTACAAATCGGCAGGGGTTTACGCTGCTTGTGATTTTTACGATGTGCAACGCGTATTCGCTGCTGTTCGGCGCGGATTGCGGGCGCGATATCTGGATCGCGTATCTGCTCGCCGCGGCGCTTGCGGTTTTGCTTTGGGCGCTGCTGACGCGCAGCTTCGAGCGGCGGCCGTATGGCTCGCTGTTTGAGATGCTTTCCGCCGCGTTCGGAAATGTGGGCGGGCGCGTGGTCACGGCGCTGCTCTGCGTTTACGCGGCGCTGTCATGCACCACGTCGCTCGCGCTGTTCGGGCGCTTTACGCAGATGACCGCGCTTTCCAAAACGCCGCAGCTTCTGCTGCCGCTGCTTCTGCTTCTGCTTGCGGCATGGGGCTTAAAATCCGGGCTGGAGGTCGTTGCACGCGGCGCGAGCATGCTGTTTTATTTTGTGATTATCACGTTTTTATATTTCGTCATATTCGGCGTGCCGCTGCTTGACGCGCGCAATATCACGCCGGTTCTTGCGGACGGGATCCTCCGCCCGGCGCGCAGCGCGCTTTCGATTTTTACGAACCAGTTTGGCGATACGCTGCTGCTGTTTGCCGTGTATCCAAGTATCCGGCGCGCGCCGAACCGGCGGCGGACGATGATCTGCGCAATGCTCAGTGCGGGCATTTTTGCCGCCGTGATCGCGCTGATCACGGTGCTCACGATCGGCGGAAATCAGACCGGGGCGGAATTCTTCCCGGTATTTACGATTTTATCGATCCGCAATATCGGCGGATATATCCGGCACATGGAAATTCTGACCTCGATCGCGATGACATTTTTCGTGTTCATCCGCGCGACGTTATGCCTTTATTTTATCGCAAACGCCTGCTCGCACCTGTTCTCCGCGCGCGGCTATCAGCGAATTTTAACCCCGATCGCGCTGCTGATCGCGAGCGGAACGCAGCTTTTATATTGGGATATGATGAGCCTGCGCGCCCGCATCGAGAGCAACTGGAACCTGTATATCCTCATTCCGTTGCAGCTCATTTTGCCGGTCGTGACCGTGCTGTTGCTGCGGCGCTATCCGCCGCGCAGGGAATGAGCGCTTATGCAAAAAACTGCGCGAGAAATGCCGGGTCGGAAAGGCGCGCCTGCACGCGAAGCTTCCAGACCGCTTTATCGAGCGGCGAGGGCAGCGGGGCGCCCAGAATTGCTTCAACCTGCGCGCGGGAAAAGGAATATGCGCCGTCCTCCCATTCCAGCGTGAGCGCGGAGAGATTCTGAATCGAGGCAAACGCCGCGGTGTCATGCGTCAGCGCGTCCTGCTGCCGCGCATGCGTTTCCACCGGCGCGCGCTCCCGCTGGGGCATGAACCAGAACCGGATCAGGCAAAACAGCGCGATCAGGGCAAGGGGTAAATTATTTTTCATTTTGATTACCTCTTTGTGAATAAGATCACAACACATAGTACTATGTGTGTCAAGGTAATTTTGCGAAAAAGAAATGGCAGGGCGCGCACCCTGCCAAAGCATTAGCATAAAAGAGTTAGCGGATCAGGTCGCACACCGTTCCGCCGACGTAGGCGACCAGCGCATCCGTCCCCACCACGACCTGACAGCCGCGCGCGCCCGCGCTGACGCTGATCCGGTCGCACAGCGTGCACATGCTGTCAAAATAAGTCGGGAACGATTTTTTCATGCCGACCGGGGAGCAGCCGCCGCGGATATATCCGGTCAGCCCCAGCAGGTCGCGCACATGCACCATCTCCACCTTTTTGTTGCCGGAGGCGCTTGCAGCGCGCTTGAGATCGAGCTCCTCCGCGACCGGGATAACAAACACGCAGGGACCGGATTTGTCGCCCCGCGCAACCAGCGTTTTAAATACCATTTCCGGCGCAAACCCCAGCGCCTCCGCCGCGTGAACGCCGGACAGATCGCTCTCCTCATAGGCGTATTCCTTGTATTCATACGGGATCTTCGCCTGATCGAGCAGGCGCATCACATTTGTTTTTTTCATCACTGCCTCCGAAATGCAAAAAACCCCTAAACAAGCGTTTAAAGGTTTTTAAACTATGAGCAAGTCTATAAGCCGAGTTCTGTATTTGACAGTCATCTATCTAAGCCGTGCGTTGCCGCATGGCTTCAGCCACCTCTGAAAAACGACCGGGCAAGTCTTTCCCGGGGGCATGCGCCCCCTCGGCTTTTCGTCACGGTGTTGCTCCGGATAGAGTTTACATGACCGGACAGTCTCCAGCCGGCCGGTGAGCTCTTACCTCACCTTTCCACCCTTACCGCATCGCTGCGGCGGTATCTCTCTGTTGCACTTTTCCTGAAGTCGCCTTCGGCGGGCGTTACCCGTTATCCCTGCCCTATGGAGCTCGGACTTTCCTCGTGTGCGGGCTTTCGCCCTGCACCCGCGACTGTCTGGCTTACTCACGAATTTATTATAGCGGGTGCGCGGCGCGTTGTCAACCGTTGGAATTATGACGGGAAAGCGCAAAAATATGCGAAAAAGATTGTCAAATTGCGCCGTTGACTTCCGCCGCGCGGTGTAATAAAATATTCCCGGTATTGAAGGAGGAAGTTTCATGCTGTATATTATGAGTAAGGAGATCGACGTGGAGAAGTCTGAAATTCTCTATGCGCCGGTCTTTGACGAAGAAACGCTGAAAAACGACTGGGAGATCTCCGGCGGAGATTGGTCTGTGAAAGACGGATGGGTCACCGGAACATACCGCGAGAATGCGGGCGGGCTGATCTACACCTGGCGCGAGTTCCCGGGCGATATCATGCTGGATTTCAAGGCGAAATCCATCCCGCCCTGCAATAATGACTTAAACTTTTCCTGGAAAACCACCGGGTGGGACTATGAGAAAAATGACGCGGCGGAGGGCTATATCGCGGGGCTCAACGGCTGGTGGGAGAACAAGGCGGGCATCGAGCGGTATCCGACCTGTATCCCGAACTGCGCAACGCCGCTGTTTGATATGAAGCCGGGGCAGCTTTATCACCTGCAGGCGGGCAGCATCGGCGGGCATTGCTTCATCTGTGTGGATGGCAAGCTGGTCATCGAAATGACCGATCCGGACCCGGATTCGCTGCCGGGGCATCGCGTCGGTCTGGGCACATATTGCAGCCAGATCTCGTTTACTGACTTTAAAGTGCGCAAAATTGCGTGGAAACCGCGCGTTTTGGAGTATACGCCGAACTTTTAGTAAAAAAGCATCCCGAAATGATTTCGGGATGCTTTCGCTTTTTAAAATCATGCTTTGCGCTAGCGTTCCTCCGCATTCAGCGAAAAATCCTTCGCAGAAAACTGCCCGGCGGGAAGCTCCTCCGGCTCGGGCGGGACGCGGCGCGTCGGATCATAAGTATAGTGTCGGCAACGGTAAGTTTGATGCACAACGCCGTGCTTTTTGCAGATCGCCTCGTTCTCGTTGATCGGGCTTGCATACAGGCAGTAGGCGCAGCGCGCGGGGATTTCTTTGTTAAACAGCACAGGTCATGCCTCCTTTTCTTTTATCATACACCATTATCGCCGCATTTTCCAGTGTTTTTTTATCGGAATCGCAAGAAAAAGCGCGAACCATGCAAACAGCCAGTACGCAGAGCCGATCATATGCGGCGCGTTTGGCGCAAACGCGGTGACCGCTTGCGGAAAAAGCGCCGGAATCTGCGTGATGCAAAGCGCAAACAGCGCGGAGAGCGCCGTATGGAGCAGCTTTCCGCAAAAATAGGGCGCAGCGGAGAGCGCGTCCTTCGGGAGCAGCGAAAGCACCTGGCAATGGACAGACAGCCCCGAAAAACCAAGCAGCGCCGCCGCTAGGATAAAGCACGGCGCAAGCGTTTCCGGGGTGGGCGAAAGCGCGCACAGCCCGGTTGTCACCTCAAGACAGCCGGTTACGGCGCATTGCGCAAGCGCCCCGCCGCCCAACAGGCGCGAAAGCGCCGGAATCACGTGAAATTCGGTCAATATTCGCAGAAGCACCGAGAAAAACAGGACGAATGCGCACACATTGAGCGTGGAAAACAGCGCGTTTTTCACCGCCTGCGGAAACACTGCGGAAAACGGCTGTGCCGGCGCATAGGCTGCGCCGCAATGCCCGGGCGGCTCGCGGCGACGATAAAAGCGAAAGAGGATGCCGGTGCAGATCGCGGCGGAAACATGCACCGCATAAAGCAAAAGCCCGATCCGCATGCTGTGAAAGACGCCTGCGCCGACCGCGCCAAACAAAAACGCCGGACCGGAATTATTGCAAAAGGCGAGCAGCCGCTCGGTCTCGGCTTTGCTGCATAGCCCGCGGCGATTCAGCTCGACCGCGCACGCCGCGCCGACCGGAAATCCGCCGATCAGACCGAGAAACAGCGTAGAGCTGCCCGCGCCGCACACGCGAAATAACGGGCGCATCAGCCCCTCGCCCAGCCGCCCGAGCCGCGCCGCCAGCCCGGACTCCATCACAAGCCCGGACAGGACGAAAAACGGGAACAGCGACGGGATCAACACGTTGCCGCACAGGGCGAGCGCATCGCGCGCCGCGGTCGCTGCATGCGTGGGATAAAGAAGCAGCCCCGCCGCGATCACCAAAACGGCGAGCAGCGTAAACATAAGCGAAATGCGTGTGCGAGACATAAAACCCCCTCCTTGTGCATTCTATCCTATTCGCAGCATAGGCGGAAATATGAAAAAATACTCGCGCCGTGCGCGGTTTTGTGATATACTATCTGCATGAGAATACGATTTTTCGTAAAAATCGGCGCGGACCGCCGGCAATTTGACAGACATGGAGCAGACTTATGAAACAAGAGCAATTTGAGCAGAATTCGGCAGAGGGCATGATCGAGGGGCGCAACGCGGTGCATGAGGCGCTGCGCGCCGGGCGCACGATCAATAAAGTATTTTACGCGAAGGGCGAGCGCGACGGGATGCTCGCGCATCTTGCCATGCAGGCGAAGGAGAAGGGCGCGGTCGTTGTCGCGTGTGACCGGCGCAAGCTGGATATGATGAGCCAAACACGCGCGCACCAGGGCATTATTGCGTTTGCCGCCGCGCATGAGTATGCAACGATCGGCGATATTCTCGCATGCGCAGAGGCGTCCGGACGTCCGCCGCTCGTCGTCGTGTGCGACGAGATCTCAGACCCGCATAATCTGGGCGCGATCATCCGCTCGGCAGAGGCGGCGGGCGCGCATGGCGTGATTATTCCCAAACGCCGCAGCGCGGGGCTGACCGCAGTGGTCGAGAAGGCGAGCGCGGGCGCGGCGGAGTATCTCCCGGTCGCGCGCGTGCCGAATATCACGGCGGCGCTGCGTGAATTGAAAGAGGCGGGGCTTTGGATCTTCGGCACAGCGGTCGAGGAAAACAGCGTCAGCCTGTATCAGGCGGATCTGACCGGCGCGGTCGCGCTGGTGATCGGCTCGGAGGGCGACGGAATGAGCCGTCTTGTCCGCGAGACCTGCGATTTTACCGTCAAGATCCCGATGCTGGGCAGGATCGAATCGTTAAATGCATCGGCGGCCGCGGCGGTGGTCTTATTTGAAACGCTGCGGCAGCGCAGCGCGCAAAACGCATAACAGTTCCGGGAGGGGAGCGGCATGATCCGCATTACAAATCTCAATATGCCGCTTTCTGTGACGGAGGAGGAGCTGCACCGCGCGGCGGCCCGGCGGCTGGGGATTCCCAAAACGTCGATCCGGGCGCTGCACATCGCGCGCCGGTCGGTGGACGCGCGAGAAAAAACGGATGTGCATTTTGTCTTTTCGCTCGACGTTGCGGCGGAGGACGAGGCGCGCATTTTAAAGAAAAATCACGATAAACATGTTGCGGCATGCCCGGAAGCGGCGCCGCCGCCCGCGCTGCGGCGCGATTTTGCGCATCCGCCGATCGTGGTGGGCAGCGGCCCGGCGGGGCTTTTTGCCGCGCTCACGCTCGCCGAGGCGGGCGCGCGCCCGATCGTGCTCGAGCGGGGCGACGATGTGGACGCGCGCTTTATGAAAATTGCGCGGTTTTGGAAGACCGGGGTGCTGGATGCAGAGTCTAACGTGCAGTTTGGCGAAGGCGGCGCAGGCACGTTTTCTGACGGGAAGCTCAATACCGGCACGCGTGACGCGCGTCAGGCGCGGGTGCTTGCCGCGTTTGTCAAGGCGGGCGCGCCGCATGAGATCCTGTATCTGGCGAAGCCGCATATCGGAACAGACCATTTGCGCCGTGTGGTGCGCAATCTCAGAAAACGCATTCAGGCGCTGGGCGGGCAGGTGCTGTTTCGGCATCGGCTGACCGGGCTTGTGAAACAGGGCGCGGCGCTTGCGGGCGTGCGCGTTGCCGCGCCGGGCGGCGAGGAGATCACGCTCCCCTGCGAGGCGCTCGTGCTCGCGATCGGACACAGCGCGCGCGATACGTTTTCCATGCTGCATGAGAGCGGCGTTTTGATGGAGCAAAAGGCGTTTTCGGTCGGCGTGCGCATCGAGCATCCGCAATGCCTGATCGATGAGGCGCAATACGGAAAATTTGCGGGTCATCCCGCATTGGGCGCGGCGGACTATAAGCTGGCGGCGCATTTGCCGTCCGGGCGCTCGGTGTATACGTTCTGCATGTGTCCGGGCGGGCAGGTTGTTGCCGCGGCGTCTGAGCCGGGCGGCGTTTGCACCAATGGCATGAGCTATTTTGCGCGCGATAAGAAAAACGCAAACAGCGCGCTGCTTGTGGGCGTCATGCCGGCGGATTTCCCGGATGCGCATCCGCTTGCGGGCGTTGCGTTTCAGCGCGCGCTTGAGCGGGCGGCATTTGCCGCGGGCGGCGGGAATTATCATGCGCCGGCGCAGCGCGTGGGCGATTTTTTGGAAGGGCGCGCCTCGCAGGCGTTTGGCACGGTTGCGCCCAGCTATCTGCCGGGCGCTGTGCCCTGCGACTTGGCGCCGCTGTTTGCGCCGGATATTACAGATGCGCTGCGTGCGGGCATTTGTGAATTTGACCGGAAGCTGCATGGCTTTGCCATGCCGGACGCGGTGCTGACCGGGGTGGAGGCGCGCTCGTCCTCGCCGGTGCGCATCCTGCGCGATGCGTCGCTGCAATCCGCGCTCGCGGGGTTGTACCCCTGCGGCGAGGGCGCGGGCTACGCGGGCGGAATTTTATCCGCTGCGGTCGATGGAATCCGCGTGGCGGAGGCAATATTGCGCGCGCAATAAGAATATCATGGAGAAAGAGGCAAACAATTTTTTATGGAACAAAGCATATTTTCAGAATTTTCCCTATCGCCGGAGGTGCTCCGCGCGATCGAATCCGTTGGATATACAGAGCCGACCGAGATCCAGATGCGCTGTATCGAGCCGCTGCTTGCGGGGCATGACCTGATCGGGCAGTCGCAGACCGGGTCGGGCAAGACCGCGGCGTTTGGGCTTCCGGCGGTAGAGCGCGCGTCGCTGCGTCGCCGCTGTGTGCAAACGCTGATCCTTTGCCCCACGCGCGAGCTTGCGATGCAGGCGGCGGAGGAGATCCGCAAATTCGGGCGCTTTCGGCGCGGGCTGCGCTGCGCCGCGGTGTATGGCGGCGCGTCGATGGATAGTCAGATCCGCGCGCTGCGTCAGGCGCATATCGTGGTGGGCACGCCGGGGCGCATTATGGACCATATGCGCCGCAAAACGCTGGATCTCAGCCAACTGCAAACCATCGTGCTTGACGAGGCGGACGAGATGCTCAACATGGGCTTTATCGACGATATTGAAACGATCCTCAAGGCGCTGCCGGAGCAGCGTCAGACCGCGCTGTTTTCCGCCACGATGCCGCCTGAAATTTTGCGCATCGCGAAGCGCTATTTGAATGATCCGGTACATGTAAAAATTGCGAAAAAGCAGCTGACGGTGGAAGGGATCGAGCAGGTGTATTATGAGATCCCCGCCGCGCGCAAGCTGGATGCGCTTTGCGCGCTGATCGACCTGCATGCAACGGTGCGCGCCATTATTTTTTGCAACACGAAACGGCAGGTGGATGATCTGGTCGGGCTGCTCATGATGCGCGGCTATCGCGCGGATGGGCTGCACGGCGACATGAAGCAAACGCAGCGCAGCCGGGTCATGAGCTTATTTAAAAACGGCAGAACGCGCCTGCTTGTTGCGACCGATGTTGCCGCGCGCGGGATCGACGTGGATGACATCGAAACGGTATTTAATTTTGATCTGCCGCAGGACCAGGAATTTTATGTGCATCGCGTTGGGCGCACGGGGCGCGCTGGGAAAAGCGGTCTTGCGATCACGCTGATCTGCGATCGGCGCGAGCTGAGCGATCTTCGCAACATTGAGCGCTATACAAAAAGCCGGATCCGCCGCCGCGCGCTGCCCTCGGCAGAGGTGATCGAGGAGGCGCGGCAGAGCGCGTGGATCTCCGGCATGAAGGAGGCGCTCTCCGGCGAAATTTCAGAGCGGTATGCCCCGGTGCTGACGGAGCTGATGGATGAAACCGGCTGCACCGCGCGCGATGTGGCGCTTGCGCTTCTCGCGCGGGCGCTTGACCGTCCGCGCAGCGCGGAGGATGAGGCGCGCGACCGGATGACGAAGCTTTGTATCCGCGCCGGGCGCACGAGGAATCTTTGCCCGGGCGATATTGTGGGCGCGCTGACCGCGCAGACGGATGTGACCGGCGATGATATCGGCGCGATCGCGATCCATGACGATCACAGCACGGTGGAGATCGCGAAGGAGCATTGCGCGCATGTGCTTGAGGTTATGAATCAAAAAACCGGGCGTATCAAAGGGTTTCATGTCCCGTTTGAGCTTGCGGCGCAGTAGGGGAGGAATGAAAATGAAGCGGGCGGCAATTGTGTTTCACAGCGTGTGCGGCAATACATGGCTGCTTGCGCGCGAGTATCAGCGGGCGCTGGAGCAGCTTGGCGTATCCTGCGCGATGTTCCGCGTGCCAGACCCGAATTTTGAGCGGCTTGCGCCGCAATTTCAGGCGGCGCGCGAGTGCGCGGAGGGTATCCGCGCGGTGCCTGTGATCGAAGATCCGGCGCAGCTGCTTGCGTATGACGCGCTGTTTTTCGGCTCACCCACTTATTTTGGAAATGTTTCCGCCGCAATGAAGGCGTTTATGGACGCGTGCGGCGTGTTTTGGACGGAGGCTGCGCTTGCGGGCAAGCGGTTCGGCGCGTTTTCCAGCGCAGGCACGCCGCAGGGCGCGGGCGATGTATGTCTGCTTGCGTTCAACGTGTTTGCGCAGCATATGGGCATGCTGCCGCTGCCGGTTCCTGCGAATATCGCCGGGCGGGCGCAGCCGGCCTATGGCGTGCTGCACTTTGCGGGCGAGCTGGCGCTGGAGCGCCCGGATGAGGAGACGCGTGCGGCGATTTTTGATTATCTCTCGCGCGCGGTGGCGCTATGATGTGGCCGCTGTATTTTCTCCTGGTAATGAGCGCGGTCGCATGCTGCGCGTTCGGCGTCGATAAGCTTTGCGCATGCTGCGGCTGGCGGCGCATTCCGGAGAGCGGGCTGCTTGCGCTGTGCCTGCTCGGCGGCGCGCCGGGCGCGGCGGTCGGGATGCTCCTATTTCATCACAAGGTTTCAAAGGCAAAATTCCGCTATGTGGTGCCGCTGCTTGCGATCTGCACGGTCGCCGCCGGGTTTATCATTTTTAAGGAGGCTCTTGTATGAGAAACAAAATATCCACAATTCTGCTCGGCGCGGTATTGATCGCGCTTGGGGTCGGCGTGCTGGGAAATGTGTTTTCGCTGTGGCAGTTCCATTTGTTTTTTGACGGCTGGTGGTCGCTTTTCATCATCATTCCGTGCGTATACAGCATCATTTCAAGCGGCTTCGATTTCGGCAATGTGTTTGGGCTTGCGCTCGGCGTGTTGCTGCTGCTCGCCGCGCAGGATGTGATTACGTTTGATATGATTAGGAAAATTGCGCTGCCTGTCGCGCTGATTTTGATTGGAATTTATGTGATCGTGGCGCAGCTGCGGGGAAAGAAAGCGCATCCGACCGTGACCGTGAAGGCGCAGCAGGGCTATCATGCCTGCTTCGGCGGAAACGATGTGATCTATCCGCATGAGCCGTTTCGCGGCGCGTGCTGCAGCGCGGTGTTCGGCGGCGTGAAGCTCGATCTGCGCAATGCGGTGATCGATTCTGACCAGGTCATTACATGCAGCGCGATCTTTGGCGGGATCGACATTCTGCTCCCGCCGGAGCTGCGGATCGTTGTGGATTCCATGCCGATGTTTGGCGGCGTGGAAAACAAGTATTTCCAGCATGGCGGCGAGGACGCGAAAACCATTTATGTGAAGGCGACGTGCGTGTTTGGCGGCGTGAACATCAAATAAGAAATGGGTTTCAGGCATGCCTGAAACCCATTTTCAAGTAGGGGGATCATGATGAAGCTTTGCATCGATGCAGACGGCTGCCCGGTCGCGGCGCTCGCGGCGGCGCTTGCGCGCGAGCACGGCATTCCGTGCGTGCTGTTTTGCGATACCGCGCATCAAATAGAATATCCCGGCGCGCAGACGATCACGGTCTCCAAAGGGCGCGACAGCGCGGATTTTGCGCTGGTCAACGCGATCGCAAAGGGGGATCTGGTCGTCACGCAGGATTACGGTCTTGCGGCGATGAGCCTTGCGCGCGGGGCGCGGGTGCTGCATCAGGACGGGAAGGAATATACGGCGGAGAACATCGAAGGGCTGCTCTTCTCGCGCCATGCGGCGCAAAAGGCGCGGCGCGCCGGGCAGCGTTTGCGCGGGGCAAAAAAGCGCGAGCCTGCGCAGGATGAAGCATTTTCCCGCGCGCTCGCGCAAATTCTCGCCGAATGCCGGGGCGATTAAAGCCCCAGATGCAGCAGCTCGCTTAAATTTTTATAAAAGATTTTTTGCATAGTGCGCTCGGATAAGCCGAGCCGCAGGATGTTTTCTACCTCCGCGCCCGGATTCCACATCGGATAATCTGAGCCGAAGAGCACGCGATCCTCGCCAAATGCGGCGATCAGCTCGCGCGCTTTCGCGGGAGAGAGCGCATACAGGCTGCTCGACGTGTCGATCCAGACGTTCTGACCTGCAAGCACGCGCTCGGCCTCGTTCCATTGCGACCAGCCGCCGAAATGCGCGCAGATCATTTGCAGCTTCGGGAAATCGCGCAGGACCTGCGGAACACGCTTCGGGTCTGAGAACGGATACCGGCTGTCTCCCGTGTGGATGAGCAGCGGCAGCTCGCCCTCGATCGCTTCATAGATCGGGTATGCGGCGCGGTCGTTAATATGAAATTTCTGAAAATCCGGATGAAGCTTCACGCCACGCAGACCGAGCGCCTTGATGCGCGCGACCTCCGCCGGGATGTCCTCCATGCCGGGGTGCAGCGTGGCAAAGCCGATAAACCGGTCGGCATGCTGCGAAACCGATTGCGCAATAAAATCGTTGATATGCGCCACTTTTTGCGGCGCGGTCGCAACGGATTGCACGAGAAACATCGAAATACCGTACTGATCGCCCAGCTCGAGCAGGCGATCCACCGTGCCGTCATAGCTCATGGCAATATTATAAAATTCGCCGATACTTTCCGCCGCGCGCAGCGCAATCTTATCGGGATAGATATGTGCATGCGCATCAATAATGAAAGCCATAGGGTATGCTCCTTTCCTTTGTTTTATTATACGCCGAAACGCGGCGAAAAACCAGACGGCACAGTGCATGAAAAGCGCGCCGAAATGCGGCGAAACTTACAGCAGAATTCCGGAAATGCAGCAAGAAAAGCGTGCGAAACATAGGCGGGTTTGCTTGCGTTTTCCGAAAACTTGTGTAAAACGGCAACTTCTGGGCAGGAAAACGCGCAAGAGGTAGTCACAATGGATATTGATTTTTTCAAAAAAATCCTTTATGATAATTAAAGTTGTGAGTTTATGCCAAAACGGCACAGATACATATAAGGAGGAAGTTAAAATGGGTTACATCAAATTGCCTTACGAAGGGCTCAAGGCATACTGCACCGATGTGTTTAAGGGCTACGGCTTTACACAGCAGGAGAGCGAGGAGATCGTTGACGTTCTGCTTCGCGCAGACCTGTATGGGATCGAGTCGCACGGTGTGCAGCGCCTGATCCGTTATCATAAGGCGGTCACCGGCGGCGATATCGACCCGAAGGTGAAGCCGGAGATCATTCATGAGACCCCGATCTCTGCCATCATTGATTCCAAGGGCGGCGTGGGTCAGACCATTGCGATGAAGGCGATGCGCATGGCGATCGAGAAGGCGAAGAACATCGGCGCGGGCTTTGTGATGGTAAAAAACGCAAACCACTTCGGTATCGCGTCTTATTATGCGGATATGGCGGCGGATGCGGATATGATCGGTCTTTCGTTTACGAACTCTGAGGCGATCATGGTTCCGACTTACGGTCGTCGCGCAATGATCGGCAGCAACCCGATCGCGCTTGCAATGCCGGCTGATCCGATCAAGTTCTCGTTTGACGCGGCGACCACGGTCGTGCCGCGCGGCAAGCTTGAGGTGTATAACAAGAAAGAGCAGCCGCTCCCGCATGGCTGGGCGGTCGACGCGAACGGTAAGGAGACCGCGAATGCGTCTGAGGTGCTCTATAACATCATCCACAAGGTCGGCGGCGGCATCCTTCCGCTCGGCGGCTCGCAGCCGATCAACGGCTCGCACAAGGGTTATGGCTTTGGCATGATGTGCGAGATCTTCACCTCGATCCTCGCGGGCGGCGCAACCTCGAACCACTGCTGCAACGGCGGCAACGCAGAGACCTCGCAGGGCTTCATCGCGATCGATTACGGCATGTTTGGCGACAAGAAGGAGATCCGCGCGCGCATGTCCACCTTCCTGCAGGAGCTTCGCGATTCCGATAAGGCGGAGGGGCAGGATCGCATCTACACCCACGGCGAGAAAGAGGTCGAGTCGACGAAGGAGAAGCTCGCAAACGGCGTTCCGGTCAACGAAAAGACCGACGCGGAGATGCGCATGATCGCCGAGACGTTAAACCTCGATTACAGCAAGTATTTTAAATAAAATCCGGCGCAATCGCTGAATAGAAAACCCCCGGGACTTCCCGGGGGTTTTTGAAACGGAGGGATCAAACATGGAGCTGCCGCAGGCATTTCTTGCGCGCATGAGGGCGCTTTTGGGCGCGGAGTATGACGCGTGGCTTGCAAGCTTTTCCGCGCGGCGGGCGCTTGGTCTGCGCGCGAATATAGGGAAAATCGCGCCGGATGCGTTGGCGCAGCTGCTGGATATGGAGCTTTCTCCTGTCTCCTGGTGCGCGGGCGGGTTTTATTATCCGCCTGCGGCGCGCCCGGGCAAGTCGCCGTTTCATGACGCCGGGCTGTTTTACATGCAGGAGCCGAGCGCGATGCTCCCCGCCGCGCTGCTCGCGCCGAAGCCCGGAATGCGCGTGCTTGATCTCTGCGCCGCGCCGGGCGGAAAAAGCACGCAGCTTGCGGATCAGCTCGGCGGTGAGGGTCTTTTGCTTTCTAACGAGCCGTATCCCGCGCGCGCCCGCGTTCTTGCGCAGAATATCGAGCGGATGGGGATCCGCAATGCGGCGGTCGTTTGCGCCATGCCGGATCAGCTTTCCGCGCGCTTTCCGGAATATTTTGACCGCGTGATGGTCGATGCGCCCTGCTCCGGCGAGGGCATGTTCCGCAAGGACGATGCGACGCGCGGCGAGTGGAGCGAGGCGGCGGTCGCGCATTGCGCCGCAAGACAGTGGGACATTCTGCGCCATGCGGCCGCCATGCTGCGTCCCGGCGGGCGGCTGGTATATTCGACCTGCACATTTGCGCCGGAGGAGGATGAACGCATCGCCGCGCGCGCGGTTAGCGAGCTGGGGTTGCGCATTCTTCCTGCTGTGCTGCCGGATGTTTCGCCCGGGCGACCGGATTGGGCCGATGGAAGCGAAGCGCTGCGCGGCGCATGCCGCATCTGGCCGCATAAGGCGCGCGGCGAGGGGCATTTCGCCGTGCTGTTTGAAAAACCGGGCATTTCGCCGTGCGAGTGGGAGCAGCCGGACGGCGCGCCCGCGCCCGATGAATTTTTGACGTTTTGGGACGACACATTTCTTGCGCCGCCGCCGGAAAATTTGTTTCTGCATCGCGACCAGCTGTATGCGGTATCGATTGCGCCGCAAATGCTTTCCGGGTTGCGCGTTGTCTGTCCGGGGCTGCCGCTCGGCATATGCAGGAAGGGGCGGTTTGAGCCGGCGCATGCGCTTGCCATGGCGAGCCGCGCCGGGGATGCGAGGCGAGTGGCGCCGCTCAGCCGCGCCGAGGCGATGCGCTATCTGCACGGCGAAACGATCGCCGTTGAAACCGCGCCGGGTTGGGCGCTGGCAACGCTGGATTCTTATCCGCTCGGCTGGGGGAAAATAAGCGGGGGGATTTTAAAAAATCATTATCCAAAGGGTCTGCGCCGCATGGGAAATGAGGAATGAGCATGAAGAAAAACACGGTGCTTGCCGTATCGCGCGAGCAGGAATTATTGCCGTTTTTGCAGCAGGAGCTGCGCGGGCAGTCGCGCAACAATATCAAATCGCTGCTGACCTGGCGGCAGGTGCATGTTGATGGAAAGCCGGTCGGGCAGCATGATTTTGCGCTGCGCCCGGGGATGGTCGTTGAAATTTTATGGAATCAGCCGCGCGGCGCGCAGCCGGACGAGCTGCCGATTTTATTTGAAGATGAAAACATGATCGCGATCGATAAGCCGGCGGGGCTGCTCACCATCGCGACCGAGCGTGAGCGCGAGCGGACGGCGTATCGCATGCTGACGGAGTATGTGCGGCGGGGTGACCCGAACGCGCGGATCTTCGTGGTGCATCGGCTGGACCGCGATACGTCGGGCGTTTGGATCGTTGCAAAATCCGAGCAGGCAAAACGCGCGCTTCAGGATGCATGGAACGACCGGGTGCTGCGGCGCGAATATCTTGCGGTCGTTGAGGGCTGCCCGGAGGAGGCGCGGGGGACGATTCGCTCGCGCCTGCGCGAGACGAAAACACACCTGGTTTATTCGGCAGAGCGCGGCGTTTCCGCGGTGACGAATTACGAGCTGCTGCGGCGCGGAACACAATACAGCCTGCTGCGCGTGGCGATCGAGACCGGGCGCAAAAACCAGATTCGCGTTCATATGCACGACCTGGGGCATCCGATCGCGGGCGACCGGAAATACGGCGCGGCGTCCAGCCCGATCGGGCGGCTTGCGCTGCATGCGAGTACGCTTGCGCTGAAAAGTCCGTTTTCCGGCGAGATTTTAACGTTAACGGCGCGCATGCCGAAGGCGTTTGAGCGGCTGCTGCGCCTGTGATGGCTTGCGCCGCGCCGCGATTTCCTGTACAATAAAACACGGAGGGTGATGCAAGATGAAGAGCAGCAATGTGTATTGGACCGACCTGCGCACGAGCGCGCATGAAAATTTGCCGCAAAAGCTTGTGCGGCTCATCCGCGCGGCAGGTATGGAAACCATTGATTTTAACGGAAAATTTGCCGCGATCAAGCTGCATTTCGGCGAGCCGGGGAATCTTGCCTTTTTGCGGCCAAATTATGCCAAGGTGGTGGCAGACGTGGTGCGAGCCTGCGGCGGAACGCCGTTTTTGACCGATTGCAACACGCTGTATGTTGGGCGGCGCAAAAACGCGATCGACCATTTAAATGCCGCGTATGAAAACGGATTTTCGCCGTTTTCTACCGGCTGCCATGTGATCATCGGCGATGGGCTGAAGGGGACGGACGAGGTGTCGGTTCCGGTCGCGGGCGGGCAGTATGTCCGCGAGGCGAAGATCGGCCGCGCCATCATGGATGCGGATGTGATCATCTCGCTCAACCATTTTAAGGGGCATGAATGCACCGGATTTGGCGGCGCACTGAAGAATCTGGGTATGGGCTGCGGCTCGCGTGCGGGCAAGATGGAGATGCATTCCGCGGGCAAGCCCTATGTAAACGAAGCGGTCTGCGTTGCTTGCGGCGAATGCCGGCGCAACTGCGCGCACGGCGCGATCACGATCGATACCGCGGCGCATATTGACCACGCGAAATGCGTCGGCTGCGGGCGCTGTCTGGGCGCATGTCCGACCAATGCGGTGTGCCCCGCGTCGGACGAATCAAACGATATTTTAAATTGTAAAATTGCAGAATACACCAAGGCGGTCATTGCCGGGCGTCCGTCGTTTCATATCAGCCTGGTGATCGATGTTTCGCCAAATTGCGACTGCCGTGCGGAGAATGACACGCCGTTTGTGCCGGATATCGGCATGTTCGCATCGTTTGACCCGGTCGCGCTGGATGCGGCGTGCGCGGATGCGGTCAATCGCGCGCCGATGCTTGCGCACGGTCCGGCGGAGGGCGACCATTTTGACGCGGTGCATCCGACCACGAATTGGCGCGTTGCCCTAGAGCATGCGGAGCGGCTCGGGATCGGGCGGCGGGCATATACGCTTTGCCGCGTGTAAAAATAATATAAAAGAGCGCTGACCGTTTTATCGGTCAGCGCTCTTGCTGTTATGCCTCAAGTGCGTGGAGAAACGCCGCTTCCAAATTGCAGCACGGCGGCTTGCCCAGCGCGGTCAGCGCATCGTGCAGCGCGCGCATGGTCAGGCGCATATCTTCGATATTTGCGTTTTCGCCCATATGTCCGATGCGGATCACGCGTCCGGCAAGCGTATCAAAGCAACCTGCAAGCATCACACCCTGCTCTGCAACTTTTTGCAGGATCGCGGTATCAGTCAGCCCTGCCGGCACGTCAAAAACCGTCACCGTGGGCGAGAAACCCGCGCGCAGATACAGCGAAAGCCCGCCCTGCGTGAGCGCTTCTCGACAGGCGCGCGCAATGCGCGCGTGCCGCGCAAAAATTTCCGGATCGTCCAGCACATTTTGCAGCGCGGCGCGAAATCCGTAAATATCGCTGATCGGCATGGAGTAGGGGAACCATTTTTTTGCGTAATAATCGCGATAGCTTAAAATGCTGAGATAAAAAGATGCGATCGGCGTGCGCCGCGCATCCATGCGCGCAAATGCGTCTGCACTTACGCCCAGAAACGTCAGCCCGATCGGCGCGGAAAGCGCCTTCTGCGAGCCGCCGCACAGAATATCGATCTGCGCGCGCGACACGTCAAGCGGCGTGCCGAATGACGCAGACACTGAGTCGACGATCGTGAGAATTCCGTAGCGCTTGAGCAGCGGGGAAAGCGTTTCCACGTCGTTGAGCATACCGCTCGGCGTGTCGCAATGCACCAGCGTCGCCGCGCGAAATGCATGGTCACGCTCTAAAAAGGCGGCCAAAGCGTCCGGATCGACCGGGTTTTGCGGGTCAACGGAGTATAATACCGGATCGCCGCCATAGATTTTTACGAAATCGGCGAAGCCGCGCCCGAAAATGCCGTTATCGATCACAAGAACGCGATCACCCGGCTCGATCAAAGAAGCGCATGCCGCTTCCAGCCCGAGGATTCCCTCGCCGCTGAGCAGAAAAAACTCATTTTCTGTATGGAAAAACTGCGCAAGGTCGCGGCAAACATCGCGATATTCGTCATAAAATGACAGATCCAAATCAGGATTCGTTGTGGGCAGCGCCCGGGCGGCGCGCACATTCTCGCGCACCTGGGTGGGACCCGGTGTCATGACCTTCAGCATACTCACGCCTCCTTTTTCGGGAAGAGCTTGCGCATGACAAGCACGAGCGGGAAGCTGATGATCGCGGCGGTGCCGACCTGCACCACATTGCCCGGAATCGAGGTGAGCGGCGCGACCCAGTTGCCGTAAATGATCGCTTCTGCCACGTAATAGCCGCCGATTTTCAGCGCGAGCGCCGCCAGCATGGCAACAATATACCAAAGCACAAAGTGGTCATGCTTTTTCTCAAAAATCAGACCGACCACAAAGCCCATCGCACCGACGATTACAAATGTGAACGGCGCCCAAAGCGTCCAACCGGAGAGCAGGTCAAACAGTCCCATACCGATCGCGCCGGCGAGTGCGCCGCTGCGCTTGCCGAAAATGACCGCCGCGATGAAAAGCGGAACGTTTCCCAGATGCACAAGCCCGCCGTTTGCCGCGATGGGCAGGCGAATGTTGATAAAAAATGTGGCGAGCAGGGTCAGGGCGATGAGAAGTGCGTCGATCGTCATGCTTTTGATCCGCTCAGACGTCATAGTTTTTGTTGTTGTGTTGCTCATTGAAAAAACCTCGCTTTTTGTCTCATTTTGCTTGACGTCGAAAACGTCTGGCATTATAATAGCACTAAACTGGCTATATTAAAAATACCAGATTGCAATTATTTTTTAAGGTCAGATTGGGGTGGCGGGCATGCAAAATTATGAAGAAACGCGGCGCGAGCCGCTGTATCGCGCGCTTTATACAAAGCTGCGGCAGGACATAGAGAGCGGGCGTTTGCCGGCGAATGCAAAGCTTTTATCCAAGCGGAAAATGGCAGAGCGAGAGGGCGTGAGCGTCAGCACGGTGGAGGGCGCGTATGCGCAGCTGCTTTGCGAGGGGTTTATCATCTCGCGCCCGAAAAGCGGTTTTTTTGTCTGTGAGTTAGAGACGCTTTATCCCGCGGCACAGCGCGCGCCGGAGCGCGCCGCACGGCAGCCGGAGCATGCGCGTTGTGATGTGGATTTCGCGATCACAGGTGTGGACCGCGCGGGGTTTCCGTATAGTACGTGGCGGCGGCTGATGAAAAACGCGTTTGATGAATACGACGAAAATCTGCTCGCGCGTTCGCCGGTGCAGGGCGAGCTTGCGCTGCGCCGCGAGCTTGTGAATTATCTTTATATGTCGCGCGGGGTGCATTGTACGGAGGAGCAGATTGTGGTTGGCGCGGGGACGGATAATCTGCTGCAGATCCTCAGTTACATCTTAGACGACCGCTGCAAGATCGCGATGGAGGACCCGGTCTATCACGAGTCGTATTTATTTTTCAGGCGCATGGGGCATGAGGTGCTCATGATCCCGATCGATCGGCAGGGCATGCCGGTCGAGCCGCTGTGCGCGTATGAAAATCTGGCGGCGTATATCACGCCGGCGCATCAGTTTCCGCTGGGCGTCACGATGCCGATCTCGCGGCGCATCGGACTGATCAACTGGGCGAACGGCGCGCCGGGGCGCTATTTGATCGAGGACGATTATGACAGTGAATTTCGCTATAATGCAAAGCCGTATCCGGCGCTCAAGAGCATTGACCAAAACGGCCGCGTGATCTATTTGGGCAGCTTTTCGCGCGCGATCTCGCCCGCGCTGCGTATCAGCTATATGGTGCTGCCGCGCGAGCTGATGGCGCGCTATCGCGAGAGCTGCAGCGCGTTTGGAAGCAGCGTGTCGAAGCTGGATCAGCTTGTGCTGGCGCAGTTTTTAAATCGTCGGCATTTTGAAACGCACCTCAATAAAATGCGCAAGGTGTATCGCCAGAAGCGCGCGGCGCTGGATGCGGCGCTTTGCGAGGCGTTCGGCGAAAAGGTTGAGATCCATGGCGAAAATGCGGGGCAGCATTTGCTCGTTCGGCATTGCGGCGGCATGAGCGAGGCGGAAATGTGCGCTGCGGCAGAGCGCTGCGGCGTGCGCGTTTATCCGATCTCGCCATATTTTGTCGGCAGGATGCCGGCGCGCTATCAAAGTACGGTGCTGCTCGGCTACGCAACGCTTGAAATTGCGCAGATCCGCGAGGGGATCGCGCGGCTGCGCACCGTTTGGTAAAAAATTTCGGGCGCGGTGTAGCATTTCGCGCCGCTGCGCGGTATTCCTTATGGAGAGGAGGGATCGCATGACCGAACAGGCGGAGGACATGATCCGGCGGCATGCGGACATGGTGTTTCGGCTTGCCGTTGCGCGCTGCGGAAATCGAAGCGACGCAGACGATATTTTTCAGGATGTATTTACCCGATATTTGAGCCGCCGCCCGGCGTTTGAAAGCGAGGAGCATGCGCGCGCATGGTTCATCCGCGTGACGATCAACTGCTCGAAAAGCTTGTGCCACAGCGCATGGCGGCGACACACGCAGCCGCTTGAGGAGCTAAACGCCGCCGCCACGCCGCCAGAACGGGAGCTGTTTTACGCATTGCAGGCGCTGCCTGTGCGTGACCGCACGCTGCTGCACCTTTTTTATTATGAACAGCTGGAGACAGAGCAGATCGGTGCGCTGCTTCACACCAAGCCGGCGACCGTGCGGACGCAGCTGGTGCGTGCGCGCCGCAAGCTAAAGGCGATATTGGAGGAGGAAGATGATGAAAAATGCCTATCAAACGCTTTATGATCCCATCAAGCCCGACCCGGCGCTTTTGCAGCGGGTTCTGCAGGAGAAACGCCGCGCGCGTCCACGGCTGCGGCGCATGGCGGTTGCGGCTGCCATGGTCGCAGCGCTTGCTGTTTTGATCCCAACGCTGGCGGTCGCCACGCCGCAGATCGCGGCGCTGATGCGTCATGTTGCGCCCGGGATCGCGCAGCGGTTCACGCCGGTTTGCATGTCCTGCGAGGATCAGGGCGTGCGGATGGAGGTGGTCTCCGCGGCGATCCATGGCAATGTTGCCGAAGTTTATATTACGATGACGGATCTGACCGGCGACCGCATCGATGAAACCGTGGATCTGTATGACAGCTACACGATCGAGCGCGGGTTTGACAGCTCGGCGACCTGCCAGCTCCTGCATGTGGACCGCGAGACGAAAACCGCGACGTTTTTGCTCACGATCTCGCAGTGGGGCGCGCGTGACGTTGCGGGGGATAAGATCACGTTTTCCGTCCGCAAATTTTTGAGCAAAAAAAAGACGTGGCGCGATGTGGAGATCCCGCTTGCGCTCGCGGAGGTTGCGCCGGGCGCGGCGCGCAGCGATGCACAGATCACGGGCTGGGGCGGCGCCAGTCGGGAGGATTGGCCGGTGCTGCAGAGCAGTCTGGAGC